>JBFJTG010000075.1:0-14895 GCA_041625575.1 Litorivivens sp.
CAAGCGCCCCGCGCGCTCTGCTTCTTGTGCCTGCAGGTAGTGATAGAAGGGATTGCGCGTTCGATAGTTTGCAATCCAGCTATTCAACTCCGCAGCCAACTCCTGACGACCGCTTGCTGCGAAGAGGGCCTGCAAATTACTCATTGCCTGTAGCTGGCGTGGCTTGCGTTCCAAGGCAATCAGCCAAGCAGATTCCGCCGCCAGGTTCATGCCAAGACGGCGGTATAGCACCCCAAGATTTACCCATATATGGGCAGCTTTAGGCGCCAAGTTTAAGGCTCTACTCAACTCGGCAAAGGCCAGCGGATATTCTTCCCGTAACAAAGCCTCAGTGCCGATATTGTTGTGCCATTCGGCCAAGGCCTCCTCATCGCTGAGCATATATTTACGTTCATAGCCAATCTGCGGCTGGCGCGAAAGCCAATCGACTTCAAAGGGCCGCCCCCGGATAAATATCACAGCATTGATATGCAGAGAGCCCACCGCAGCGTCACCGTCCAAATTCCACTCCGGAATAGTTTCAACACGCTGAAATCTGGCCTCTACCCCGGCGTGACGCATCAAGCTAATCACAACCCCAGTCAGGCTCAGGCAATTGGCTTGCCGGGCATGAAAGGCTTCACTGGCTGTGAAATTGGCCGAGCGCTCATAGTTCAGCGGAGTCCACACCTCGCGCAGGGCACGCAGCAGTGTATTGGGCACCCGCTCTATATCGGTTTTTTGAACATTCGATTCGACAAAAGAGCGCATTGAAACATCGGGAGTAAGCCAGAGGCGCTCGTCGTGGTAATCAAATGCTTTCAGACCACTTGTCCGCTGCGCAAGCAGCTCATCAGGGCTAAGCAACGGTTCGGGCAATAAGGGGGGGCTGCCGGCACAGGCCGACATCATCAGTGCTGCGAGTATCAGAGCCACTTTACGCAACGCTACCCCCTCATTCGTATAAAGGCGGGATATCCACAGTCTACACCCAAAACGAAGCCCTAAGCCATTTAGGCGAGGCGGCAGCGCTGTTGCGGTGATCTAATAAGGCCCTGCTAGCTTTGACGACAACGCGACCAAGCTCTATTATTTAACATTGCTCTCGAAATGTTTTGCAGCATGCAGCCCGGAACACAATAAAGGACACGATTATGCATCTCGGTTTCAGCTCCATGAATACGGTTCACGATCCTGACCCTCGCACCTTGGCCAAGGCGCTGGAAGAGCGCGGCTACGAGTCAGTCTGGTATGGCGAGCATCCCCATATCCCCTGCGCCCAGAAAACGCCTTACCCCGCAGGCGGCGAAATGCCGGCGCCCTACCGCGAGATGATGGACCCCTATGTGTCCCTGATGGCAGCAGCCTCGGTTACGGAAAAACTGAAACTGGGAACCGGTATTGCCCTATTGATGGAGCGTGACGTTTTCTCCCAAGCCAAAACCATTGCGACTCTGGACCATCTATCCAATGGTCGCGTCATAATCGGTACCGGCGTGGGGTGGAACGAGGAAGAGTTTGCCAATGTCAATCCGCATCCCTGGAACAAACGCTATACCGTTATGCGTGAATGCGTTGAAGCCATGCGCAGCCTCTGGCAAAACGAGGAAGCCAGCTACGCCGGCGAGTACATAAAATTCGAGCCAGTCTGGAGTGCACCCAAACCCGTTCAACCCAAAGGCCCGAAAATCGTCTTCGGCGCTATGGGGCCACTTGGCGTAAAGCACGCCGCAAAATGGGCTGACGGATGGTTTCCTGTCGATGTCGCCCTACCCAATATCGAAACAGCGGTGAGCGAATTCAAACAAGCGGTAGCGGACAACGGCCGTGATCCATCGTCTATTGAAATTACACTGCAGGTTATGGACAGTCCAACGCCTGACAAACTGAAGCGCTATCGCGATCTAGGCTTTGACCGCTGTAATATTGGCGTCTCAATGGATATGTGGGACAAGCCCGATCAGTTTATGGGAATGATCGACAAGTTCGCCGGTGTAATCCCGGAACTATAAGATCGCCAGATCCGGCGGCTACATGCCGTGGCCGCCGCTCTCCCAGCTTTTTTTCTTGCGATAAATTGTTGAAGCGCTAACGCCAAGACAGGCAGCCGCCAAGGGGATATTGCCTTCGCACTGGGCTATCGCACTTTCTATTGCTTCCTTCTCGACAATCCATAAAGGCCTGATCCCCTCCATGCCACCGGGCGTCATTTGCCGGCTTACGGCATTTTCAGTTGCGTCTGCCTTTCGTGGCATTGCCCTTACTGTTCTGCGAGCGCCCTCGACAACCGGAAGCATATCAAGTTCGATCAACTCACCTTCATTGATAACAACCGCGTTCTCAATAACATTCTGCATTTCGCGAATGTTGCCGGGCCAATCGTAGCCGCGAATAAAGTCGATGGCCTGCGCACTGAAGCCCTTAAAGGACTTATGGTTAGCATTGCTTTTCTCTTCAAGGAAATGCTTCGCAAGCAGAACGACGTCTTCACCCCTGTCTCGCAAGGGCGGCAATTGCACAGGAATAACATTCAGGCGGTAAAACAAATCTTCACGAAAGCGACCTTCACTGACTTCCTTTGCCGGATCCCGATTCGTCGCACACACGATACGTATATCGCTGCTCAACATTTTCTGGCCACCAACACGACTGAAAGCTCCGGTCTGCAGAAAACGGAGTAATTTTGCCTGCAGGTTGAGATCCATTTCGCAAAGCTCGTCCAGAAACAGCGTGCCACCGTCAGCCTGCTCTGCGGCGCCTTTGCGCTGATTAACGGCACCACTGAACGCGCCTTTTTCGTGACCAAAAATTTCGGATTCAAACAAATCAGCCGGAATAGCGGCGCAGTTAATGGGAATAAAGGGGCCATTCCTGCGCGCGCTAGCCTTGTGCAGCGAAAGTGCACAGACTTCCTTACCGGTACCACTTTCGCCCGTAACGAAAACACTGGCCTTACTTTTTGCGGCACTGTCGAGAAGCCGAAAGACTGTCGACATAACCGGCGAGTCACCAACAAAATAACCCCTGACACCCACGTCGGGTATTTTTGCAACCACCTCTACAGGTGATTCAAGGCTACCGCTAACCTCATCTTCCAGTTGGTCTTTCGCGCTGTGTACGGCGGAAAGTAAACGCTCTTTCGAAAATGGCTTTTCGATAAAATCAAAGCCGCCAAGTCGCATCGCATCTACCGCTACGTCAATCGAACTGTTAGCCGTAATGATAACGACCCTGGCTGGAGAGTCCTGGCGATTCACAAACTGTAGAACCTCCAGCCCACTGATATCAGGTAAACAAACGTCCTGCACAATAACGTCGGGCATCCGCTCTTTTATGCCTACCAGGGCAGAGTGCCCATCCAGAAAATGCTTGGTTTGATATCCGGCCTGATTCAGGTAACTACAATAAAGCGCGCCGCTGGACTGGCTGTCTTCAACAACGTAGACCAAAGCACCCTCTTGCGTTTCACTCATGTGTGGCTCCCTCCTAAGGAAATAGTTTGCTAGCAGCCAATTCAGTATTCAGGCACAGAGTCCTTAATTCACCGGCAAGCTCGAGAAGCCGACTGATATCGACAGGCGGGCTTTCATTAAGGTGTCGGGCAGCCTCTGCTACGGCATTTGCGCCGTACATGGCCGCAGAGTTTTTGAGAATATGCGTCACCGCCGCAACCTCGTCGGCCTCACTGGCAGCAATTGCCGTTTCTAGCCGCGCGGCCAAGGCTTGCAATTCCTGCGAGAAAATACCGTAAAGCGTCGCGGCGGTCTCTTTACCGAGGTCTGAAACCAGGCCATCTACGCAAGTATCATCAAACATTAAAACACCTCTCTGAAGACTTTCGCCGATTAAGTCTTTAAGCATCTGGGGCGACACAGGCTTTTTCAAAACCAGGTCAAAACCGCTGTCTCGCAGCAGGGCTTGCTCCTCCTGCGAATCGGCACCACTCAAGGCGATGAGCCGCCCGGACGCTCCGCCGCCCGGGGATGCGCCAGCCGCAGTGGTCAAGCTCCGCGCAACATCAGCGCCGTTCATTCCGGGCATATAATGGTCGAGAAGAACGACATCGAATGCCTGATCCTGCAGGATCTTCAAGGCCTCATCCCCCCTTTCCGCCACTGTCACATCACAACCGATAGATTCAAGCAGAGCCTTGCAAACCATGAGGCTGGAGGGGCTATCGTCCGCGACAAAGACTCTACAGGCTGGTTGCTCTGTCATATATCTCTCTTCTCTTCTGGCCTACAAAGCCCGATTTCCATTACTCTTAACAAATAGCAAATTGACCTATTCAGTGGGAAGCAATAATCAAACCATCATGCATCGAAACCAGGATATTCAATAATATCAATGCTATGCACTATATGACGGCAGCGAACGGGAAAAACAAGATATCGCAATATATCTTAAAGACTACCCACTTATATGCATTTTGCAATTCATTTTGCATGCAATTTGAGGCTCGCCCAAGCAACATCGCGCTCAATGAATCGGGACAAAAGTAAAAGTTGCAGCATTTTAACGGAGTACACCTATGAACACAGGCAGCACAACTGCACCCCTGAAGACCCTACCCGTTCTGGATCATTCGATCCTGCAACAGCTTGTCAATGACACCTCGGAGCAAGCAGCCACTGCGATATTGGGAGCGTTTTTGACAGAGATCGAAAAACTACAGGCGGATACCTCTGCCGCCGCACCTCAGGGCCAAATAAGCGATTTCGATGTCATATCCTCCAGTGCACACCGCTGCAAAAGTAGCGCAGCCTATTGCGGAGCCGTAAGGTTACAGCAGCTTACACTCGAGCTTGAGCAAGCCGCCAGAGACAAGGATCAGACACAAGCGCTGCACCTACTGGAACACCTAAGCGAAATTTGCGATCTTACTCGCGCCGCCATTGAAGAGCGGAATCAAGCCTGAGTATTAAGCCCAACGATGCAGGGTATCGTCGATGCTGGCAGGCCTACCCAATAAAAAACCTTGAGCGCAATCGCAGCCTAACTGCCCCAAAATTTGCAGCTGCGCTTCGCTTTCGATACCCTCAGCGACAATATTAAGCCCCAGTCGCTGAGCCATCGCGATGACCGCACTGCAAATGGTGAAATCATCGTCATCAAAATGAATTCCGTCAACAAAGCTCTTATCAATTTTCAAACCATCTATTTTATATTCACGCAGCAAGTTCAAGGACGCAAAACCGGTACCAAAATCGTCCAGCCAGATTTCAATCCCTTCACTCTGAAAAGCCTGAAAAGTTCTCGATATCACAGCGCCATTTTTGATTATCGCAGTTTCAGTTAACTCAATTTTCACTGCCGAGGCCGGTAAGCCGGCTTCAAGCAATGACATCATTATCGTCTCGTAGACATCACCTTCAGCGAATTGCGCTGGCGAAAGATTTATCGACATATAGACATCTGGTAAGCCCTGCGAGCGAAGCTTTTTAAGGTCCAACAAGGAGCGCCTGATCAGCCACCGCCCAATCTCGATAATGTCCCCGGACTCTTCGCAAAAGGGAATGAAGTCTGCGGGGGATATCACACCAAAATTTGGTGACATACACCGAATTAAAGCTTCGAATCCAATTAACCTTCCATCTGAAATACTGAACTGGGGCTGGTAAACCATAGCGAAATGCTGGAACTGGATCGCGTCCTTAATGGCACGCTGCATATCCTCAAAAGACGGCGAAATCCTAACCGGTCCCGACTCGACAACAGGGTTGTTACCCTCTTGATCCCTCACTAGCGCAGCTACACTCATGATTAAAACCCTCAAATAAAATTCATAACTATCGGAGAGCAAATCTCGTGCCAGTCCTGCTGATTATTAATCCCTACTGAGCCCGCATCCTTACACAAAGTCGCAGAATACAATGACGATTTCTTTGTGATGATTGGCAGACGGCGAATCAAAATGCGAATCACTTTGCCTTTCAATGCGTCGAGATATCTTCCGCGACACAACCCTCAGTTAATACATATCGCGATAAGGTGTGCAACAAATCATCGCGCTTAACCGGCTTTGCCAAATAGTCGTTCATACCCGCTTCTTCGAAGCGCTTTCTGTCACCCTCCATTGCATTTGCGGTTAGCGCGACAATAGGAAGGGTCTTACAACCGGGAATCTGACGAATTTCTTGTGTCGCGGTTACACCATCCATTTCAGGCATGAAGATATCCATTAGTACGATGTCATAGGTCTGAGCTTTAACCGCGGCAATTGCTTCAATACCATTTTCTGCAAGATCAATATCGTAGCCTGTACCTTTGAGCATTGCTTTAACCACTATCTGATTGGTCAAGCCATCTTCAACTAACAATAGCTTTTTATTCTCGACACCCAGACTTGCCGGTGTTATCAATTTTTGTGCCTCTGTTGAACTCTCATCCACAGAAGCAATAGCTTTATCAACAGTCAAACTCAAAACCACTTCAAATCTGGTTCCAACATTAGGCTCGCTATTTACATTAATCTCGCCCCCCATCGCGTCGACCAGCTTCCGACAAATCGCCAAGCCGAGACCGGTTCCTTCATGCTTTCTATCCGCCGTTGCGTCAATCTGGGAAAATGCTTCAAAAATTGTGTCTTTGTCCGATTCGGAAAATCCTAGCCCTGTATCTTCAACCGTGATCTTGAACGATACATCGTCACCGCTTAATGCCACCATTGAAGTTCCGACTGTGACGCTCCCAGAATCTGTAAATTTAACAGCATTAGAAAGCAGATTGAGAATAACTTGACGAATTCGACCAGCATCGCCCTTCACCAAAATATTGTCGAGTTTCGAGTCTGCCTCAATCGACAGCGATAGCCCTTTTTCGCCTGCCTGGTGGGCAATGAGCTCGCCCGCGCCCTTAACTACGGTGTTAATATTCATCGGACGCTCTTCGAGATCCAGCTTGCCCGCTTCGATTTTGCTCACATCGAGTATATCGTTCAGAATCGCCAGTAAATGCGCAGCTGAATCATTAGCCGTAATCGCCATACTTCGCTGGTCATTCGAAAGTAATTCGTCCGCAGACAACATATCCAGCATACTCAGAACGCCATTCAAGGGTGTTCTGACTTCGTGGCTAACCGTAGCAAGGAATTCTGATTTAGCGCGGCTGGCAGACTCGGCGCGGAATTTCTCAGTTTCAAGTTGCGCCTGATTCAATTTCTGCTCGCTGATATCCCTGAAAAACCCCACGCGACCGCCATCTCGCATACTCGAAAAAATAACGTCTATGCTGCGGCCATCGGCGAGCAACAATTCGAAATGGCTGGATACGGCGAAAAAGTCATCTGATCGCGCCGCGATAAACTCCGACTTATCGATACCAGCGGGCACCCGAATCGTACCGTCATTAACACCTCTGGCGAGCAATGATTCGAAGCTCGCGCCAAGTGCTGGTAGACTGTTGGAACTGGTAAATAGCCGTTGGAATATGGCATTGGTTAATGCCAGATTCCCGGCGCTATCGAAAACCACAAATCCGTCCGAGAGTGCCTCGACCGCATCGCGGAACCTACTTTCACTGCGCTCCAGGTTAGTCGTGGCTATATGAATGGATTTTCGTAAACGCGCAGGGATGCGCAGAAGAAAATAAAGAATAATGGAAACTAGCGCGGCACCAGAAGCCAACATTCCAATTCTCGCCTGGCGCAACTGCCAGCTCGGAGACCAGCCTACTATCGGCCTGATCGCGATCTGCCAATTGCCCGACGGCAATTTGATATCGTTCCGAAGATTAGCCCCGGCAAAGAGTTCCTCATTTCCGTAAAATACAGCGCCAGTTTCACCCAAGCCGTCGACGCCTCTGATAGCCAGCCGATATTTTTCCAAAACCGAGGTAGGTATCGCACTATTTATGAGGTCCTCAACACCCAGTAACAGCGTGGCGAAGCCCCAAAACGTCTCCTCGCCCTCTATTTCCTTGAATATCGGGTAGCGGGCAATTATAGCCTGACCACCTTGTATGAGATTTAGAGGCCCTGCCAACCAAATCGAGCGCGCCTCTATAGCCCTTTGCGCAGCTAAACGACGCGAAGGGTCTGCCAGCAAGTCGTGTCCGATCGCCGCGCGATTTGCGTCAAGGGGCCAGACATAGCCCACGATACCCTTCGGGGCCAACTGTAGACTTTGCAACCCCTTGATATTGTTACCAAGCTGCTCCGCAAAACGATGAAACCGATCCTGAGTGAGTGATTCATCAATCTGAACAATGCCCGTCAAACCGTGAACGAGATAAATTTTGGCATTCAAATCAGATTCAATATTGCCTCTTAGTAAGGCGAGCTGAGTCGTTGCGGCTTTCTCTCGTTCAAGTTTTATTGAGTCTACGTAGCGGCTATCAGACTGAAAAACGGGAAACAATAGACCGATAAACATCGCCAAGGAAACCAGTAGGGCTCCAATCCTGCTCGACAGAAAGCGCCCAAACCGAACGGGTTCAGCGGGGGCTTTGATTAGCTGACCTTTGTTATTTTCACGCAATTCCAGCTCGACTTGCTGAGCCAGCAAGCTCAACTCCCGTCGCTGGTCATTGTCAAAACGACGCGGCACGCTATCGATAAGACAGAGCGTACCTATCCGGTAGCCGTCCGGGCTGCGAATAGGGCAGCCGGCATAAAAGCGTATTTTGGGATCATTGACTACGAGCGGGTTGTCAGCAAAGCGAAGGTCTTCAAGCGCATCCTCGACTACGAGTGGGCCATCACCATGGATCGCATGCCCACAAAACGAAACGTTTCTAGGCGTTTCTGTGGCATCTAGCCCCCTTCTGGACTTAAACCACTGTCGCTCCTTATCGACGAGACTGACCAGAGCGATAGGGACCTGAAATTCATACTGAGCCTGACGGGTAATACGATCAAAACGCTCCTCGTCAGCCGTGTCCAACAGATTCAGCCGGTGAAGTGCCTGTAATCGCGCCGATTCATCGACTGGCTTCTCTGGAATCTTCAAGTGTCTGCACGTCCTTTAGAATACTATGTGCACATTGAGAAGCAATTTACATGCCGACTAAAATAATCAAACTATTCAATAAGATAATATTCTACAGGCTCGGCACTTCTCATATTGAAATTCATTTTGCAATGCAAACTGGGACTAGCCCTCCCCGTCGGGTGGAATATAGATCCAATTATCATCAGCAACATTCGCCGGTAAATTCACACGAAACGGAGCCGTAAAGGGCGCTAGAGCATTTTGCGTTGCATCATCCGGGGTAGTTACAGGTTCTGCCAGTTTTAGAACAAGTGTTCGCTCGACCGACGGCGATTCCGATGGTGGCTCGGCTGGGGGCTCAGCCGGCGGTGTACCTGCAAAACACTGGAACGTTGTTTGCTGATTAGGTAGTGCCGCGCTGACGGCCTCTAATGTCCGCGCCAGTTTCCTTGCGTCAAGCGCCAAGTCCTGTAGTGCCGGCTCGATCACGGCATAAGCTATGGTGTCGCCCAAGCCGGTATCATCCAGCGCGTATCCGTCTTGGCAACAGATTGTGCCGACTTGATAGGGCTGGAGACCTTTTACAAAGCCTAAAGTCGCGGTAATACCAGCATCAATCGATTGTTGAATTTCTGCATCTGCAGCAGAAATTACGTCGTTTTGCTCATTGTAGCCTGATGGACAGGAGCAGCTGGAAAGCACACCGTCTATCGGCGCCCCAACAATACAGTCGGTGTAGGCATCAGTCACGGCGGTAGCGTCGCTTGAAGTGGCAGTGGCAGTCGTGTCCGCGCTAGCTGACCCTGAAGAGGCTGACACATTTTCACAGGGAATCCCCGGCACGACTTTTTGCGATATGTAGCGCGACTGAATTTGATCCGGCGTGTAGGGGCAGGCTTGAGTGCCTTGCCGGTAAAGGTAGCCCTGCACGCCGGAGGGCGCACTGCCAATGGCATAAGTTGGCCCGCCCTGAAGTGCGTAAAGGTAGCCTACCGCGCCCGCAGCACCGTCACCGGCTATATCGTAACTGTCAGCCCGTTCATCACTCGACGCTTTGATACACGGCGTGCCGGTACAATTTAAACCGTGGTAGTACACCGGCTCGCGTCCGGTAAAGCGATCATCGCGAACGCCAATCAATGCGCGGTAATTTCGCCGAATTCCATCAGCATCTACCGGCGCTGTTCTATCAATATAGGGAATCCGCGGCGCTTCGTGCTCGTCGTAATCGACAGCCTGGCCGAGAACAATGCCGCTGGCATCAGAAACATACACCTCCCGGGACTGCTTTTGAGCGTAATGCTTAACGAGCGCATCTCGAATCGCAACGATTCCGACAAAAGAACCGATAACCAGTATTGTCGTGATGAGTATTAATTCAATCGTAATAATGAAACCCCGTTGCTTTGACCGAGGTATTTGGCGTTTTTTAAGATTACTTTCTACAAAAGACATTAAGCTACATCCAGTTTCTTTGGTGAAAAACCGATAACGGCACCGAATTAATCTCTAAAAAAGCTCTTTGAGCAATGTAAATACTTCAATAACCTGAGAACCCGCCGGATAAAACACCAAAACAAGGAACATCGGGAAGCAGACGAGAATCATTGGCAGCATCGCTTCCATGGTTTTGCGGTTGGCCAGCTGGGTACCCAACTGCCGCTGCTTTGCACGGAGTAAATCCGCCTGCGCATCCAAGGTTTGTGCTAGCGGCGAACCCACACTGAAACCGACAGCCATAACAGCAGCCAAACGTTGCAACTCTTCAACGCCAGTTCGCTGGGCGAGACAGGCAAAAGCCTCGTCACGTTCACGACCTGCTGCTATTTCTTCAATAAGCAAATCGACTTCTTTTCTTAGCGGGTTGGCTTCCGTCAAACCGTACTTGGCTGCGTGGTCAAATGCGCGTGTCAGGCTCATTCCCGATTTAATGTATATAACCAGTAAACTAACGAAAAAACCCAGAGAGTTACCGATAACGTGACGGCGATTCTTTCGTCTTAATAACAGGTAAAGATCCGGCATGAAAAACCCGACAAGCGCCAAACCTAGCAGCCAACTTAACTCGGCCTTGCCTGCGGTTAACTCCACGACAATCATTGGAAAACCGACGGCAAGTGCCAATTTGAATGGCCAGTACACCCATTTCGCTTGCTCGGGAGAAAAGCCGCATTGCCGTATAATATTACTTGGGTAGGGGCTCCAGCGCTTTTTCTCAGGCTGCACCTTAAGTGAATCAGAAAAAGATTCGTTCGCATCCGAGCGAGCCTCAGCACGCCGTAAATTCCATGCAAGAAATCCCATCAAAACAAGAAGGCTTACAAGCACTAGATCAAACCATATACCACCGTTCATAGCTCTACTCTCAACAAACGACGCAACCAGAGATAGCCGAATACCTGGCAGAGAACCGCAACGAGCAAGTAGGTTGAGCCGTATTCGCTATTTCTCAAAGGATCAAACCAATCCGGCTGCTTCCACAAAAAAAGCGGAACCAAAAGATACGGCAGTGCACCGGTAAATATGGCCGCGTACTTGGCACCGGAGAGTTGCGCCGCAATCTGAATCCGGATTTTTAGCTGCTCACGCATTAATTCACTTATAGAACGAAGCAAGGGGGCAAAATCGCCACCAGACTCCCATTTCGCAATCATAGCTTGCTTAAACAAACGCACACTTTCCGAGTTATAACGATACTGCATTCGCTCCATCGCTTTATCAATCGGCAACCCGTAACCAAGTCGGTCTGCGACTTCGCGGAGCTCCTTGCCAACAGCCCCTTTCGTGGCATCTGCTGCAACACGCAGTGCCTTCTGCGGGGAAACACCACCTTGTACTGCGGCCTGCACTAAATCCAGCGCCTCAATCAACTTCTGTTCAAAACGCGAACGAGCCCAGCGACTCAGATCACTCAATAGAAAATACGCCATGATAGTTGCCGCGCAACCGGCAGCAGCGGCCATTGTCCACGCATCCGGGAAAAACTCGAGAAACACCAGAAACACACAGACACTGAAAAGTAGAACCAGAACCATCAACACCAGTGGTTCAATCGCAATATTGAGCGTCTGTAAGGATTGTCGAACAGAAGATACCTTATAGGCTTTCGGGGCATCTTCTTCCAAAACAACCGGGCCAGAGTCCGACGTCTTTTGCGACTGCCAGAATTGAATTCCCGCGAAAACCGCCAGAAATACACATACGGCAATCAAAACCAAATCAATCATGATGTTCCCGCCGCAGACCAAAGCGCCTCTACATCACTATCTATTAGGATTCCCTGAGCTTTGGCGCTTTCGATAAAGTGGGGTTTTAATCCTGTGTGCTCAAAGTCGCCCAGAATGTTATCTTCCAAATCCACGCCTTGAGCGTCGAACCTAAAAATGGGCTGCACAGTAAGGCTTTCGCCTTTAGCCACCACCTGATCTATGCTGGTAATTCGCCGGCCACCATCCCTGAATCGACTGACATGTACGATTAATTGCACCGCTGAACCAATCATATCCCGCACTGACTCTCGTGGAACGCCTGCATCGCTCATCAACGCCAGTGCTTCCAGACGCCTTAGTACGTCCTCACTGCTATTTGCGTGAACGGTGGTCATGCTACCGTTATGCCCGACATTCATCGCCTGCAACATATCCATAACCTCGCCACCACGAACCTCTCCAACAATAATTCTATCTGCCCTCATTCTTAGCGAAGTCCTTACCAAATCGCGCAATCCTACATTTCCAAAACCTTCCATATTGGATTGTTTAGCTTCCAGCGGAATTACATGGGGATGCTCCAGGCGCAGCTCTGCCGTTTCTTCAATGGTCACTATACGTTGATTAGCGGGAATACTTTTTGACAGCACATTAAGCAATGTTGTTTTTCCCGCCCCGGCACTGCCTGCCACGACGATATTAATTCCCGCGTCGACCGCGCACTGCAGCGTACGCAGCATCGCCTCAGTCATGAATCCACTGGCAATCAAAACATCACCGGTGATGGTATCCGTGCGGAACCGCCGAATAGACACAATGGCCCCCTTGGAACATAGTGGGGGAATAACAGCATGCACTCGACTACCATCGGCTAGTCTCGCATCAACCATCGGATTTGACGCATCGAGATGCCGACCTTGAGCAGATACTATTCGATCAAGGAACCTGCGCAGGTGGGCGTCGTCGTCAAAACTGATCTCAACACGTTCTAAATTTGCACCGCGGTCAACCCAGACTTCGTGTGGACCGTTCACAAGAATATCTGTGACATCATCGTCAAGCATCAAGGGTGCCAACGGCCCCATTCCACCCAGTTCTTGCAAAATTTCCTGCTCTAAGCGCTTCTGCTCTTCGACCGATATCGTAGCGCCACGGCTCTCCTTGAGGTCATCGACAATCCATTGCACCCGCTCCTTAATGGCGTCCGGGCTTTTCAAGCTGGCAATGCCATCGTCTTGAATGGTGTCAATCAGTTTGCTGTGCACCAGGCGGCGTAGGTTTCTAAAGTAATCGGCTACACCCTGCCCCTCATCCTTCCCTTCTGTACGATCCTTCATGACAACCACGCTACATCCCCTGATTCCAAAACTCTGAATTTACGCTCAGATTCGCACTCGTATGGTTTTACGGGTCAGGCCCTGGACCATTTCGATCTCGCGATGAGTTTGCGCAGGCTTGACAGTCAAAGGCTGCCCGTCGGCCAAGTCCCTCGATCCGTGCAGTACGAGACTCACCTTGTCTTTACTACCAATGCTTGCCAGCGGGTATATATCTTCCGGATACACTGCGACTACCAGTGAGGTTACACCAGATCCTGCAGCGGCGGCAGGGCGATTTTGCTCAAGTAGACTCATGACGCCTTTGTCACCGGAAGAAGCAGCGCCGCGCGAGGGGCGCATGACACCAATCAAACGAACATCTTTAGCCACTGAGGTCACACCAAAGCGGTTGCTTACCAAAACATCGAGTCTGTCACCGCCACGTAGCTGGGAAACCGGAATACCGGATGGGTCAGGCGTCAGTGTGTACAGAACACGACCTTCCGGAACGGCCTGCGCCAAAGTTGGCGTTCTCACAGGCACAACATCCTGAGTGCCAAAGGCTTCACCAGCTTTCTTTTCAACCGTGAGCCTTTTGCCAATCAAGGAACTAGGCTCGGCCATCGCTTGACCATCGACCGGCTTAATCTTTTGTTTGCTGAGAAATCGAGGTGTAATAATCTGACCAATCTTTAAATCGGCACTTGCAACCCACGCTTCCTCCAGGCTCATTCTATCCACTTGACGAATACCCAAAGCTGAAGCCAGCACGCTTGATGCCAGAAACAGTATGATAGAACCTGTTGCGCTGCCTGTAAGTTTGCGTTTCATGTCAGTAGCTCCGTTAATCACATTAAAATTTCGTTTAGGTTTAAATTTGGACCGTTTGCAGTGTCTAGGCCGGCTTCCGGCCTCGTCTTTTGAATCTTGACAGGAAGAATGCAGGTCTCGTGCCAAGTTTACCCCGATGAACGGTGAGAATTATTTTCCATTATTTATCAATATCTTAAGAACACATTGTTCACTTGCTTCAATTGCGCCGGACTAACAAAAGGAATCTAAAGGTATAAATAGCGGGTGCGATTGCATTTTGCGAATCACCCTGAAAATCAACTAACGCCGCGACTTGCAGAACCGAGACTATTGGCTAACAAACAACCGGGCCAATGCTTAGTGAACGTAACAGTCAGGTGAGCGAATCTCGTCAACAAGCTGTCATGAGTGACAAGTGAAAATAAAGACAGAAATGCTAATCGAATCGTTGAAGACTGATTACAATTGTTTCAATTACTTCGCTAGAAATGCTTTTTGAGTCTAGGTGTTCCCCGGAGGGAACACCCAAACTCAACCGTGGAGCTCTAGTACTTAGCGAGTACCGGTGTTGGTAGAGCTAGCTGATCCGCTTGACGGAATCGGGCCGATGTCGGAACCAGATTCCGAGAAGTCAGTTGCTACAAA
>JBFJTG010000076.1:0-14831 GCA_041625575.1 Litorivivens sp.
AGTGAGCAGCAAAACCGGCAGTTGCTGTCCGATATGTTGAAAGGCTTTAACCCCGCCAAGGCGGTGAGCGCTGAAGGGCAGACAATGGAAAGCTCGCTGGCAATTCACCGGGGGGAAATTGACCAGCTCTGCGCGGGTGGTGATTTGGCCCACGTTGTGGCGAACATTTTGGCGCACGAGAGTGACGATAAATGGATACAAAAAGCTCAGTCCAGTTTAAAGCATGGTTCACCGATTGCGGTCAATACCATTTGGCAGCAACTGCACCGGGGCAGTGGTATGTCGCTGGAAGAAGTCTTTCAGTTTGAAATCATGGTATCGACCAATGTTGTGCGCCATCCGGAATTTGCCGAGGGCGTTCGCGCTTTGCTGATCGACAAGGACAAGTCTCCTCGCTGGTTATACGAGAGTGTTGACGTGGTGCCTGCGGATCTTATTCAGCAATTCATGACGCCGCCCTGGGAGCAGAACCCGCTGGCCGATTTGATGGTGGCCTAACTGCATCGCAAGCCTCGATGTGAGAGCTTTGGTTTGACATTTTAAGGAGCCTTAAATGGCATCAGTAGCGTTTATTGGTTTGGGCAACATGGGTGGCCCCATGGCGGTCAACCTCGCTAAAGCGGGGCATAAAGTGATCGCATACGATCTCGCGGAATCGGCGCTGGCGGCGGTGAAAAAACAAGGTGTAGACGTGGCGGTCTCAGCGGCGGAAGCTGCGCGCGGTGTGGACGCGGTAATCAGCATGTTGCCGGCTGGCAAGCATGTGTTGCAACTTTACCTCGATGAGGCCACGGGCATATTGCCCCAGCTGGCCGACGGTTGCTTGATTCTGGATTGCAGCACGATTGATGCGGAAAGTGCGCGCAAGTTGGCAGCGGCTGCGGCAATGCGTGGTGTTGCTGCCATGGATGCTCCGGTGTCAGGCGGTGTGGCGGCTGCGCAGGCCGGTACATTGACCTTTATGTGCGGTGGCGACGCAGAACATTTTGAACGCGCCAAGGCATTGCTGTCAGGGATGGGCAAAAATATCTTTCTGGCCGGAGATCACGGTGCGGGTCAGGTCGCTAAAATGTGTAACAACATGTTGCTGGCGATTCATATGATCGGTACCAGCGAAGCCTTGCAGCTCGGTGCCAATAATGGCCTCGACCCCAAGGTGCTGTCTGAGATCATGCTGGCGAGTTCCGGTAGAAACTGGTCACTGGAAGTCTACAATCCCTACCCGGGAGTGCAGGAGAATTCTGCTGCGAGTAAGGGCTACCAGCCCGGGTTTATGGTGAACCTCATGATCAAGGACCTGGGCCTGGCTATGGAAAATAGTCTCCAGAGTGGCAGTACAGTGCCGATGGGTTCGCTTGCACGCAGCCTGTATGCGGCCCATGGAATTGCCGGCAATGGTCAAAAGGATTTTTCCAGCATCCTCAATCTCCTGCGTGACGAGTCCTAGCATCCGAATGTCCGTTCTTAATTAATAGTCAGTGGAGCGGCATTCGCCTAACCAGGCTATCCCTGAACCAGCTTATGTTTGCCCTGTCGCCATGTAACAATGGTGTCGTGTTATCGGCTTATTAAATATAATATCGAACAGGGCTTGGCATGAGTCATCGATCTATCTCTCGCCTTACACTTTAGAGTCCGGCTATTGCCGAATGATTGCAGTGTAGCGCATGCCTAATATTGATAAGCTGCTACAATCAAGCACATGCGAGTGATTTATACGCGAGTGGAGAAACAGGGCGAGCGATGAATAGCGAAGTCAAAAGCCGGTTGATGGGCGGCATAATAGTCCTGTTCGGGGCGATATTACTTTCTGCCGGCGTTTACGGTATCTGGTGGCTGAATACCATTAGCGCTGTCGGCTACCTCCTGCTAGGCCTGTGCGTGCTCGCCAATGGTTGGGAGCGAATGATGCCCGTCAAATATGCGCAACTGTTCCTTGACCCCAGCGAAGCCGATGTGAAAGAGGCCATAGCGCGGGCCCACTCCGAGCTCGATCGCTTTCGCGATGGCGTTAAATACAGTCAGAAAGAGGCGACTGCGCGCTTTTCCGTAACAGCTGCCGATGGGCATATTGAACACCTTTGGGTGGCCGTGCATAGAATCACCGGAAAGACTGTTTTGGTGTCTATACCGACGGGGCCCGGCAGGAAGCCCAGCCTGGCCGACCCGCGAAGCGAGTTATCACTTGATGACCTGGAAGACTGGATGCTCGTCGATAGTCATGGAAAGACTGAGGGTGGCTACACTCAGGTCGCCATGGCAAAAAAATACCTTCGTAACAAGGGCTACATACCCCGCGGACTTCGGCTGGAGCTTTGCAAATATGTGGATGCCGACACAATACCACAGACTGAAGTCAGTTCTGTGGTGTGAGAGCTTGGCCCTCAAACAAGTTTGGTATATGCTTGATTCGCAATAATAATTAACAAAAACTATAACGAATAATTAGAATACTGCGCGGAGTACTTCATGCCTGATTCCAAATCTTGCGGCCAGACCTCGTCCGAACTATCTCGACGCCGATTTTTAAAAACTTCTGCCATTGCCGGAGCCGCCGCGTGGTTGCCGGTGTATAGAGTGACGGCGGCAGAAGCCTCTGCTTGTACTCCACCACCGAATTTCCCCGATGGCATTGAGCTGTTTCAGCAGGCCTTTGAAAACTGGTCCAAGGGTATCGTCATTGATGACCTTTGGACTTGTGCGCCTCGTACTTCGCAAGAATGTGTGACCATCGTGAACTGGGCCTCGAATAACGGCTGGAAAGTGCGTCCTCGCGGTGCAATGCATAATTGGTCGCCTGTTCATGTCACAGCCGATACTGACTGCAACGACAAAGTGCTGCTGGTAAGCACGACCGAATACCTGACCCACGTTGAGTTGGTGGCAGGTTACGCCACGCCGGCAGTTCGTGCGCAGTGTGGTTTGTTTATGGAAGACTTGCTCGCCTATCTGGAAGGTCACAGCCTGGGCATGACCGCCGTTCCGGCCCCTGGCGATGTCACTATCGGCGGCGTGCTGGCAATAGACGCTCACGGTACCGGCGTTCCTGCCATTGGCGAAACGCGTCAGCCAGGCCATACCTATGGCTCGCTTTCTAACTTGGTACTCGAACTAAGCGCTGTGGTGTGGGATAAGCTGTCTAACGCCTATGTGCTGAAGAAATTTGACCGTACCGACAGAGATTGTCAGGCGCTTGCGGCGCATCTGGGGCGCGCTTTTATTGTTGAAGCCGTTTTGCAGGTGGGTGCTGACGCCAACGTGCGTTGCCAGAGCTTTACTCACATCACCGCGGATGAAATGCTTGGGCCTCCCGGAAGTAATGGCCGCACGATAGAGCGTTATCTGGATCAGTCGGGCCGCATGGAGGTTATCTGGTTTCCCTTTACCGAAAAGCCATGGTTAAAGGTCTGGACTATCAGTCCTAGCAAGCCACTGTTGTCACGTGAAGTAAGCGAGCCGTACAACTACCCGTTCTCGGACAACATTCCTCCGGAAATTGAAGAGATGAGCCGTTCGCTAACAAGGGGAAACAAGCAGGCAACACCGGTATTTGGCCAAATGATGTATAACGTGAGCGTTGCTGGTCTGGCTGCAACGAACTCGGCGGACATTTGGGGTAAATCACGCACGGTGATGTTGTATATCAAGCCTTCAACACTGCGGGTTACGGCCAGTGGCTATGCGGTGGTAACGCGCCGCAATAATGTGCAGCGCGTTATCCACGATTTTGCCGAGCAGTATAAGTCACTGGTTGCGACCTACGAGGCACAGGGCGAGTATCCAATCAATATGCCGGTGGAAATCCGTGTGACGGGTTTGGATACGTCCTCGGAAGTAGACGCGATGTCAGGGCACGACGTGGCCCTCTCGGCGATCGCTACGCATAATGACCACCCCGAATGGGATGTAGCGGTTTGGTTCGATTGTTTGAGTTTTGTCGGAAGTGATAAGTCCGACGAATTTAATACCGAGATGGAACTGTGGTTTCATACCCACTTTGACTCCGTCGATGCAATTGTTCGACCGGAGTGGTCGAAAGGCTGGGGGTATACTGCAGACGGTGCATGGACAGATACTTCATACATCAGCGCGACTATCCCCGCTGGCCACTCGGATGGGCAGCATAAGCACGATAAGTGGAACACTGCGATAAAGCGGCTCGATAAACTCGACCCCCATCGAGTATTCACCAATAGCTTTATTGATGAATTGATGCAGCAGCGATAAGTTATACCGAGTTCACGCATCGTTCTGCCACATGAAAAGTGGCGGGGCGATGCAGTTTTCCGGATAAATGAAGTGTCGTTGTCTCGGCGTGTGCTGAAGTTAAACTTCAGTGCAGCCTTTGGCCTCAGGTTCAACGCTCCCGTCGCTCAAATAGTCTCGACTACTGTGAGTTGTAGAGTATGCCAATGCTCCGTCCGCTAGAGTCTGTTGTATATATGGAATAAATTTCGAGGGAAAAAGTTGGCTGACCTTATTGTCTACAATTACCCGCTATCGCCGTTTGCGGAAAAGATTCGTCTGATGCTCGCTTATGCCGCAATACCGTGGAAATCCGTCAAAGTTCTGGAAATGCCTCCGCGTCCGGTGGTAGACATATTGACTGGCGGTTATCGAAAAATACCTGTGGCTCAGATCGGAGCCGATATTTATTGCGATACGAAAACGATAACCACCGAGATCGCACGTATCGCTGAAAAACCTGAACTTGCTCTACAAAACTGTGCTGAAGACGTGCAGGCCTTTGTGCGAAAAGCAGATGGCGAGGTTTTTACGGCGATCGTTAATTCGAGTGCCGGCCTGAGTGCCTTGATCGTACTGCTAAAACGAACGTCCTTGCTGCGGACTCTGCGCTTCATAAAAGACCGTGCCGGCATGGTGCGCAACTCGACAATGAATCGAGTAAGGCCTGAAGAAGCCAAGGCAATAATGCGCAATCACCTGGATCAAATGGAAAGTCTGCTTGAGAAAGATTTTCTGTTTGGCGAGGAGCCCTGCGTGGCAGATTTTTCGGCATATCACAGCCTTTGGCTGGCGGCTGATATCAAAGGTCAAAAATTGCTGCAAGAATGGCCCGGTGTTTCTCGTTGGTTTCAGCGCATGCAGGCCTTTGGCCGGGGAGAGGCGATCGAATTTGCGGATGACCAGGCCCTGGACCTCGCCCAGGCGGCTAGCCCTCGTCCGCTGGGTGCGCAGGCTCTCGCGGTGCCCCGGCAAGTCAGTATTGAACCCGATGATTACGCCAGAGATCCGGTATGTGGTTTACTGGTTGGAGAGCATGACCTCGGTTGGGTCATACGGCGAGAACATCGGCGAATTGGCGAGGTGCATATTCATTTCCCGAAAGCCGGGTTCATCTTAAAGGATTTGGTATGAGGCGCAGTTATCGTCTTTAATCCATAAAGCCTTAATGTTGGGAGAGCGCATATGAGCGAGGTAGTCAGAGCATCCGATACTCCATTTCCTGTCGAGGTAGAACAGGGCAAAAATTATTTTTGGTGTGCCTGTGGGCGCAGCACCAAACAGCCTTTTTGTGATGGTTCGCATAAGGGCACAGGTTTTGAGCCTTTAAAGTACACAGCTGAGAAGAGCAAGCGCGTTTTTTTCTGCGGGTGCAAAGCGACGGAAAACGCACCCCTGTGCGATGGTAGTCATAACAACCCCTGATAGCATTAACTGAATCGTCCGGGATAGGTGAGTAAAGCCATGAGCAGTATGGGTGAAATTGTCGGAACTGTTAAAGAGTTGTGGCGCTACCCCGTAAAGTCGATGGTGGGCGAGTCGGTTGACTCGTTACACATTGCCTCCTATGGCGCTGTCGGCGATAGGCTCTGGGCGGTGCGTGACGATAATGCGGGTGAAATTACGGGCGTGCGTAAAAAACCTAAATTGCTGCGGTGCTCAGCAGCTTATCGCGAAGAGCCCAGAGGCGATAGCATCCCCGAGGTAAACATCACATTTCCCGATGGCGTGGTCTTGAGTAGTGCTGACGGAGAGTTGGCGTCAGTTTTGTCTGGCATGCTTGGTAGTTCGGTGTCCCTTCATTCGTTGCAGCCCAAATCGAATTGGAGGCATTACAGGCTTTCCGGCGTAGTGGGCGCGAAAGAAATAAAGCGGCAGTTTGCCAGCAAGGACTTGCCGGATATGTCATCTTTTTCCTGGGCGAAACTCGCCGAGTTAATGCTCTTTGTGACTCCGCTGGGGCGCTACTACGATGCCTATCCACTTCATGTGTTAAGCACTAACTCCCTAAGGCGCATGACTGAGATTGAGCCTGAGGGCGATTTTGACGTGCGTCGTTTCAGGCCGAATATTGTGATCGACGGTCCCGAAGGAGAAGCGGGTTTTGATGAATTCACCTGGTTGGGAGGTACATTGAGTATTGGCGAGGCCCTTATCAAAGTCGAAACCCGAACGGTGCGCTGTTCTGCGCCGGCACAGCCGCAGGCTCATATCGGAAAAAGTGCGAAAGTGGTAAAAGCACTGAATGAGCATACGGGGAGAAATATGGGCGTCAACGCGACTGTGATTAGAACGGGGGTCATCAAAGTAGGAGACGCAGTGCGCTGGACGCCACCCAGAAAAGCCTTTCTGTCGGATAGTTCAGCAGGTATCGGTGCTCGGCTGAAAAATACAATTATTCATTCAATGATGAAATCTGTCGATATTGTGTTTAGACAAAAGTAGCGTCGTAATAAGGTAAAGCGCGATTGGGTGGCTGCCCAGCTGAATGTAGTACGTCCATATTGCCGGGTCAGCCCGCTTAACTTGCCTTCCCCTCGTTATTTCTTTTCCTCGTTGATGGCATTAATCGCCTTTCCGACAGCGCCGAGCAGTCCACCTGAGCGTGGAAAGCCGGCATAGTAAGCACTGTGGGCGCAGAGTTCATTAAGTTGTTCTGCGGTGAGCTCTTCCCGCTTTAGTGCGGCCATGGCCTGTATGGTGAATACATCGTACTCGCCCATTGCTGCGATGATGCCCATCGTGAACAGGCGGCGATCGCGAATAGAGAGGATATCTTCGTCCCACACCTTGCCGAACAAGTGGGGAACCATTAGGTCGGTAAAGCGGCCCGCGCCTTCTGGCGGGGCCGGCACGATCCCGCAGTAAATATCGTTCATACGGTCGGCGCCTTTTTGGTAGTCGGGGCTGTTCTTCGTATCCTTGCTCATAGAGTTGATCCTCAAAGCCGAGTGGGCGAGTCGAATTAAGGTAACACCTATTAACTAAATTACAAAATAAACATTTACTAAAATATTGGCGCTATGATAGCGTATAAACAACATGGGCAAGTCACTTTGCCCGGCAATCTATCAATACCATAACGAGGCTGCGAACTGCGATGACACGTACCGGATACATAGGTCTGGGCAATATTGGCAAGCCCATGTGCACCAACCTGATAAAAAATTCTTCAGCAGCAGGCTTGGCGGTCAGCGTTTATGATGTGATGTCGGATCCCATCGCAGAAATGGTCGCTCTGGGCGCGACAGCCGCGGCTTCGACGGCTGATATAGCGGCGCACTGCGAACTGATAGGCGTCTGTGTACGCGACGATAATGACGTTGATTCTCTGCTATACGGTGACGAGGGCATCCTGGCAAACGCGGCGCCGGGCACTATTGTCGCGATCCACAGTACCGTCACCAAAAACAATGTATTGCGTTGGGCTAGGGACGGCGCCGGAAAAAACATTCATATCATAGACGCGCCAATTACCGGTGGAGCCCAAGGCGCCGCGGACGGCACCTTGTGCATTATGGTTGGTGCTGCGCCGGAGGTTCTCGTCAAAGCACGGCCGATGTTTGAATGCACCTCTAAAAAGGTGGTTCACGGTGGCGAAGTGGGTGCGGGTATTGCGCTAAAGCTGGCCAACAATTTAATGAATTATGCGGCGTTTACCGCAATCAGCGAGGGCGTTGCACTAATAAAGCATTCGGGTTTAAACCCGGAAGATCTATATGCAGTCGGGCAGGCGAATGGCGTGGTTACACCGATGATGCAGCAGTTTATTAGTGGCAGAGAGGGGTTGCTGGCAGGCTGCACAAGCGAAGAAGTGGAATCTTTTTTCGGGCCCTTTGCCGGCTTGGCCGAAAAGGATTTGGATCATGCACTGGATTTGGCGGCAGAACTTAAATTGCCGCTCGATTCGACTAAACAGGTGCGAAAGGGAATTCGGAATACCTTTCTTAAGGGTGTTTCACCAAGTTGATTTTGTTGGGAGAAAATTTGATGCAGCAACCGCACTATGGTGAGCAACGTTTGTATATAGACGGCGAATTAACCGACGCTGAGAATGCTCGCGTCTACGACAACTTGAATCCGGCGACTGAGGCCTGTATCGGTGTTGCTGCGGATGCTTCGCTCAATGATGCGGAGCGCGCACTCGCCGCTGCCAGGCGTGCCTTCGATGAAACTGAGTGGGCGACGAATCATTCCTTGCGGCTGCAGAGCCTACGGCGTTTCGTGCAATTGATGAACGACAATATTGAAGACCTGCGGCAGGCTTCGATGCGCGAAGTGGGCGCAACCCGCTGTTTTGCCTTGGGGCCACAGTGTGACGGCCCGGTCGGTATGACGCAGTGGGTATTGAACTATCTGGAGAATTTCCAATGGCGGCGCGATATTGGTGAATATGAAGTCATGGGTGTTCGCAGTAGGCGAATGGTTTGGAAGGAGGCCGCTGGTGTGGTTGCCGCCATTACCCCCTGGAATTTTCCAATCCAAATTATTCTTGCCAAATGTATGTCGGCGCTCGCCGCTGGCTGTACCGTAGTCCTGAAGGCCGCGCCAGATTCTCCGTGGACGGCGTCCCTCTTTGGTCGTCTGGCCAAAGAAGCTGGAATGCCCGCAGGTGTGTTTAATGTGTTAACCGCATCCCATCCGGCAGAAATTGGCGATTTTCTGACGAGCGATCCTCGTGTTGACGTGGTTTCATTTACTGGCTCAACGGCCATTGGCAAGCATGTCTCGAAAAATGCAGCTAATACTGTGAAGCGCGTGTTTTTGGAGCTCGGCGGAAAATCGGCGATGGTGATACTGGAGGATGCCGATCTTGCATCCTCACTATTTGGTGTTTTTGCCATAGGGGCTAATGCGGGGCAAGGCTGCGCAATTACCACGCGCTTGTTAATCCCGAAATCGAAGCAGGCCGAGGTCGAAGAAATACTCAAGTCCTACATTGGCATGCTGGGTTACGGTGACCCGGAAAGTGAAACCGATATGATGGGTCCGCTGATTAGTGCGAAGCAGCGCGACCGCGTATTGGCTTATATTGAGAAGGGCAAGGAAGAGGGGGCTCGTGTCCTGATCGGGGGCGGGCGACCTGCACATCTGGACAAGGGTTATTATGTGGAACCCACAGTCTTTGTAGACGTCGACAACAGTATGACAATCGCCCAAGAGGAAATATTCGGGCCGGTTCTGGCGGTAATCGCTTACGAAGACGAAGCCGATGCCCTGCGTATAGCCAACGATTCACCCTATGGACTGTCGGGTGCTGTATACGCTGGCACGGAAGAGCGGGCACTAAATTTTGCCAGTAAGGTGCGAACCGGTACGATAAACGTCAATGGTGGCAATTTTCTCGGCCCGGATGCGCCTTTTGGTGGCTACAAGCAAAGTGGTGTGGGGCGCGAGATGGGGCCAGAAGGATTTGAAGAATATCTGGAAACTAAAACGGTGGCTGTCGCAGTATGAGTCAATCATTAGCGGGTAAAATTTATTTAGTCACTGGTGCTTCGCGCGGTTTCGGATTGGCGATTGCCGGTGATTTGGTCGGTCGCGGTGCAAAGGTCGGATTGCTTGCCCGCGATGAAAAGCGTCTCGCGGCAGCGGTCGCCCAGCTTGGCGCCGACAAGGTTTTAGCCGTGTCGGCGGATATCACAGATTCAGCGGCAGTAGCCGCGGCGATGGCAGAGGTGGCTAGCCGTTTTGGCGGAATTGATGGCCTGATCAACAATGCGGGCGTTGCGAAGCCGGGTTTTGTGGAGCAATACACTGATGCCGAGGTGCAGGCACAACTGCAAATCAATATTGCCGGCTTGATCTATGCCTGTCGTGCGGCCATCCCCTATCTGGAAAAGTCGGAGAATCCGCGCATTATTAATATCAGCTCTGCCAGCGCCTACCATCAGGATGAGATGATGGGTTTGTCCCTCTACGCCGCCAGTAAGGCTGCGGTTGAACGCTTAAGCCGGGACTTGCGCCGGGAAATGCAGGAAAAGAATATCGGCGTCACGATCTTGCGCCCCGGTGCTGCTGCCACTGAATTTGCGGCTGACTGGGGTCATGAGCGCTTTGTCGAATCACTAAACGCGTGGCACAAGCGCTGTGGCTCTTATATGGACTTCGGTATGTCGGTGGAGCACGTCGCTGAAGCCGTTGCCTTTTGTCTCGGGATGGATCCCGGCGTGTCGGTAGACGAATTAGAGATTAGACCTAACCGATTGATGGAAAAGGTAAAAATATAGATTCCGCTTGGCGGTCTTGGATTTCCAGCCCCGGATGTCCATGGTACCGTCCAGCAGCCTTGAAAACCCGATTCCCGCCCCCATATCCTTTTCCTGTGATCTTTTTATTTCATTTGTAATCCACGACTGAAGAGGCTGTTATGTCCGCTACTGCTGAAAAGGAAACGATGGGCTTCCAAACCGAAGCCAAGCAACTCCTTAAATTGATGATTCACTCCTTGTACAGCAACAAGGAGATTTTCCTTCGGGAACTCATCTCAAACGCGTCAGATGCCGCCGACAAACTACGTTTTGAAGCACTTTCCAAGCCCGAGTTACTCGAAGAGGATCCTTCCCTCCATATTCAGGTCGATACCGACAAGAATGCTAAAACCATCACCATCAGCGACAACGGTATTGGTATGTCGCGGGAAGAAGTTGTCCAGAATCTGGGCACAATTGCCCGCTCCGGCACGGCAGAATACCTGAAGAACCTCAGTGGTGATAAGAAGAAGGACTCTCAACTTATAGGTCAATTCGGCGTGGGCTTTTACTCGGCCTTTATCGTTGCCGACCGGGTGGAAGTCATTACCCGCCGTGCGGGCGCGGCAGTCGGTGATGCGGTGCATTGGGAGTCTACCGGCGAAGCCGATTTCACCATTGAAAGTGCCGAACGAGCCAAGCGTGGTACCACTGTCATCCTGCACCTGCGTGAGGATGCTCTGGAGTATGCCGATGATTGGCGCACCCGCTCGGTCATCAAAAAATACTCCGACCATATCTCGCTTCCGGTAATGATGCTGAAGCAGCTGTCAGATGAGCAGAAAAAGAAAGGCGAAACGGCTGAATACGAAACCATTAATGAAGCTACTGCGCTGTGGGCGCGTAATAGAAGCGACGTTAGCGAAGAGGAGTATCTTGAGTTTTACCGACATATCTCCCACGACTTCAATGCCCCGCTGAGCTGGAGCCACAACAAGGTTGAAGGCAAGCTGGAGTACAGCAGCTTGCTGTATATACCGGAAAAGGCTCCTTTTGATCTCTGGAATCGTGAAGCAACTCGCGGCGTAAAACTGTATGTTCAGCGCACCTTTATCATGGATGATGCCGAGCAGTTTTTGCCGATGTACTTGCGCTTTGTTAAAGGCGTGCTGGATTCCAACGACCTCTCCCTGAACGTCTCGCGAGAAATCCTGCAAAAAGACCCTAATGTCGATGCTATGAAAACAGCGCTGACCAAGCGTGTGCTGGATATGCTGTCGAAGATGGCCAAAAAGGAGCCGGAGAAGTATCAGACTTTCTGGAAAACCTTTGGTCAGGTGGTGAAGGAAGGCCCGGCAGAAGATTTTGTCAACGGCGAAAAAATTGCCAAACTGCTGCGTTTTGCCACAACACATGACAATAAGGCAGAGCAGGTTCACTCGCTGGAAGACTATGTGTCGCGAATGAAAGAGAGCCAGAAAAACATTTACTACGTGGTGGGCGAATCCCACGTAATGGCAAGTAACAGCCCGCATCTGGAAGTCTTCCGCAAGAAGGGTATTGAGGTTTTGTTGCTGTCTGATCGCGTTGACGACTGGCTAATGAACCAATTAGGCGAATTCGATGGCAAGCCCTTTAAGGATGTTGGACGTGGCCAGCTGGATCTGGGCGAGCTCGATGGCGAAGAAGATAAAAAACAGCAGGAAAAGCTTGAGGAAGAGCACAAAGGTCTGGTTGAACGTGTACAGGGCATTCTGGAAGGCAAGGTTGAAGATGTTCGCGTCACCAACCGCCTAACCGAATCCCCCGCCTGTCTGGTTGTTGGCGAGCACGATCTGGGCGCACAAATGCGACGGATACTGGAGCAAGCCGGTCAGGAAGTGCCCGATAGCAAGCCGATATTCGAGCTGAACCCCGGGCATCCGCTGGTGCAAAAGCTGGATAAAGAAAGTGACGAAGATCGATTTGGCGATTTGGTTGAGGTGCTCTTTGATCAGGCACATTTGGCCGAAGGCGCGCAGCTCGATGATCCGACTGCTTACATTCGCAAACTGAACAAGTTGCTGCTGGAACTTGCTCAGTAGCATCCATCACGGCAAGTGCGCTACACGGGCACGTGCCTGTTCCCGTGTAGCGCGTTTCTGCTTACTTACGACAGCTAACGCGCTGCCGCTCCTTATCCCCTAACACTCGCGTGGCCTTGGCTGTGATAAACTCGCGGCAAAGCCGTGGATGAAAATTATAATGACTGAAAAGACCTATCGAGTAGCCGTACTTGGCGGCGGCAGTTTTGGAACGGCGATTGGGAATATTATCGCCGACAACGGTCATCAAGTGTGTTTATGGTTGCGTAGTGAGGAGCGCGCAGCAGAAATCAATCAAACACATGAGAACGCAGTTTACCTGCCGGGGATCCCCTTAAATCATGCTTTAAAAGCGAGCACAGATCTGGCTGAGGCGGTTGCCGGTGCCGATATCGTGTTCGTTGCCGTCCCCAGTAAATCTTCCCGTGAAGTCTCGCGCACACTGGCGGGGCTGCTTGGCGACGAATGCATTTTAATCAGTACCACCAAAGGTATTGAGGCCGACGGCTTCAAAATGATGAGCGAAGTGATTCACGAAGAGCTGCCCAAGGCAAGGCTTGGTGTGATGAGCGGGCCGAATCTCGCCAAGGAGCTCGCCGAGCGCCAGATCACCGCGACCGTGATTGCCAGCAGCGACAGCGCTGTGACAGAAGCCATTCAAGACTTACTGCAGTGCAGTTATTTCAGGGTATACGCAAGCAGCGATACCTACGGTTTGGAATTGTGTGGGGCTCTGAAAAACGTGTACGCAATCTGCTCGGGCATGGCGGCGGCATTGGGTGCCGGTAGCAATACCATCAGCATGCTGATTACCCGCAGTCTGGCCGAAATGTGTCGCTTTGCGGTAAAAAAAGGCGCTGACCCGATGACCTTTATGGGGCTTGCCGGTGTTGGGGATCTGTTCGCTACCTGCACCTCACCCTTAAGCCGAAATTACCGCGTTGGCTTCGCACTGGGGCAAGGGCGGGATCTGAATGATGTGGTGGAAGAGCTGGGTCAGGTAGCGGAAGGGGTAAACACCTTGCGTATACTCAAGGACCAAGCCGAATTGCTGGACGTGTACATGCCGCTGGTCAATGGGCTTTACGATATTATCTACAATCGCAAATCTCTGGATGAGGTGGTTGCCAGTATGATGGGCGCTGAACAAAGCCGCGATGTTGATTTCAGTCTGCGCTGATGGAATGTGTATTCGTTCGCCACGGCGAGGCCTCGCTTAAGGCCCCTACAGACAGGCAGCGTGAGCTTACGGAGCGTGGGCACTTGCAGGTGGCGGCTGCGGCCCAATGGCTGGCAAGCAACTGGCGGCCGGAGCGACTACTGGTTAGTCCTTATCTGCGGGCGCAGCAAACGGCAGCAGCTTTTCTCGCTGCGATGCCCGGTTTAAGGGCGGCATATGCCGAGTTCCTGGTCCCCGACACCCCCTTACAGGAGCTCAATGGCGAACTGGCGGCTATCGAGCCTCAGCGCGTGCTGTTGATTGGCCATAACCCCTTATTCAGCGATGCCATCAGTTGGTTTTGTGGTGACGAGCTTCGCGAGGTGATGGCGCCAGCGAGTATGGCGCTGATCGAGCTCCCTTTTGTCGAACGCAACAACGGCCAGCTGCGCTGGCTGCGTCACGCCCCGGATTATAGCCAGGCGAGCAGACAGTCTTGAGGATTAAGCATTGGTAAACGTAGCAGAGCGCGAATTCGATATTGATGGATTGTGTGTCCACGCCAGAGAGTGGGGTGAGGAAGGAGTTCCCGTACTTGCGCTACACGGCTGGCTGGATAACGCGGCGAGCTTTGATGCTCTGGGCGAGCGACTAAGGGGCGTACACCTTCTGGCGATCGATTTGCCGGGGCACGGACTGAGCGATAAAAAACCTGCGCATGCGACCTACCAAATTTGGGACGATTTGCTTGTGATACTCGCCGTGGCGGATGCCATGGGCTGGGAGAAGTTTGTATTGCTGGGGCATTCGCGTGGCGCAATTATGTCAATGTTGCTGTGTGCTTCCTGCCCCGACAGAATAAAGGCTCTGGTGTGTCTGGATGGTTTGATTCCCGGCCCCGTCCCGGTGGCAGAAACGGCTGCGCAGTTGGGCAAATTTCTTACAGATTACCGCAATCTGCACGAGCGCAAATCGAGTGTTTTTTCATCGCTGGAGGAGATTGTGGCGGCCAGGCGGCGCGCAATGCCCATGGGAGAGGCGGCGGCGCGCAAAATTTCCGAACGTGCTGCGATAAAAACCGAGCAGGGCTATATTTGGAACAATGATCCAAGGTTAAAGGCTGCCTCAGCCTTTAAATTAAGTGAAGATCAT
>JBFJTG010000077.1:0-14800 GCA_041625575.1 Litorivivens sp.
AAAATGACCAAGAGTCAGATTCTCAATGATATCGCCGCTGCGACTGATCTGAACCGCAAGCAAGTTTCTGCGGTAATGGATGAGCTGGAATCACTGATTGCCCGTAGTGTCGCGAAAAAAGGTCTGGGCGAATTCACTATTCCGGGCTTGATGAAAGTCGTTACCATCACCAAACCAGCGCGTAAGGCGCGTAAAGGCATCAACCCCTTTACTGGTCTGGAAACCACTTTCAAAGCCAAGCCGGCCAGCATTGCTGTTAAGGTGCGTCCATTGAAAAAGCTCAAGGAATACGCTTCCTGAGTCGCCGCCGGCCTGCATCGCAGGCCGGCAAGCCCCCTCCGCAGGATCTCGCCTCGCAATTTCTGCTCCGCTCAGCCTTTTTTAACGTTTATCCCCTGCCAGTGTTTACGGTATAATCCGGCTCCTTTTTTGGGCATCTGCCCGATTTATACAATGGACTTGCTGAAGTAGGTACATCTATGCCGATTTATGAATATCGCTGCGGCGATTGTAATCACGAGATGGAAGCTATCCAGAAGATGGACGATGCTGCGCTGGTAGATTGCCCAAATTGTGAGCAGCCCGCCCTGAAGAAGCTTGTTTCGGCGGCCGCTTTTCGTTTGAAGGGTGGCGGTTGGTACGAAACTGACTTCAAATCGGGTGGCAAGAAAAACCTGGTTGGAGACGCTGGTGCCAAATCTGAGCCGAGTGCTCCGGGCAGTACATCAAGTAGCACTTCCGGCGGCGACGCCAGTTAAACCACACACAGTAACGGGATATAGATAATGCGCAGCGATTATTGCGGCACACTCCGCAAGAACCATATAGATCAGGAAGTCACCTTGTGCGGTTGGGTCGATCGTCGCCGTGACCACGGCGGGGTCATCTTTCTGGATTTGCGGGATCGCGACGGCATTGTGCAGGTGGTCTTTGACCCCGATACGCAAGAGCATTTTGAGCGTGCCGACAAAGTACGCGGCGAGTATGTGCTTCAGGTAAAGGGGCGGGTGCGCGCGCGGACGGCAGAAACGACCAACGCGAATATGCCCACCGGCGAAATTGAAGTGCTCGGCAAGGAGCTGGTCATTCTGAACAGTGCCGAAACGCCTCCTTTTCAGTTGGACTCACACACTGATGTAGGCGAAGACGTGCGTCTGCGCTATCGCTATCTGGACCTGCGTCGCAGTGAAATCGCCGATAAACTGCGCTTGCGTAGTAAAATCACCTCGATTTTGCGCAACTATCTCGATGGCAATGGCTTCCTCGATATTGAAACGCCCATCTTGACTCGCGCTACTCCGGAAGGAGCGCGCGACTATTTGGTGCCTAGCCGAACCCATGCAGGCAAGTTTTTCGCCTTGCCTCAGTCACCCCAGCTCTTCAAGCAGCTGCTGATGGTGGCAGGCATGGATCGTTACTATCAGATCGCCAAGTGTTTTCGCGACGAAGACCTGCGCGCTGATCGCCAGCCTGAATTCACACAGATAGACATTGAAACGTCCTTTATGGGTCAGGACGAGATCATGGCGATTACCGAAGGCATGATTCGCGAGCTATTTCAGGAAGTGCTCGACGTTGATCTCGGTGAGTTGCCCCGTATGAGCTACTCGGAAGCGATGCTCCGTTTTGGCAGTGATCGCCCCGATCTGCGGATTCCGCTGGAATTGGTAGATGTTGAAGACTTGATGAAGCAGGTCGATTTCAAGGTGTTCAATGGTCCCGCCAACGATCCCAAGGGCCGGGTTGCTGCCTTGAAAGTTACGGGTGGCGCCAAGCTCTCGCGCAAGGAAATTGACGAGTACACCAAATTTGTCGGTATATACGGGGCCAAGGGTTTGGCCTGGATCAAGATCAACGAACTGGCCAAAGGCGTGGAAGGCCTGCAGTCGCCCATACTCAAGTTCATGCCTGACGATATTGTCGTACAGATGATGGAGCGTCTGGCGGTTGCTGATGGCGATATCGTGTTCTTTGGCGCCGATAATACCGGCGTAGTGAACGAAGCGCTGGGTGCCTTGCGAGTGAAGGTCGGCGAAGATTTAGGCATGATCGAGCGCAAGTGGGCGCCTCTGTGGGTCGTCGACTTCCCGATGTTTGAAGAAGACAGCAGCGGCAATTGGACGTCCTTACACCATCCCTTCACTGCACCGACCTGTACGCCGGAAGAGCTGGAAGCCAATCCGGGCGCGGCACTTTCCCAGGCATATGACCTGGTACTGAACGGCACAGAGCTTGGCGGCGGTTCAATCCGTATTCACAAGGGCGATATGCAGCAGGCGGTCTTCCGCATTCTGGGTATAGGTAAAGAAGAAGCTGATGAGAAATTCGGCTTTTTGCTGGATGCCCTCAAGTACGGCTGCCCACCCCACGGCGGTTTGGCCTTTGGTCTGGATCGCATCGTCATGCTGATGACCGGCGCGCGCTCAATCCGTGACGTGATTGCCTTCCCCAAAACCCAGTCCGCGGCCTGCGTCATGACTAACGCGCCCGGTACGGTGGAAAGCAAACAGCTAAGCGAGTTGAATATTCGCCTGCGCAGCACCGCACAGGAAGTGTCTCAAGATAAGCAGGGGTAAGAACTCCGTAAATCAGGAGAGCAGTAGCCATGGCAGGGCACAGCAAATGGGCCAATATAAAGCATCGTAAAGCGGCCCAGGATGCCAAGCGCGGTAAGGTTTTCACCAAGATTATTCGCGAAATCGTCGTCGCCGCCCGTATGGGTGGTGGCGTCCCTGAAGACAATCCTCGCTTGCGCGCCATTATGGACAAGGCGCTCACCGCGAATATGAAGAAAGACACCATCGAGAAAGCCATCGCGCGTGGCACCGGTGATGGTGATGACGGCCACTACGAAGAAGTCACCTACGAAGGCTACGGCGCCGGCGGCGTAGCGGTGCTGGTAGAATGCATGACCGACAATCGCAATCGCACGGTGGCCGAAGTGCGTCATGCCTTTAGTAAGCGCGGAGGCAATCTGGGTACTGATGGCTCGGTGGCTTATTTGTTTAGCCGAGTGGGGCAGATCAGCTTTGAGTCGGGCGTTGATGAGGATGCTTTGCTGGACGTTGCGCTGGAGTTGGGCGCGGATGATTTGGTCACGAATGACGACGGTTCCCTTGATGTGCTAACGCCCTGGGAAGACTTCTCCCGTATTAAAGACGCCATTGAAGCGGCGGGCTTTACTCCCACTGCAGCGGAAGTAACGATGCTGCCAGCCACCACGGTCGAACTTGATCTGGATGGCGCTGAAACCCTTCTTGGCTTGATTGATATGCTGGAAGACCTGGACGATGTCCAAAACGTATACAGCAATGCCGATATTCCCCAGGCAGTGCTGGAAGCGCTTTCCTGATACACTGCCACGCTAATAATCAGGTGCTGAAACTGCGGCGCCCACAACGGCATTAGCGGCAGCTATGAGTATAATTCTGGGGATAGATCCCGGCTCGGTGAAGACCGGATTTGGTCTGATTCGCTGTGACGGCAAAAAGCACTACTACCTGAGTAGCGGCGTTATTCGCCTGCCCACAGGCCCCTTACCCGCACGCCTAAAAGTCATATTCGACTGTATCTCCACCCTCATTGATGAGCACGGCCCCGACGAGGTGTCTGTGGAAGAAGTGTTTATGGCGAAAAGCGCCGGTTCGGCACTTAAGTTGGGACAGGCGCGCGGGGCAGCGGTGGCGGCCTGCGTCAGCCGCGATTTGCCGGTGGCGGAGTACACTGCGCGGCAAATCAAAAAGTCGGTGGTCGGTACCGGTGCAGCGAACAAAGAGCAGGTGCAGCACATGGTGAAAACCCTGCTGGCACTGCCTGCCGCGCCGCAGGAAGACGCCGCCGACGCGCTGGCCGCCGCACTGTGTCATGCCCACAGCCGGCGCAGTCTTGTTAATTTGAATCAACCGACCGTTCGCGGTCGTATGCGCAGGGGGCGCTTGTCGTAATGATTGGACGCATTCGTGGCGTGCTTGTTGAAAAGCGTGCTCCGGAAATACTGGTCGATTGTGGGGGCGTTGGCTACGAGGTACTGGTGCCAATGACAAGCTTGTATCAGCTGCCAGAGCTTGGGGCAGAAGTGACGCTGCTAACGCATTTTGTTGTGCGTGAAGATGCGCAGCAGTTGTACGGCTTTATCGACGCCCAAACACGAGCGCTGTTTCGCGACCTGATAAAGGTGAATGGCGTTGGGCCAAAACTTGCTCTCACAGTGCTGTCTGGCATTGATGTATCTGAATTTGTTGCGCTCGTCATGGCGGAAGACAGTGCGGCCCTGGTGAAACTGCCGGGTGTGGGCAAGAAGACCGCCGAACGTCTGGTCATTGAAATGCGTGATCGCCTCAAGAATTACGACGTAGCAAGCACTGGCACAGCGACCAGCGCGCGAAAAGTCGATGCAGGTGGCGAAGCCGAAGAAGCCTTGATAGCGTTAGGCTACAAACCTCAGGAGGCAACGCGGGCGATTGCTGCGCTCGGGGGCAAGGATTTGCCGGTGGAAGATCTGATTCGGCAAGCGCTTAAATCGATGATAAGCACTTAACTGCGGTAGACTTTGCTCTTGCAGGGCGAATGGGCGGAATGCATAGGCATGATTGAAACTGACAGACTCATTGCAGCGGAAAAGCTGGATCCGGTTGAGGATAGCCTTGAGCGCGCTATTCGTCCGAAAACCCTGGCCGATTATGTGGGGCAGGACGCGGTGCGCGAGCAGATGGATATTTTCGTCAGTGCTGCCCGCAACCGCAGTGAACCCTTGGACCATACCCTGATTTTCGGGCCGCCCGGCCTTGGTAAAACCACCCTCGCGGCGATACTCGCGAACGAGATGGGTGTTTCCCTGAAAGCAACCTCCGGGCCGGTATTGGAAAAAGCCGGCGATCTGGCCGCGCTCATGACCAATCTCGAGCCGGGCGACGTGCTCTTCATCGATGAAATTCACCGGCTCAGCGCCAATATTGAAGAAATATTGTATCCGGCAATGGAAGACTACCAGCTGGACATCATGATTGGAGAAGGCCCTGCTGCGCGCTCCATTAAACTCGATTTACCTCCCTTTACCCTGGTGGGTGCGACGACCAGAGCAGGGCTACTAACCTCGCCGCTGCGAGATCGCTTCGGGATCGTCCAGCGTTTGGAGTTTTACCAGGTTAAGGATTTGACCCATATCGTCAAGCGCTCCGCCGCCATTCTGAAAATCGGCATCGACGACGATGGCGCGGTGGAAATAGCGCGGCGTGCACGTGGTACTCCGCGCATCGTCAACCGGCTTTTGCGGCGCGTGCGCGATTACGCTGAAGTTAAAGGCAATGGGCATATCGACCGAAGCACAGCCGATCGTGCGCTCGACATGCTGAAGGTTGATGCGCTTGGCTTTGACCGTCTGGATAGACGCTTGCTGATGGCCATGATTGACAAGTTTGATGGTGGCCCCGTAGGCATCGACTCGATAGCGGCGGCCATTAGCGAGGAGCGCGGTACCATCGAAGACGTGCTCGAGCCCTATTTGATTCAACAGGGTTATATCGTACGCACCCCGCGCGGACGCATGGTAACGCCAGCGGCCTATCGCCATTTCGGTCTGCAGAGTCGCCAACCCCAGAATCAGTTACCCCTGGTGGATAGGGAAGGGGAGTAATGTCTGTTTTTTACCTGCCGCAGCGCGTGTATATAGAAGATACCGATGCCGGCGGCATTGTCTACTACGTGAACTACCTCAAGTATATGGAGCGTGCCAGAACAGAGTTTATGCGCTCGCTCGGGCACGCCAAAGGCGCCATATTCAATGCAGACCTCATGTTTGTTGTGTCTGAGACGCAGATCAAGTATTTGATACCCGCCACGCTAGATGATGAACTTGTCGTCAGTGCTGCGGTCTTGAGCGTGAGGGGGGCGACCATGCTTTTCGAGCAACAAGTTTCACGCGGCGATCAACTTTTATGCGTCGGAACAATTAAAGTTGCTTGTGTTGACCGTCATAGCTTGAAGCCGAAGCGAATTCCTGATCATATGCTCGCGCAATTACGACCTACTAACGGAGACTAACGTGACCCAAGAATTGACTGTATTGGATCTGATCCTGAATGCCAGCCTGTTTGTGCAGTGCATTATGGGCATTCTGGTTCTGGCATCAGTGGTGTCCTGGTTCATTATCATTCAGCGCTGGTATTATTTCAGCGCCGCAGAGAGCGCGCTGCGCATATTCGAGCGCCAGTTCTGGTCAGGCAATGATCTTGGTGATCTCTATCGCGACGGTACGCTCAAGGGGGAGAAAGGTTATCGTGCAATCGGCATGGAGAGTATTTTCCGTGCCGGCTACAAGGAATTTATCCGCCTACGCAAGCAGGATGCGGAACCCGAAGTGGTTATGGATGGCAGCGAACGGGCCATGCGCGTGGCGATGTCTCGTGAGGATGACAGCCTGGAACAAAACCTGCCCTTTCTTGCGACGGTCGGCTCGACCAGCCCCTATGTAGGCTTGCTGGGAACGGTTTGGGGCATCATGGGATCCTTTCAGGGCCTGGCGACCATGCATCAGGCCACGCTGGCTGTGGTCGCGCCGGGTATATCCGAAGCTCTGGTTGCTACCGCCATGGGCTTGGTCGCGGCAATTCCGGCGGTTGTTGCCTATAACCGCTTTTCCGCCAAGGCCGACTCGCTGGAAAACAAATATCAGACCTTTGCCGAAGAGTTCTCCAGTTTACTCTATCGTCAGGTTCACAGTTCCTGAGGTCAGCCATGCTTAAGACGCAGCGAAAAAAACGAAAACCGATGTCCGATATGAATGTTGTGCCCTATATCGACGTTATGTTGGTGCTGTTGATTGTGTTTATGGTGACGGCACCCTTGCTGATGCAGGGTGTTAAGGTCGAATTGCCCAAAGCACCGGCGGAACCCATGGGCGAACAGAACGACGAGCCCCTTATTATCTCGGTAAAAGCTGACGGCAGCCTGTACATCAATACGGGCGATGCTGAAAAGGCGCGTTTGCTAGACGACATTACCGAGCGTGTTCGCAAAGTTATGAAGCAAAAACCTGAAACCAAAGTTTTGGTCTGGGGTGATCAGGCCGTGCGCTACGGCGAGGTGGTGACACTAATGGCTGCGCTGCAGAGCGCGGGTGCGCCATCGGTCGGACTGGTAACGGAGAACCCACGCTAAACTATGTGGAGATCGTTGGGACTTCCCCTGTTCTTGACCCTGCTGATGCACGGTTTGGCCATTTTGCTGATTGTGTACGGATTGCCGTCGCCGAGTGAAAAGTTGCTAACCCGGCCTATGCCGCAATTTGTAAATGCAGAGCTGGTGGTGCTGGACAAGCCCAAGCCAAAACCGGCGGCAAAGCCTCAACCCGAGCCCAAGAAGGCAGAACCGGAAGTCAAAAAGCCGGAACCCAAACCCGAGCCGAAAAAGCCGGAACCCAAAAAGCCTGAGCCAAAAAAACCGGACCCGAAACCGGTGCCAAAACCCGATGACGAAAAACGGAAGAAAGCCGAGGCTGAGCGGGCTGAACAACAGCGCAAGGAGGCCGTGCGCCAACAGCAGCAACAGGAAATGATGAAGGCCTTATCTGAAGAGGACGACTTCCTGCAGGCTCAGGAAAATGCGCATGTTGCGGCAAGCTATGAACAAAAAATTGCCCGTGCAGTAACCCTTGCCTGGAGTCGGCCGCCAAGCGCGCGTAATGGCATGGTAGTCAAGCTGCGTATCCGACTGATTCGTTCGAAGGGTGAAGTGGTGAACGTGCAAATTATCGAAAGCAGCGGCGATCCTGCGTTTGACCGTTCCGCGGTGCGAGCGGTAGAAAAGGTGGGCGGCTTCCCCGAGTTAGAGGAAGTCGAGTACCGGGTGTTTAAACAGTATTTTGAATCGTTTGTATTTGAGTTCAGACCAGAGGATTTACGTCGATGAGGATTTTTGTAGTCTGCCTTATGCTATTTGCTACGTTGGCTCGGGCGGAATTGACCATAGAAATTACCCGCGGCAGCGATAAGCCGGTTTCTATCGCCATCGTGCCCTTTGGTTGGGAGCGGGGAGTTGCGCTACAAGATGATATTGCGGGCATAGTGAGCTCCGACCTGCATCGATCAGGGCAATTTGAACCCCTGCGGCAGGAAGACATGCTCAGTCAGCCTAAAACCGAGGCTGAGGTTTTCTATCGCGATTGGCGAGTATTGGGTGTGGATTACTTGCTGATCGGACGGACCCGGACTACCGACGGGGGCTACGCCGCTGACTATGCGCTGTTTGACGTCAATCAGCAGCGCAAAATGCTCAGCGGCGAAGAAAGCGCCGGTCGCGACGGTGTGCGCGATATTGCCCACGCCATTAGTGATCGAATATATGAAAAAATCACAAATATCAAAGGCGCATTCGGTACAAAACTACTGTATGTTTCTGCTCGCCGTTTGGAAGGGAATGCCCAGCAGTTTCGGCTGATCATGAGTGACATAGACGGGGCCCGCGAAAGGGTCCTGTTAGATCAGCGAGAGCCCATTATGACGCCCAGTTGGGCACCAAATGGCAAATTGGTAACGTACGTGTCCTTTGAGACGACGCGTCCGGGGGTGTACTTGCATAACCTGGAAACCGGGCAGCGCATCCAGTTGACCAATTACCCGGGCATTAATGGTAGTCCGGCTTGGTCACCGGATGGCAAGTCGATTGCGATGGTGTTATCCAAGGATGGGAACCCCGAGGTTTATGTCATGGATATTAAGTCGCAGGTGCTGCGACGGGTAACCAATCATTTTGCGATTGATACCGAGCCGGATTGGATGGAGGACAGCAGGTCGCTGATATTTACCTCTGACCGTGGCGGCAAGCCCCAGATATACAAGGTAGACATTGCGACAGGGCAGGTGCAGCGTCTAACCTTCCAGGGCGATTACAATGCCAGGGGACGAGTGCTGGCAGGTGGTGAGGGCATCGTGTTGGTCCACCGCGTGGACGGTAAGTTTCACATAGCGGTGCAGGATTTGAAAAAAGGACGGCTGTCTATTTTGACAGAGACCGCGCTGGATGAATCACCCAGTATGGCTCCCAATAACAGCATCCTTTTATACGCGACCAAGCACAACGGGCGCGGGGTATTGGCGGCGGTGTCGATAGACGGTAATGTGCGTTATCGGCTTCCGTCAGAGCACGGTGATGTGAGAGAACCGGCCTGGTCGCCATTTTTAAGGTAATTATCGGCTACTTCGCGAGATATCGTTGACAGTCGCTAAAAAGCATCACATTCTGTCGAGCATTAACAAATGTGGTATTGTCCGGGCAGTAACATTCAGAAAATATAGAGGATTTCCATGGAAAGTAAAAAGTTAAAGTTGTTGGGTGTCGTGTTTTCAGCAGTATTGCTGGCAGCTTGCTCCAGCACCGACGTTGAAGATGGCGGCGATGTAGATAGCAACAAGTCACTGTCCGGTTTTGACGGTTCAGTAAGTGGCGCGGCTACAAAGCCTGTTGAAGAGAAGCCAATGGTTGCTCTTGAATCGGTGTTCTACTTTGAATTCGATTCATCAAACCTGACTTCAAAAGCCCGGGCTGACCTGGACGCGCAAATTGCACGTCTGCGCGATTCAGTTGGCACTATCCGTCTGGAAGGTCATGCTGATGAGCGTGGTACTCGTGAATACAACATCGCTCTGGGCGAGCGTCGTGCACAAGCTGTTGCCGACTATATGGCTCTGAACGGTATTTCACGTTACCGCATCGAAACCGTTAGCTACGGCGAAGAGCGCCCCTTGTCTTTCGGTCAAGGTGAATCTGCCTGGTCTCAAAACCGTCGCGTCGAACTCAAGTAATTCGTTACTAGAGTCTAATGCGAAATAAAAAGATCTATGTGCCGATAGCAGCAATGCTGTCGGCACAGCTTCTTTGGGCCCAAGCCCCCATTTTCGATGCTAGCCAGCCATCGCGCGGCGAAGTGTCCAGACCAGCAGCTACGCAAGCTGTTCCGTCTGAGAAAAATGTGCAGATGGAAATTTACCTGCAGCTCCAGACCCTTCAGCAAGAGGTCATGGAACTGCGCGGTATCGTCGAAGAGCAGGGGCACCAGCTGCGTACCTTGAAGCAGCAGAGTCTTGACCGCTATATCGAGCTTGACCGTCGACTCGCGTCGGGTGGTGGCGATGCAGCACCGTCGAGTAAGTCTTCGTCGACGTCCTCTACGCCAAGCGCCAGCAATGCCGTTCCGATGGATGAGATTGACGCCTACCGCAATGCCTATGAGTTGGTGAAAGCCAAGCAGTTCCCTCAGGCGATAGTGAGCTTTGAGCAATTCCTTAAAAAGTACCCCACAAGCACCTACGCACCCAATGCGCTCTATTGGAGTGGTGAGTTGCAGCTTGTGACTACGCCGCGCGACCTAAAGGCCGCGAAACAGGCGTTCTCGACATTGCTACAGCAGTACCCGGATCACAGCAAAGGGCCGGATGCTATGTATAAGCTGGGTAAAGTGCTCTACCTCTCGGGTGACAAGGCAGCTTCAAAGAAGATTTTGAATGAGCTGATTCAGAAACATGGCGACAGTAATCGCTCTGCAATTAAATTTGCCCGGCAATTCCTGCAAGACAATTTCTGACGATCAGGTATCATTCCCCTCCCTGAATACTTCCAATCCCGGCTTCGGCCGGGATTTTGCCTATGACTGAAACTGATAACAGCCTGCGTATTACTGAAATATTCTATTCGCTGCAGGGCGAGTCGCTAACTGTCGGCTTGCCCACGGTATTTGTGCGCCTGACCGGCTGCCCGCTGCGCTGTCAGTATTGCGATACGGCATACGCGTTTCACGGTGGTGAGAGGCGGTCTCAGGCCGATATTCTGTCTGAGGTCGCATCGTACGAGCCGCGCTATATTTGTGTAACCGGCGGCGAACCTCTGGCGCAACCAGCCTGTATTCCCCTGCTGTCGGCCTTGTGTGATGCCGGCTATCAGGTGTCTCTGGAAACCAGCGGGGCCATGCCGATTGGTGCTGTTGATCCGCGGGTAGCGCGCATTGTGGATATCAAAACACCTGATTCTAAAGAGTGTGATAAAAATCTGTGGGAGAACATGGATCTGCTGACCAACAATGATCAGCTGAAGTTTGTTATATGCTCTCGCAGCGACTACGACTGGGCCAAATTTCAGTTGGACAGCCGTCAATTGGTAGCGCGTGCCGAGCAAGTGCTGTTTTCACCCAGCTTCGGGCAGGTGAATGCGACCGATCTGGCGAACTGGATCATCGAGGACAATCTTCCCGTGCGTTTTCAGCTGCAGCTACATAAATTGCTATGGAATGACGAGCCGGGGCGCTAGGAATGACAGTGAAAAAAAGGGCGGTAGTTTTAGTATCGGGCGGTCTCGACTCCGCGACTGTTCTGGCAATGGCCAAGACGGAAGGCTTTGATTGCTATGCGCTGGCCTTCGATTATGGCCAGCGGCACCGTGCGGAGCTGATCGCCGCGCGCCGTGTAGCCGACATTTCCGGTGCGATTGAATACAAGGTGATTCCGCTGGATATGACCGCTATTGGCGGGTCTGCGCTGACCGACGATAGTATTGCCGTGCCTGACCACAGTGATGCGCCAGGCATTCCGGTGACTTACGTGCCCGCGCGCAACACGGTTTTTCTGTCTATCGCCTTGGGCTGGGCGGAAGTGCTGGGTGCCAATGCAATATTTATCGGGGTGAACGCGGTTGATTATTCCGGTTATCCCGACTGTCGCCCCGACTTTATCAAAGCCTTTGAATCTATGGCTAATCTGGCCACCAAGGCCGGAGTGGAAGGGCCGGGCTTGCAGATACGTACCCCGCTGATCGATTTGAGCAAGGCCGATATTATCCGCAAAGGCATGGCGCTCGGCGTAGACTATGCGCAAACCGTGTCATGCTATAGCGCAGATAGTGAGGGCCGTGCTTGCGGTCGCTGCGATAGCTGTTTCCTGCGTAAGCAGGGCTTTGATTCCGCCGGTATTGCGGACCCCACGCGCTACCAATAAGTCAAAAGCGGTAGTGAAACTCCAGCCCATAATGTCGTGGCGGTGCCACCGCGTGCAGTACTGCGCCGTAAGAGCGGGTAATGCCAAATCCGCCCCCGTAGTAGAACGCATCCGCTACATTTTCTACAAAGGCCGTTAGCCGCACATTCTCATCCGGTGACAGGTAATTCAGTCGAAATCCCAGCACCCCTTGCGCATTGATTGTAGTGCTGTCGAATAAGGGGCCGTCGCCGTCCTGTCCCGTGTAAATCTCGTCACGCCAGTAGTAAAACAGTCTCGGAGTAATGGTGCCTAGCGTGGTGGGAATTGTGTACTGCGCAGATATAGACGAGGTAATTTTAGGCACCAGCGGGAAAGGCTCATCGCTGCGATCTTCGTCGCCTTCGGTGGTGCCTACCGTGTAGTCGATATAATCTGCGTTGGTGTAGCCCGCAGCGAGATGGAAGAGCCAGCGTTCCAGCGCCAGGGTGAGCTCAAGTTCCGCGCCTTGAATCAGGGCCTTGCCTGCATTGGTTAAATAGTTGATGGGCGTCAGTCCTGCCGTTTCCGCTACAGTCACCTGAATGTCGCTGTAGTCCATGCGATACAAGGCAGCGTTGGCGCGAAAGCGTGAATCTGCGGCGTCTACTTTCAAGCCCAATTCGAAATTGTTTACCAGCTCAGCTTCAAAGGGCTGAATGGCCGTGCCTCTCAAGTCTAAACCACCCGCCTTAAAGCCCTTGCTGGCGGTGAAATACATCATCCCCGAATTGAGCGCGAGCGAGTCAAGTAGTTCGTCAGTGGCCAAAAAAGTCGCGGTGAAGGCGGGCGTGACTTGGCTGAAGCGCTTGTCACTTTTTGCTTCGATTGGCTCCGCTTCAAGCACCAGAGTGGGCGGCTTGGGCCCAATCAAGTGAAAGTCGTTGGCGGGAATCGGGCTGTATATGCCGCCGTCCAAATGCGTCGTGCTGGCGACACTGCCGCGCTCGCGCAGCCGGGCGTTTAACAGGTCGGCGTAGCGACCGTAGTCGGTTTGATAGACTTTGGTGCTCCGTGTTTTGTCCTCGGTGGTATAGCGCAAACCGGCGGTCAGTTGCAGCCACTCTTTGGCGTTCCAGTTAATTTGGGAAAAGACTGCCGCACTGATATTGGTCAGGTCACTCACCAGGTTCTCGGGCAATACCAGCGGCACAATGCCGGAGTTGATAGGCAAGCCCGGCGAGAAGCCGCCCAGCAAGCCTGCGAGATCCGCAGCATCAAGGCCAAACATACCTTCAGGGCCAATGCCGCGTGCACGCGGGCTGTTTTTCAGGGTTTCGTAGGCACCGAACAGGCCGAAGGTGTAGTCGAACTGTGCGTCCTCACTGCTACCGCTCAGTTTGAATTCCTGGCTGTATTGGTGGCGGTCTTCGTCCGGAACGCTGATTCCGCTGGCGCGCATCCGATCGAAAAGCAGGGGCCCAGATTGACTGATAATGTTCATATCGACGCCGTCCTGATCCTCATAGCGTTCGATGCTGTACTGGCGGCTCCAGGCGCTAATGCTTTCCAGATCCATGTCGCCGATTTGCGCGTTGAGGGTAAGCGCCAGCATGGTGGATTCCATTTGGATGCTGGCTTCTTCCGGGTTGTTCAATACTTTGTAGTCTCGAGCTGCTTGCTCGCTATTCTTGCAGCGCTCTGCAATCGATATGAACTGGTTTTGTCCGGGCAAAACCGCGCTGCCCATCAGCACATTGTTGTCGCTCTGAAAGCGGCAGGTGAGGCCGGCAGAGTTTTCGTCCTGCTTGGTCCAGAAGGCGAACAGATCGCTGCTGATACTATCGTTGATGTCAAAAAGTAAGCGCAGAGTCGCTGCCAAGCGGTTTTCGTCGCCGTAGCTGTCATTGGTGCTTTGGTTTTTGAGATAGCCGTCGTACTGCTTGCGCAGCAGGCTCATGCGCAGGGCTGCCCGGCTGTCGAATAAGGGTGAATTCAGGCTGAGCTTAAGGTCTTCCCGGCCATACTGCCCCAGCTTGCCTGAAAGCATCGCTTCGCTCTCCAACGGATCGGGGCGCTTGGTACTGATCAGCATGGCGCCGCCAGTACTGTTCTTGCCAAAGAGCGTACCTTGGGGGCCGCGCAGCACCTGAATGCTGGCAACGTCCACAGCATCAAGCAGGGCGCTGTCGGTACGGGGGATGAAGATGCCGTTCAGATATTGACCAACACCGGGGTCAAGATCGGCACGGTCTGCCCGCTGGCCGACACCCCGGATATACACCGTAGGCACCTTGCCACCGCTGGTCGTGATCTGCAGACTGGGTACCACCTGCTTAACGTCGCTTATGGTCGAGATGCCGGCTTCCTCCAGTACGGATGCGCTGAGTGCTGACACCGCCACAGGGGTTTCCTGAAGGTTCTCAACCTGACGGCGGGCGGTAACGATAACTTCTTCTAGTTGGGCATAGGCAATGTCAGCCGTAAAGATGCCTGCCAGCAGAGTGAGTAATAGTGGTTTTCGCGCTACGACAAAATGCATGGATGGTCGCCTGTTATTATTGTGGTGAGATAGCTATTTTGAGTTCAGCATATCAACGACTAATTTACTCGTTTGCAGGATATAGCGGGTATTACCATCACGTTAGAAGCCGCTAGTACTCCCGGCTTACGCCGTGTGTATAGGGAGTGATGCAAGTAGCCGCAATTCGTGGGAATTTTATTGCCCGATCCCCTTGTGTTTTCTCGGGAAATCCGTACTATATGCGCCTTCTTGAAGGGTCGTTAGCTCAGTTGGTAGAGCAGTTGGCTTTTAACCAATTGGTCGCTGGTTCGAATCCAGCACGACCCACCAAACACAAAAG
>JBFJTG010000078.1:0-14637 GCA_041625575.1 Litorivivens sp.
GCAGGGCTGGCTCCTACAAAACACGGCATCACCTGTAGGAGCTTGCCTTGCAAGCGAAGGGATTCGCGGGCTTTCGCCAGCAGGGCTGACTCCTACAAAACACGGCATCACCCGTAGGAGCTTGCCCTGCAAGCGAAGGGATTCGCAGATTTTCTGCCAGCAGGGCTGGCTCCTACAAAAGAAGGTATCTCCCGCAGGAGCGCGAACAGACTTGAATTCGGGGCACACCACCCCCATATCCCTATTTCTATTATCAAAAAATTGAGGTCAGCGTGGAACAATACCGCGGAACCACCATCCTCTCCGTCCGTCGCAATGGCCAGGTTGTCATTGGTGGTGACGGACAGGTGTCCATGGGCAATACCGTTATGAAAGGTAACGCCCGCAAAGTACGGCGCCTCTATGACAACAAGGTGCTGGCCGGATTTGCCGGCGGTACAGCCGATGCTTTTACCCTGTTCGAACTGTTCGAAGCCCAGCTGGAAAAATATCAGGGTCACCTGACTCGCGCCGCGGTAGAACTGGCCAAAGCCTGGCGCACCGAGCGCTCGCTGCGCCGGCTGGAAGCCCTGCTGGCCGTTGCCGACAAGGACACCTCCCTGATAATTACCGGTAACGGCGACGTCATTGAACCTGAAGACAGCTTGATGGCCATTGGCTCCGGTGGGCCCTTTGCCCAGTCGGCCGCCCGCGCCCTGCTCGACAATACCGAACTCAGCGCCCGCGATGTCGTCGAAAAAGGCTTGGAGATAGCCGCCGACATCTGCATCTACACCAACCACAACCGCACAATCGAAACTCTGGACACCACCAGCTAGTCAATGCCCGGCGCGTTGACCCAATAGTGCCCAGGCTCGCTACAGAATCAATGGAGCAAACATGTCGCAAATGACACCCCGTGAAATTGTTCACGAATTGAACAAACACATCATTGGCCAAGACAAAGCCAAACGCGCTGTGGCCATCGCCCTGCGCAACCGCTGGCGGCGCATGCAGCTTGAAGAAGAGCTGCGCGACGAAATCAGCCCCAAAAATATTTTAATGATCGGCCCAACCGGTGTGGGTAAAACGGAGATAGCCCGCCGGCTTGCCAAACTCGCGAACGCACCCTTTCTCAAAGTTGAAGCCACCAAATTTACCGAGGTGGGATACGTAGGCCGCGACGTTGAATCCATCATTCGCGATCTCGTTGATGTCTCGATCAAACTGCATCGCGAAACCGAAATGAATAAAGTGCGCCATCGCGCCGGCGACGCCGCCGAAGAACGCATTCTCGATATTCTGGTACCACCGGCTCGCGACAACGAAAACAGCGAAAATCCCACCCGCCAGATCTTTCGGAAAAAACTGCGCGAGGGTGAGCTGGACGAAAAGGAAATTGACATCGAAGTAAGCGCGACCCCGATGGGCGTTGAAATCATGGCACCTCCCGGCATGGAAGAAATGACCAGCCAGTTGCAAAGCATGTTTTCAAACATCGGTAGCGGGCGAAAAAAGTCGCGCCGCATGAGCGTCAAAGCAGCACTGAAACAAGCCACTGACGAAGAAGCCGCCAAACTGGTTAACGAAGAAGAAACCAAAGCCCAGGCCATTCACGCGGTTGAGCAAAACGGCATTGTCTTTCTCGACGAGTTGGACAAAGTCGCCAAACGCGGCGAAAGCGGCGGCGCCGATGTTTCGCGCGAAGGCGTACAACGCGACTTACTGCCACTGATCGAAGGCTGCACCGTCAGCACAAAACACGGTATGGTCAAAACCGACCACATTCTCTTTATAGCCTCCGGAGCCTTTCACCTCTGCCGCCCCTCGGATTTGATTCCGGAGCTGCAAGGTCGCTTGCCCATTCGCGTTGAGCTAGAAGCGCTTACGCCCGAGGATTTCGAGCGCATACTGACCGAACCCAGCGCCTCGCTCACCGAGCAATACCAAGCTTTGCTGGGAACCGAAGGCATGGCAATCGAATTCACCAAAGACGGTATTCGCCGCCTCGCGGAAACGGCCTGGGAAGTGAACGAACGCACCGAAAATATCGGCGCGCGCCGTTTACACACCGTACTGGAACGCCTGCTTGAAGAAGCATCCTTCGGCGCCACCGACTTTAGTGAAGACAAGCTCGTGATTGATGCGGCCTATGTTGATACACAACTGGGTACGCTCGCGAAAAATGAAGACCTGAGCCGCTTTATTTTATAAGCTCAATTCAAACGCCAAGCCCGCTAAAGCACAGTGCTGCGGGCTTGGGTTTAGCAAAGACAAGAGCCAAAGAGAGCAAGATGAGCAGCGTCACACCCACCGGCATAGAACTGCACCAGAAGTCGCGAGAGCTGGAATTAATCTATGCCGATGGCGAACGTGTACGCCTGAGCTGCGAAATGCTGCGGGTGCTGTCACCCTCAGCAGAAGTGCAGGGTCACGGCCCCAGCCAAAAGGTTCTGCAAACCGGCAAGATCAACGTCAACATCACCGCCATCAAACCCGTCGGCAACTACGCCGTGCAACTGGTTTTCAGCGACGGCCACGACAGCGGCATTTTTTCCTGGAAATATCTGCGCGAACTGGCCGACAACAAAGACGCGTACTGGCAAGCCTACCTGGATGAACTTCACGAAGCTGGTGCAAATCGGGATCCGGAAGTTCAGGTCGTCAAATTTTTTGACGCGAGCAAACCCTAGAAAACATTTCAGGCCTTAATTAGCGAGCGCATTGCTTTGCCCGCGCCCGCAAGCGCTGAGGCCGACGTTTCATCCACAAACGAATACCGGTAACAGCCAGCACCAGCGGCAACAAACCCGCCACACACCAGAGTATCCGGCTAAACAGGCCCGCAAAGTCTCCTAGATGCAGCCGTCTGAAACTATTTTCAATGCGCCGCCCCCAATCTGCCTCCCGAATATCGTAGCGGCCAATATAGCCAGCGTCGTTCGCACTGAAACTCACCGAACTCGCATATTGGCTGAACAATGGATTTGCTTCTTTATTTCCACCCAACACACTAAAGCCCGATCCCGGCCGCGAAGGAAATGACAGGTAGCTCGGCCTAAAACCATCGATACGGCTGATGCTTTCATCGTGGATTGCCTGAATGGAAATTGAGTCGCTATACAGACGTCCACTCATCACATGAGGCCGAAGCTCCGCGTTTGATTCACGCATTTCATAGGCAAAATGCGGGAAGTTCCAGTACGCGCCGGTAAACCCGGTCACCAGCAAAACAGGTGATGCCAAGACCCCCGCCATTTTATGCAGGTCGCTAAAGAAAAGAATTTGCCGCGCCCTATAACGAAGGGTGAAAAAATTTCGCCAAAAACGTCTGCGCATAATCAGGCCCGAAATACCCATCAGGCAAAGCACCACGGCCACAAAAGCGCTGCCGAGCAAACCAAAGTTTCCGAGTAGCAGCGTGTAGTGGAAACTGAGCAAGCTGTCGGTGAAAGTGCGCTCGCCTTCCTGCGGCGACGTAAGCAGAACGCCACGATAAGGATCCATTGATACGCGCGAGCGTTCGCTGCTACCCCGCGCCATCAGGCTTACCAGATCGGCCCGCGCCGGATCAGGGAAAATCTCCCAACCAACGACTTCATAGTCGGGGTATTTCCCATTAACTTCATCTAGCAAATCATCAAGGCTGAGACGCGAGCCTGCAGGCGCCACGGACACAATCCCGGGCATCAGCAACCGATCAATCTCGTGTTTGAAAACCAGCGCGCTCCCGCTCAGGCAAATCAGCACAAGCGGAATACAGGCGATGAGGGCTAAGTAGCCATGAAGTTTGAAAAGAAACCTATTCATTACTCAATTGCGCGGCTTTACCCGGGGAATCCATTTATCGAGGGACAGCGAAGCGGCGTCATCATACCCTTGTCGAGACCGATGACTAACTGTGATTTCACAATTCGTTAAAATTATTGCACAGGGCTCCACTTTCGCGGGCTCCCATCTGATATAACTAGCACCTCGCAACACCAAGGGACTATAGACATGCTGACGATCCATCACCTTCGCATTGGCCGCTCAATTTTTACGGTGTGGCTGCTGGAAGAACTAAACCTGAAATACGAGCTCAAGGAATATCTGCGCAACCCCACCACCATGCGCGCACCGCCCGAACTGAAAAACATTCACCCGCTGGGCAAGTCGCCCGTGATTGACGACGACGGCCTGATACTGTCGGAGTCCGGCGCAATCACCTCCTACCTGCTGGAAAAGCACGACAAGAATAATCAGTTCTCACCACCGCGTAGCGAGCTCGCCGCATGGGGCACCTACACCCAGTGGCTGCACTACCCCGAAGGTTCTGTGTTTAGCCCCCTGCTTATGAAGATGCTTAGCTTGCGCAGCGGCGAGCCGCAGCCACTGCTCGACGGCTTCGCCGACCCCGAGATCAAACTGCATCTCAGCCACATCAGCAATCAACTCGGCGACAAGGAGTTTATTCTGGGCGACACATTCAGCGGCGCCGACTTTGGCATCAGTTATGTGGTGAACATGGCGCAGCGACTCGGCCAACTCGAGGCCTATCCCTCGCTTGAGGCCTATATTGAACGAAACAAGGCCAGACCCGCATTTTTAAGGGCTCTGGAACGCGCCGTTGAGTAGGCGCCCAGCAACAAATCATTACAATTCAACACGTTAGGATTAATTGACAGCAACACGTCAACTGGTATGATCAGTTGACGTGTTGCTGGAGCCCACCGTGTTCGAGACCGTCAAAAAACAATCCCTCTCCGACGAAGTTTTCCACCAGCTGCGCGGCCGCATATTGGGCGACAGCCTAAAGGCCGGTGACGAACTCCCCTCCGAGCGTATTTTGTGCGAATTGCTGGGTGTGAATCGCGGCGCTGTGCGCGAAGCTATCAAGCGTTTGCAGCAGGCGGGACTCGTTCAGGTGCGCCACGGCGGTGCCACGACGGTTCTGGATTACCGCTCCAGCGCAGGGCTCGAAATGCTACCCGGCCTGCTGATCAACGAAGCCGGTGAAATACAGGTAGATACTGCACGCAGCATTATTCGCATGCGCCAGATACTCAGCCCTGAAATTGCCCGCGATGCCGCCCTCAATGCCACACCTGAGGCAATCAAAAAACTGGACTCGCTGCTGGCAACCATGCGTGAGCAAAGCGATACCGCCCACCTTCAGTTTACGGTTTTCGAATTTTGGGAGCTGCTGGTGGATGCCAGCAACAATATCGCCTTTCGTCTGGCACTGAATTCACTGCGCAAAACCTACAGCCAGATATGGGAACTCCTGACACAAATACTGGCGGACGATTTTCACGATGCGACTGCGTTTGAACAGATCGCTGCAGCCATCAAGCGGGGCGACGCCGAACGCGCCAGCGCGATCGCCCGCAAACATATCGATCATAGCAGCGCTTTGATGTTCGCCTTTCTCGACAGCTATCAGGCATCGCTTAACCAGAACCAACAAGAAGCATAAATAACCACTGCACACAGGAGGCTCGAACATGAGCAGTAGTGCCACCAAAGAACAGGCCAATTTGCCCGCCACCGCAGGCCAGGCATTCAAGGCCATGTACTCGCATCCCAGCCCCATTATTCTCAGCGCCCTGGCGATTTTTTTTGTTGGACTGCGAATCTGGATGGGCAACTGGCAGTGGCAAGACGCCATTGCACCGCTGGTTATTTTTCTGTTATGGCCCTTTTGGGAATGGGGCATCCACGTGTTTCTGCTGCACTACAAACCCAAAACCGTGTTTGGTAAAACCATTGACCTCCCGCTACCGGTAAAACACCGCCAGCACCATCAGGAGCCTTGGGATATAAGCAATATTTTTATTCACCTTGGCGTTTTCCCCATTGTTGTGCCCATCATTATCGGCCTGTTCTATGCGTTAATGCCCAGCGTCACGCTCGCCACCAGCGCACTGGCGATGTTCTTTGTGCTCGCCCTGAACTACGAACTGACACACTTTCTGTCGCACATTAACTGGTGCCCGCCCCTGTCGTACTACCGTCGCCGCGTGCGCCTGCACCGCCTTCATCATTTCCGCAACGAGAATCTTTGGTGGGGCGTGTCCATGGGCATGGGTGATGTCATACTGGGCACTTCACCGCCGGTCACTGACGCAGAGCGCTCACCAACCGTCGACAATTTGCACGGTTTAAGCCAGTAGCGCTTTGCTCCCGGGGAATACCGGCAAGCGTTTTAGACGATAACAATAAGCAGGCAAGACGTTATGTCCCCTAATCGAACCCTACTTTCGGTAGTCGCTGGCTTGCTCACGCTTGCCAGCCTTAATGCCTCGGCACAAAACCCCGCAACACAGAATGACGGTGCGAAACGGCAGCGGCCGGTACTGGAAGAAGTGATCGTAACGGCGCAAAAAAGGGCCGAAGACGTACAATCTGTGCCCCTATCGGTTACCGCCATAGGGGGCGAGCAGATTGTTGATTTGAACATGGGCGATATGAACGAAGTCGCCACCTATGTGCCCAACCTCGACATACTGGCCGTACCGACCTTTCCCAGCATTTATATTCGGGGATTGGGTTCCAGCTATAACCGCGGTTTTGAACAGTCTGTTGCCATCTTGATAGACGAAGTGTTTTACGGCCGCGCCTCATACATTACCCAAGGGCTAATGGACCTTTCCGCCATTGAAGTTTTGCGCGGCCCGCAGGGCACACTCTTTGGTAAAAATTCTTCCGCCGGCGCAATTCATTTTCGCACCGCCCTGCCCGAATACGAATACGGCTTTAAGGGCGATGTACTGCTCGGCGATTACAACTTGCGGCGTACACGGCTAACCGCCACCGGACCGCTGATCGATGACAAACTGGCCTGGCGAGTTGCCCTGCTGGAAGAAAAGCGCGACGGCGGTGTAGAAAATACCACCAACGGTATCGACGAAGAAAACCGCGACAATATCGGCGCTCGCATACGCTTTCAATGGGACCCCTCAGAGCAAACCCGCATAGGGCTAACACTGAATGGCGGCATCGTTGAACAACACGGTGCCGGCACCCAGCTCATTACCGCGCGGGATCGCCATCTGGCGGCAATGCACGTGTTCGACCCTCGCACCAGCGCCGACCCCTACGACGAAGAAACCTCCCTCGATCACGCGGGCAACGCAAGCCGCGAAAGTTGGGACGTAACACTGAACGCCGACTGGACACTGCCCGGCGACCTCACCCTAACCAGCATCACCAATTACTCATGGATGGATGAAGACCTCAGCTTTGATGCCGACTTTTCTCCCATTCCCTTTCTGGTACTGGATAACGATGAAGACCTGAGGCAAATCAGCCAGGAGCTGCGCATCACTTCAGCACCGGGTGAATTTGAATATGTTGCGGGACTCTACTACCTGCGCACAGACATCGGCGCCACTTACGACATTACCGATTACCTAGAACTTTCCGAAATACTGCTAGTCACCGGCGAAGGTGAGCGCCGCCTCTGCGTAAACAGCCCTGACGCCCGCTCTTGCCAAAACACTGTGCTCGATGACGCTAACGCGGGCCAGCTTAGTGGCCAGACCATTGCCGCCCGCATGAACGCAGAAGGTGGTGCGGCACCGGTTGAAAGCTCACTCACCGGTTTTAATCAACTCAGTAAAAGTCTGGCGGCCTTCGGTCAGGCAAGTTGGCACTTCAGCTCCCACTGGACACTCACCCTCGGTGCCCGCCTGAATGCAGAAAAGAAACAACTCACCGCAATACACCGCCTAATCAATAATCGCACCGGCGTGGAAGGTGCCAGCGCCACCAGTGGCGCCGCCGGCTTGCCGGGTGTGGGTTTTGGTCTGGGCGGCACGCCGGGAGGCTCGGTTATCTTCCCGGTGATATTGGCGGGCGACACACCTTTTGTCGCCCAGCGCCAGCGCAAAGACAAAAACCTGATACCCAAGGCCTCCCTTCAATACCGCTTTGATGACGACGCCATGGCCTACGCCAGCTACGCGCGCGGCTACAAGTCCGGCGGCTTTAACGCCCAACCCGTGAACGAGTCGCAGCTAAGCTTTGATGAAGAAGACGCCAAAACCTATGAGCTCGGCCTAAAATCTGAATGGCTTGGCGGCGCTGCCCGCTTTAACGTGGCCGGTTTTTATACCGATTTTGACGGGCTGCAAGTGGCCGCCTTTAATGGCATTAGCTACGTCGTTTCCAATGCGGCCTCGGCCACCATCAAAGGCATCGAATTTGAAACCATGCTCGTACCCGCTGCCGGTTTCCTGCTGGGGCTTAACGGCGCCTATACCGACGCCCAATATGACGAGTTCAGCCGCGCGCCCTGCACCGCCGAAGATACCAGCCCGCCACCGTGTAGCCTGAGCGGCAAAGGCCTGCGCTTAGTGCCTGAATTTAAAGCCACCTTCACAGGCGGCTACGAAGACCAGTTCCTCGACCTGCCCTTTATAACGCGCATTGGTATCAGCGCAAGCTATAGCAGTGAGGTTGATCTTGCTACCGACCTCGACCCCATCGATATCCGCGAAGCGGGCACCACCGTTGGCTTACAATTTGGCATTCGCAGTCTGAGCGACAGCTGGCACATTATGCTCTTTGGCGACAACATCACCGGCCGCGAATATCTAGCCGGCGCGCAGGATACACCGGCTTTTCGCGGCTCCCATTTTGGGGGTGCCTACCCGGACGCCAGCTATGAACTGGAACTCGGCCTACGCTTTTAACACACCACACAAACACTAAGACCCCGGCGCTTTGAGCTTGCGCAGCACGCTGTGTTATACAATGCGCCATATTTTTCTAAGGAATTGCACCATGCGAATCACCTCATGGAACGTCAACGGCATCCGCGCTGCTATGAAGAAAAATTTTCTGCAGTCTGTCGCAACTCTGCAGACGGATGTGCTCTGCCTGCAAGAAACCAAAGCCCAGCCGGATCAGGTTGAAGCGGCCTTGGCTGAACTGGAGGGCTACCACCTCTACACCAATTCCGCTGAAAAGAAAGGCTATTCCGGCGTGGCCATACTCAGCAAAGAAAAACCCCTGCGGGTCATCGCCGACATGGACATCGTCGAACACGACAATGAAGGCAGAGTCCTGTGCGCGGAGTACCCGGAATTTTATCTCGTTACCGTATACACACCCAACTCCGGTAATGAACTGGCGCGACTCCCCTACCGCGAAACCTGGGACCGCGCTTTTCTAAACTACATGAAATCGCTGGAGCAGGAAAAGCCCGTGGTCATGTGCGGCGACTTCAACGTTGCCCACAAAGATATCGATCTCGCCAGACCCAAACCCAACTACAACAAAAGCGCCGGCTATACACAAAAGGAAATCGATGGCCTGGACAGCATTGTCGCCGCCGACTTCGTAGACACCTTTCGCCACCTCCACCCTGAAACCGTGAAATACAGCTGGTGGAGCTACCGTGCAGGGGCACGAGCAAAAAATGTCGGGTGGCGCATAGATTACGTGCTGGCATCGAAAAGCTTTTGTGAAGAGCGATTAACGGCCGCCGAGATCTGGAATGATATTCACGGCTCCGACCACTGCCCAGTGAGTATCGACATAAAGTAAGCATCGCCAATTAAAAGCGCATACATACGCCGCAACTTACAAATCACTAAGCGGGCTAATTACTGCCCGCCCTCCCCGATTCAATACATGGGTGTAGATCTCTGTTGTACGCACATCGCTATGCCCCAGCTGTTCCTGCACCGTACGAATGTCTGCGCCGCGCTCGAGCAAATGCGTTGCAAAACTGTGCCGCAACGAATGACAACTGGCAGGCTTGTGAATACCGGCGGCAGTCACCGCTGCCTTCACCGCGCGCTGCACCGACTTTTCATGCACATGGTGACGCCGAATCGCGCCAGAGCGCGGATCAACACTGCGTTTACGCGCGCCGAACAAGTACTGCCAGCCCAACTCAAAAGGAGCATTGGGATACTTTCGCGCCAGCGCAAAAGGCATGTACACTCCGCTCCAATCCGTGGCGGCGCGATCATCTGCCCAGTATAAGCGGGCTTGCTGCAATTGGTGTTCGAGCGAAGCCACCGAACTCTCCGCCATAGTGGTAATACGCTGCTTCCCGCCCTTGCCCTCCCTTACGCAAATAGACAGCTTGGGCAAATCAATATCCTTCACCCTCAAGCGACACACCTCCATCAATCGCAAGCCCGAACCGTACATAAGCTCCGCGCATAAACGATACTCCGAGGGTAAAGCAACTAACAAACGGCGCACCTCGTCACGTGAGAGAACGACCGGTAACTTGCGCTCCTTACGCGCCCGTGAAAAATCGGGCAGCGCAATGTCACCGCGCCCCAACACTTGCTTATATAAGTACATCAAGGCATTAAGCGCAGTCTTCTGGGTAGAGGGCGACACGTTGCGTTGCACCGCCAGGAATTCAAGAAATGTAACAATGGCGCGCTCATCCAAATCTTGAGGGTGAGCGCGATTGTGAAAGCGGATGTAATACAGAATCCAATAGACGTAGGTTTGTTCAGTGCGCTTGGCGTAATTGCGAGCGCGCAGGTGATGCCGAATAGAGGCGATGAATGCCGATGCCATAGCAAACTCCTTTTTGCTGCATGCTCACGCAGAATGGCAAAAAAGACATGGCTCGACAAGGGATAGATCTCAGATTGATATATTTCCGCAAAGGGGTACACTCTCGCTAAAGGGAAAAACAATGATGCGACAGGGAGTTAGCGCAATGTCCAGCAGACCTCGCCCGGGGATAGACGACACTTTGTCGTGTTATATCACCCCACTTTGTCCTCTATTTAGCTGTTATGAGTATGAGCACTGAAAATATATTCCAAGTTATCCTTATGGCCATGATACTTTCAAATGGAATTTTGGGACGGATAACAAATGAGGAATCAACCCCAAGGGAAGGCGCTATATCTTCATTCTGGATATTAGAGCCCGAACAGCTCACGGCAAAAGGAAAGGTTTACCGGAAATGGTTCATAGCAAATCTATCAGTTTTACTAGTAGTTTTTCTTGTATGGTTGGCTCTGTACAAGTAGCACTCATAACAAGTGCAGGCATGCGACGCGATAAAGCGCCGCGCACATGCTGCAGGCGTTAGCTATCACTAAGGAGAACGTCCAGTGGATCTTCAAGAGTTCGTAAAAATGTCTGTCGTTCAAATATGTAAGGGAATACAAGATGCAAACGATGAGCTTGCCGAAAGCACTGCGATGGTAAATCCCCTGAACATTATTGTTAACACTGAAAGCTCACAAGGGTACGCCAGAACAATATCCGCTAGACCTGAAAGAAAAGACAGTAGGGTCGTCGATAAAATTCAGTTTGATGTTGCGGTTACAACCGAAGCGGGAGAACAAGGTAAAGCGGGTGCCAAGCTATCAATAGCCTCCGTGGGGTTTGGCGCGGAGGGAAAAATAGAATCGAGCAACAAGTCGGAGTCAAGAATAAAGTTTTCCATACCAATGGTATTCCCGGGGTTTGAAAATGCTAGCTAACAAGGCGCAGCAATCGCCCGGCAAAAAGCCGCCGGGCTGGGACGCTTTACCCGCCGCTTCGCTCTGGGTAAAGCGCCCTTGTGCGCGGCGTTAAGTGTACAGATGAATCGTATGACGCAAGAAAGAAGAAGTTACTATTTGGTACTCGCGGTCTTTCTGCTGGGCGGTTTGGCGATGCAGTTGGTGCCCTATATATCAAAAGGTCAGTCAATTGACTGGAGTATTGCCTTTGGAAAATATGTAGTATTTGTATTGGTAACTCTCGTCTTCTGGTTGTTTTTCTTCGGTGGCATTGCGTTTCTTCGAGAGGTAATCAGAGAGCGCGGTAAGCGTGGGCAAAGCAATGACAGGTAACTTATATTTGTCCCGTGTAGCAAGCACACTTAACAAGGCGGTGTTGTCGCCTTCGGCTGGGACTGCCATTCCGCTTGCGCTCCATGTCAGCCCCAAACCGCGGCGTTAGGCGTCATTCGATATGAGCGCAGCTAAGCTGATAGTATGGAATATCTTAAGTATCGTTGTTTCCGTATTATTTGTATTTCATGGAGCGTCGTTGTTGGTGCTCGGAGATACCCCTGCGATCTTGATTCTAGCGGGTATTGTTAACGTTGCTTATGGTGCATTCTCGTTAATTTTGTTGGCCTTGTCCTGGGTAAAGCCCCGTGGGGTATACGCAAGAATTATCCTCACAAGCATTTTTGTACTAATGGTATTTCAAGTAGTGGGGAGCATAGATCTCGGTATAATCAGTGGTCTTGAGTTTGCGGGTCTACTAATAGTTTTTGTCATGCTCACATGTAATTGGCTATCGGTAAAATATGTTGTTCAGTTTAAGAGTCTCGCCTAACAAGGCGCAGCAATCGCCCGGCAAAAAGCCGCCGGGCTGGGACGGTTTACCCGCCGCTTCGCTCTGGGTAAACCGCCCTTGTGCGCGGCGTTATAAGTCAGTCGAAACAATGTAGGAAATCATAAAATGGCAGAAGAAAAGAAAAAGGGATATCCAAAGATTGCACAAGCGAATTGGTTTGGCTTGCGGGACAAATTGAAACAGAGAGTCCCTGGGGAAATAAGCGCATCTTATGTCGCGAGCGCAATGGCTATGGCAGAGGGGTCAGCTAGAGCTAACGTGGTTGGCCCACTGAAAGCGCTTGGGATAATTGGTGCGGATTCTAAGCCAACTGATCTAGCTTACGATTGGCGAGATGATTCTAAATACCCGGAAGTGTGTGAGAAAATAATAGAATCTATTTACCCGCAAGAATTACAGGATCTTTACCACACGCCAGATGTACAGCTGTCGGACGTGACTTCTTGGTTTATGAGAGATGCAAAAGTTGGGGAGCCAGCAGCAAAGATGTTCGCGGCTACCTATATTATGCTTCTTCAGAAAAAGCCTCAAGATGCTAAAGATATTACCAAAACCAATGGAGCTAAACCAAAGGCTGTAAAACCAAAGAAAGCACCAGCGGAAAAGAAAAAGGCGTCGGAAAGCAAAACAAATCCTGCTGACACACCTGACCCGATTTCAGCAGGCGGTGGAAAAACACATGGTTTTTCACCTCGATTACATATCGATGTTCAAGTGCATATCTCACCTGAGAGTTCACCAGAGCAAATTGATAAGATTTTTGAATCTATGGCTAAGCACCTCAAGGACTTCAAGAGCTAATGTTGGGTGATGATATCTCGGGTGTACTTGCCAAAGTAAAAGTACTAAACGATGAATTGAGGGCCAATAACCCTCCTCCGGAAGACACTGGGCACAGCACTGAGCAGCCAATAATTTATATGTCCTTAGTCAACGGTACTCGTGGATATATAGAAAAATTGTCTCATCAAATTAACGGCACGTATGAAAATGGTTGGTATGATGGCTGCGCAGTAATGATTCGGAGGCTAATAGAAACACTTATCATTGAGTGCTTTGAATCGAAAAGTATAGCGCACAAGATACAAAATGTATCAGGTGACTTTGTTTATTTAAGTGACCTCATTTCAGCCACTTTGTCTGAAAGTTCTTGGAATATTGGGCGAAATGCAAAAAAATCGCTCAAGGCACTTAAAGATATAGGGGATAAGTCAGCACACAGTAGAAGGTTCATTGCTCAGAGAAGGGATATAGACAAAGTCACGGCAGATATACGGAATGTAGTACAAGAACTTATCTATTTGGCATCGCTCAAGTGACTTATAACAAGCCAATGAACTACGCGCCTGCGGCGCCGGACAGCTTACACTATGCTTCGCTTCGTTACAGCTGCCGGTTATTGGAGCGTTATGTGAAATAGAGAAATGAGCATGGATGAAGATAAAGAATTAAAAAAGACCGAGGAAAAAGACGATGAGGAAATCGATGTTGGTCCATTTCTCTATTACTTAGAGTCTGACAAGGGTCATGAGCTGGCTTCAAGATTGCTTGCGATCATAGAAGATATTAAGAAAGCAACCATTCAAACCTCAACATCACATGCAAAGTTTGAGAAATGGCTGCAAGCAAGCATTGTTCTAGTAGTCGTTGTAGCAGCCAGCGCTCTTACGTACGTCGGTAAGTTTGATTCAACACTTGGCGTTCTTTTTGGCACACTTGTAGGCTATCTTTTTGGCAAAAAATAAATCACATAACAAGCGCATGTTGTCGCAGCGCAAAAAAACTGCGCTGCTGGGACGGCTTACGCGTTGCTTCAGCCGCCCCAAATGCGGGCGTTACACCGCAGGTCGCATCCGAACGAGTGTCATGATTGGGAAGCAAGATGGTAGCTGAATATTTTTCTGCCGGTATGAAAGTTGGCATGGCCATATTGAGGTTCTTGCCCAATTTCGCCAAAACACTATGGAACTATTTGAAGCGACCAAATCTTCAATTAAGCGTCAGAAATTCCCACATAGAATTCGCCACAAGTGATGAAAAAAGATTGCTCCCAACCTTTCCATCTATAAGGATTCAAAACACAGATTCAGTTGATGTAACTTTCGATCTAGGGAAATTCTACATAAACGGCGAGTCACTGACGTATATTATTCAGCAAAATACTTATTTTTCTAGGACGCTTGAGCAAAATACACCGGAGAACAAACTTTCAACGAAAAATAATCTCATAAACACGTTTAGGGAAAACTGGACGTCATCCAAATTTTTTAAGCTCCCCGCGCACGAGTATTTAGACATTCCTCTATACCCAAAAAGAATGAGTGATTCGATGTA
>JBFJTG010000079.1:0-14380 GCA_041625575.1 Litorivivens sp.
AACCGAGCAGGGCTATATTTGGAACAATGATCCAAGGTTAAAGGCTGCCTCAGCCTTTAAATTAAGTGAAGATCATCTGCGGGTTATGCTAGCTGCGATTTCGGCGCCCGTTTTGCTTGGGTTGGCAGAAGACGGGTTTGCGCGTTTTCCCGAGTTGTCGAACATGGCAGCGTGTATAGAAAATTGCAGGGTAGAGCGCCTGCCCGGCAGTCATCATTTTCACATGGAGGATGCCGCCGCAAAAATCGCCGCCTTGGTGTCGGAATTTATTGCGGCTAAGTTTTAGGTTTTGGCGGCGCAGGTATAATAGGTGGGTAGTTCATTCGCGAGCACGGCTCGCTCCTACAAAGAGTATTGCCCTTGTAGGAGCCTGCCCCGCAGGCGAATCAACAGGCTAGCGCGAAATCAGCGACAAAAATTCCTGACGGGTGGCTTGATTCGTCTGGAACTCACCCAACATGGCTGAAGTGCGCATGACCGAGTTCTGCTTTTCAACACCGCGCATCATCATGCACATGTGTTTGGCTTCCACGATAACGCCCACGCCGGCGGCGTTGGTCACGTCCTGAACAGTTTGTGCGATTTGTGTTGTGAGCTGCTCCTGAATTTGCAGGCGCCGTGCAAACAAATCCACTATGCGCGCCACTTTTGACAGCCCCAGAACTTTGCCCGAGGGGATGTAGGCTACATGGCATTTGCCGATAAAGGGCAGCAAGTGATGCTCGCACAAGGAATACATTTCGATATCGGACACAATAACCATTTCATTGCAGTCTGATTCAAACAGTGCGTTGTTGACGATATCATCGACGGAGCGTCGATAACCTTCCGTCATGAACTGGAATGCTTTTGCAGCCCGCTTGGGGGTGTCCAGCAATCCTTCCCGCTCCGGGTTTTCTCCCACAGCTTTTATAATTTCAGTAAAGGCGTTTTCCACTATTTGATCCAGTCTCATCAAAGGAGCTTGATGTTAGCAAAAGAGGGCGGCACTAGCCATTACCAGGCTGCAATCTGTGGCTGGCCAGAGGGGTGTTGCGAACGTTAAACTGTCGCACCTCAATTTACGTGTGGATTAAACTCTTAGTGAGTGCTGAACTGGAAACCGTCAGAGATTTTTTACGCTGGACAATTTCTCGTCTTGGTGAGGCGGATTTGTATTACGGTCATGGTACGGATAACGCGCAGGACGAAGCGTGGTATCTGGTGTGTGGCGCATTGCGACTACCCTTTGACCTCGACGGCCGCTTACTTGACGGCGTTTTGACCCAGAGTGAGCGCGATAAGCTGCTCACTTTGCTTGAGCGTAGAGTGCAAGAGCGGGTGCCGGTCGCCTATCTGCTTGGTGAGGCGTGGTTTGCCGGGCTGCCGTTTAACGTTGACGAGCGGGTGTTGGTGCCGCGATCTCCCATCGCTGAACTGATTGAGCATGAATTCCAGCCTTGGCTCGGTAGTGCCGAGCCCCGGCGCATACTCGATTTGTGTACCGGCAGTGGTTGTATTGGCATAGCTTGCGCCTTTGCATTTCCCAACGCGCAGGTCGTGTTGAGTGATATATCCAGTGATGCACTGGTAGTGGCGCGCAGCAATATCGCCCGCCATAATCTGGCCGATAGTGTGTCTGCCACGGCTTCTGATTTGTTTGCCGCAATTGAAGGGCAAAAATTCGACTTAATTGTATCCAACCCTCCCTACGTGGATGCCGCGGATTTGGCCGCGATGCCAGCCGAGTTTCATTCGGAGCCTCCCTTGGGGCTGGGCTCGGGTGATGACGGTTTGGATATTACCTGCCGCATTCTGGCGCAAGCAGCTGACTACCTTAACGACAATGGTCTTTTAGTTGTGGAAGTTGGCAATAGCGGTGCAGCGCTGGATCAGCGTTACCCGCAACTAGCCCTGACCTGGGTAGAATTTGAGCAGGGCGGGCATGGGGTTTTTGTTATTTCGAAGCAAGATCTGATCGCTGGTCGGGCACTGATTGCCTAGCAGTTCTGACTCCCCAGGCTGATTCACGTATAATTCCCTTTTTGCGATTTTTAGCGAGCGCGTAATGTCCGGTAACAGCATAGGCACACTTTTCACGGTAACCACCTTTGGCGAAAGCCACGGGCCTGCGTTGGGCGCAATTGTTGACGGATGTCCTCCGGGGCTTGCCTTGACCGAGGCTGATTTACAAGTCGACCTCGATCGACGAAAGCCCGGCACTTCACGCTATACGACCCAGCGTCGTGAAGGCGATGAAGTTCGCATACTCTCGGGTGTTTTTGAGGGATACACGACCGGCACGCCTATTGGGTTGCTCATTGAAAATACTGATCAGCGCTCAAAAGACTACAGCAAAATCAAAGACCGCTTTCGCCCCATGCATGCCGATTACACCTATACGCAGAAATATGGGCAGCGAGACTATCGTGGTGGCGGTCGATCTTCCGCACGTGAGACAGCCATGCGTGTGGCTGCTGGCGCCGTTGCCAAAAAGTACCTGCGAGAAGTTTGCGGTATTGAAGTCCGCGGCTATTTGTCTCAATTGGGGCCAATTGCCATCGATACTGTGGACTGGGATGTAGTAGAAACCAACCCGTTTTTTTGTCCCGACGCAGGTAAAGTTGCCTCGATGGAAAGCTTCATGCAGCAATTGCGCAAGGACGGGGATTCGATTGGCGCGCGCCTGAATATTGTCGCCACTGGTGTCCCGCCGGGTCTGGGCGAGCCAGTCTTCGACAGGCTTGATGCTGAGCTTGCCTATGCGCTGATGGGCATTAACGCAGTAAAAGGCGTCGAAATTGGCGCCGGTTTTAGTGCGGTGACGGCGCGGGGTAGCGAGCACCGTGATGAAATCACTCCGGAAGGCTTTAACGGCAATAATGCCGGTGGCGTGCTCGGTGGTATCAGTTCGGGGCAGGATATTACGGCCTCTATCGCGTTAAAGCCGACGTCGAGCATATTGATTCCCGGCCAGACGATTGATGTCGACGGCAATCCGGTTGAGGTGGTTACAACCGGCCGACATGACCCCTGCGTCGGCATTCGCGCTGTACCCATTGCCGAGGCGATGATGGCGATTGTGTTAATGGATCATCTATTGCGCCATCGCGCCCAAAATGCGGATGTGCACTGTTCGACACCTGTCGTACCGGCGGCTGTTACACCCCAGTCTAACTAAGGCATGTCGCAGCTTCCCTACTGGCGACTTTCCGCATTCTATTTCGCCTATTTTGGCCTGTTAGGTGCGTGGATTCCCTATTGGGGCCTGTATTTGCAGGAGCTGGGCTACGGCGCGATAGCCATCGGCTACCTCTCGGCTGCCGTTATGGCGACGAAAATCGTGGCTCCCAGCGTGTGGGGTTGGCTGGCGGACCGCAGTGGCCGTCGCGCTTCAATTATTCGCTACGGCTCCTTCTGTGCACTGCTGATCTTTACGGGCATTTATGTGCGCACGGATTTCTGGTGGCTGATGCTCGTGGTGGTGGGGTACAGCTTTTTCTGGAATGCAGTGCTCGCCCAATTTGAAGTGGTCACGCTATCTCACCTTGAAGGTCAATATCACCGCTACAGCCTGATCAGGGTGTGGGGTTCCGTTGGATTTATTGCTACGGTCGCCGGCATTGGCTGGTTTCTCGACCATTGGCCAATCACCGTGTTGCCGGTAATATTCACCCTCTTGCTGGCAGGCATCTGGTTAAGCAGCCTTAGCGTGTCGGAAAAGCGAGGCAGCGAGAATGATGCGCTGCGTGAAAGCAGCTTGGGTGCAATTCTACTCAGGCCGCCGGTTATCGCGTTCTTCCTGATCTGCACTTTGCTCCAGATAGCTCACGGCCCGTACTACACTTTTTTCAGTATTCATTTGGACGCGCTTGGCTACAGTAAATCGACGACGGGCTTGCTTTGGTCTCTGGGCGTACTTGCGGAAGTTTTCCTGTTTCTGGTGATGCATAGGGTCATGGCGGGGGTCAGCCTGCGATCAATTATGCTGTTCAGTCTGCTCTTGTCTGCGCTGCGCTGGTACCTGATTGGCTTTTATGCCGACATTCCTGTTGTGCTGCTGTTTGCCCAGCTAATGCACGCGGCTACCTTTGGCAGTTTCCACGCGGTGGCGGTGGAGCTGGTGCGCCGTTTTTTCAAGGGTTATCAGGGGCAGGGTATGGCCTTGTACAGTGGATTGAGCTTTGGCGGTGGCGGCGCCATTGGCGCAATAGTCAGTGGCAGTCTCTGGGACTCCGGCGCAGGCTTAACCTTTTTGATGGCAGCGCTGGTTTCGCTGGTGGCCTTCGCGATTGCCTGGGTGTATTTGCGGGGTCACGATCTTGAGACTTAAGGCTCTGAATTGCGGTTAAGGGTGTGAATTGCTTGGCGGAATCCCTTTGCGCCGTTACCATAGGCTGTAGTTTTTACACGCGGATTAAATAGTTTATGTCTGAGTCGATTGTCTACGGTTGTATTCGGGATATGGTGCTGGCGCGGGGTGAAGAAGCCTCCAGGCGCCGCGAGACCAATCGATCGGTGATGTACTCCCTGCCCACAGCCGATAGTTGGCCACTGCTCTCGCGGGAGATGTTTGCGCCTGCACCTTCAGCCGTGGACCACGACGATATTCGCACCGACGTCATTCATTTCGGCAGTTCCTACAAGGCGATTGAGCACGAATGGAAGACATGGATTCAGCAATTCGAGTCCATTTTGAAAGGGATGTACTGGGTGTCGGCGACAGTGCATCTGGAAACTGTCTATAACGGCGTGCATACCTTCGTCTGGGAAACCGACTCAGACTACCACCAACCGAATAGCTCCAATATGTCTATGCGTTGTGAGTGGACGCATGAATCCTCATTTTGAGCTTTAGTCAGATGCTCCGGCATTGGCGCCGGTACCGGACACCGATTCTGGCGGTTCTTGCCACGCTCCTGCTTGTATGGTCTACCGTGGCTATTTTTGACGTGCCAGCCATGGAAATGATGGGCTTTCTGCTGGTTTGCGTGGCTGGCGTTGCCATCATCATCCTGCTGGCATTCCTGCTGAGTTTGCTACGGCAGAAACTGAGGTCCGGGCGCTAGGGCTTCCCAAACACTTCCTTTCCGGCGCTATTCAGCAAGTCTTAAATCAATTTCCACACCCAGCTGTTCGGAAATTTCATCCAGCGCATCTTCCAGGGCATCGCGGTCAAAAGATTCCGGTGCTTGAACCTCTACGCTGGCTTCAAACAGCGGGTCGGCTGTCATAGGGGCCGATGTTAGCTCCGTGTGCATATCCACCACATTGATTTGCTGGCGGGCGAGGGCGCGGGAGACCTCGCGCACAATGCCCGGTCTGTCGTTGCCAATGATGTGGAGATAGACGCTGCTGCCGGCGGCCAGATCCTCGGCATCACTGCTTTGACACACGATGGTCAGGCCTTGCGATTCGAGTGCCTTCAGGGCGTCAATTAGTGTATTCTGCGCCCCGTTTGCAATGGCGACCCGGACGACGCCGGCAAACTGGCCTGCCAGCTGGCTCATTCGGCTCTCGAGCCAGTTTCCGCCATGATCCGCAACAGTGCTTGATAATTTTTCGACCAGGCCGGGTTGGTCACGGCCGATAAACGTAAACACGATGTAATTATTCACAGGAATGACCCGATACTTGATTATTCAATGGAGTATAGTAGGTTTACTGTTTGATATCTAAGCTCTTTTATGGGATATCTGTAGGATTGGCGAATGCGGGTAATAGTCGACTTTTGTATTATCCCTCTGGGGGCAGATATATCCCTGTCGCCCTATATTGCCGAGTGCCAGAAAATACTGCGAGAGGCTGAATTGAAATATAGCCTCCACGCCTACGGAACCAACATCGAAGGCGAGTGGGAAAGGGTTATGGATGCGGTGAAGCGTTGCCATATGCGGGTGCATGAAATGGGTGCGCCACGAATTAGTAGTACTTTAAAAATAGCGAGCCGCATTGATCGGGAACAATCAATGGAAGATAAGGTCCGTAGTGTAGAAACCTTGTTAAATGGATAGGAATGAGTGAATAGCACAGCGCAGTATCAAAATAATAAAGCTGTAATCCAGATTAGTATAATTGTTGCCATTGTTGCGGGCCTGGTTGCTTGTATTCAGCCGGCGCGCCCGCAGTGGTCTGATATGGAAGCCGCAGATCATCGCAGTCATGCTAATCGTATGAGAGACGAGTATCGTCATCCCAGCGAAACCTTGGCTTTTTTCGAAGTAGAGCCCTGCCACACGGTTGTTGAAATTTGGCCGGGTGCTGGCTGGTATACCGAAATACTTGCTCCGGTACTGCGTTCCTGTGGAAAGCTACACGCAGCGCACTTTGATCCGAATAGCGATGTTGCTTATTACAGCAAATCGGTAGCGGCTTACAAGGAAAAGCTCGCGGAATACCCGCGCATATACGATGCCGTGGTTTTGTCTGTTTTGCAGCCGCCAAAATTTACCCGTATGGTTTCGCCCGGCAGCGCTGACCGCGTACTCACTTTCCGTAATGTTCACAACTGGCTGAAAGCAGGCACTGCAGACGCCGTTTTTACCTCGTCGTATGAAGCCCTGAAACCCGGAGGTGTATTCGGTGTCGTTGAACATCGGGCGAAGCCCGGTACCAGCGAAGAGGATATGATTAGCAGTGGCTACGTTACCGAACAAAAAGTTATTGAACTGGCCGTGAAAGCCGGTTTTGAGCTGGCTGCACGCTCTGAAATTAATGCCAACCCGCTGGATGAGGCAAACCATCCCAAAGGGGTGTGGACTTTGCCGCCCAGTTTGCGCCTGGGTGACCAGGACAAAATGAAATATCTTGCGATTGGCGAAAGCGACCGGATGACACTCAAGTTTATCAAGCCAAGCGCGTCCCAATGAGTAATCCCGAGATTAGCGATGCTGCCGACATGCTCGAAATCCCGTGGCAAAAATTAAGTGCGGAAGCTTTGGATGGTTTACTGGAAGAGTTGGTGACGCGTGACGGGACGGATTACGGTGAAATTGAACTGAGTACCGAAGAGAAAGCCGCGAATTTACGGCAAGCGCTGGTCGAAAAGCGGGCTGCAATTGCTTTCTCCCCCGAAACCGAAAGCTGGTCTGTAATTCCCAGAGATTAGTTTATGGGGGATGGCTCTCCGGGATCACCCCCTCGGATTGAATTCAGTGTTGATAATCCGGACAATGGGCGCTTTTCTGCGCAAAGACAATCTATGAGCGACTGCGATAGCCAGCTGGATACCTCCGGCCTGTTTTGCCCTGAGCCGGTTATGATGCTGCACAGTAAAATCCGCGATATGGCGGTAGGCGAAACTGTTGAGGTTCTTGCCACCGACCCCGCAACGACACGCGACATCCCCAAATTCTGCAATTTCCTGGGCCATGATTTGTACTATCAGGTCGAAGAGGGCGATTGCTATATTTACCGCCTGCGCAAAGGCGGTGCTGCCTGAGCTGCTTCGCTGCTCAGTGTTCTAACAGACGCTCTATCGCCCGCACGGCAATCGGATCCCCCGCCTTAATCTGATTGGCAATATGGTATTGGAAAAAATATCGGAATCCCGGCTGGGTTTGTGCCGCGTACAAGCAACTGTCGCCCGGCAGAATAGGGGTGCTGGTTTGTTTTTGGGGGTCCGCCAGCATGGCCTGAAACTCACCGTTGCCGAGTAGTTGCCAGCTCTGCACCTCAAACAAGGCAAGGTGCTGGCCAACAATGCAGGCCGCATGACTGCCAATGTTGTCCGCTAGTTCCTGAACGGGCTGCGTGTTGCTATTGGTGTTTTGATAATAGCGATGGGCGGCTTCCAGTTCAGCAACTTTAGGTGCGGGCGGAGTTTCAAAAATCGTCCCGCTGGCCGGATTGTAGTAGCCCTCCCAGCGACCCGAAGCCGGATCTTTTAAATCCTTGCAGCGAGCCACACCGCTAAGCCAGGGTAGCAGTGCCACAATGTCCCCGTTTTTTTGTATGCCCCAGCATAGAATTTTGCCGGCAAAGAGCTTTTCTCTGGAAAGAGCGTGGTGGGAGTAGAGGATGCAGAGCCCGTCGTGTTCGGGCACGATACGCATGATTTGATATTGTTCGCGGTCTTTCTTCCTGTCGGGGAAAAGAACCACATTAGCCGAGGGTGTTGCTGCTTCACGTGGGGCCATCATTGCCTCCCGATTACACAGTAATGCCTACAAACGACAATCTCAGTATACCCAATTACCCATACCGGGGAAGCATTTTGTTAGAATACGGTTTTTGAGAGATTTCAGCGCACAGTACTAGGCTGTAGACCTATGCCCGACTTTTATTTTGCTTATGGATCGAATATGAACCCCGCGCGCATGCAGGCGCGCGGGCTCAACTACACGCGCTTTGAAGCAGGGAGACTTTCCGACTGTAGCTTGCAGTTTAACAAGCGTGCACACAACAAGAGCGGTGTCGCCTACGCCAATGTCTGTCATCAGCGCGGCTGTGAGGTGCAGGGGGTGCTGTATGAACTTGCCGAATCGACCGATATTGCGATGATGGATGTGTTTGAAGGTACGCCGATACGCTACAGCCGTGACCTGTTTGAGATTGCAACCGCGTCGGGGATTTATTGGGCCTGGGTGTATGTAGCCAATCGCGCTTTTATTGATGAAGCCTTGGCGGTGGAAGAAAACTACCTGAAACATTTACTCAGTGCCGGTGCGTTGCTGAGTCCCGACTACCGCAAGCGGCTTCAGGAACTGACTCGGGTTATCAAGTCTGAGGCACCTGCAGATGCCGAACACGGCCTGCGCTTTAATGTTTGATGAGGCTATCGAAGACCGGCCGCTGTTTGCGAGCGCGGAGCCGATTCAGACTCCTTCGTGCCTTGAGCGCATTGTGGCGGTATTCGATCGCGAGTTTGCTGATGTCGAGCGCACGAAACTATGCCCCGGTGCGGATGAGCCCTATTACGAACCGGCATCTTCAGATTGGGGTTTTCATCGTATTTATAGTCGAGCAGATTATCCCGCTAGTGCCCTGCACGAGGCGGCACATTGGTGCCTGGCGGGTTCCGAACGCAGGTTGCTCCCGGATTTCGGCTATTGGTATGCAGCAGACGGTCGCAATGCCGAGCAGCAGCGCGAATTTCAGCGTGTTGAGGCTAAGCCGCAAGCCCTGGAGTGGGCTTTTAGTCGAGCGGTAGGCATGCGTTTTCATGTGAGCGTGGATAATTTGGAGGGCGATACACTCGACCCCTTTGGCTTCCAACTTGCCGTATGGCAGCAGGCCAGGGCTTATGATTTATACGGCTTGCCAAACAGGGCTGGGCGTTTTGTTGCGGCTTTAAACCGTGAGTTTGGGCAAAATGGCGAAAGTACAGCCATGCTGCAGGCCTTGCTTTGATGTGTGACGCAGAGGGTGGGGGGGAGTCATTGGCGGATAGCGCAGCCAGACTGTTTTGTATTGATGCCTCCATCTACATATTTCGAGCGTATTTCTCAATGCCCGACCGCTGGTTTAATAGCGAAGGGTATTCCTTGAATGCCGTGCAGGGCTATGCGCGTTTTCTGGTGAATTTTTTGCGTGAAGTGCAGCCCCGGTTTTTGATGGCCGCTTTCGATGAAAGTCTGGGTAGTGGTTATCGTCATGCGATTTACGCCGATTACAAAAGCAATCGCGCCTTGCCCGATGAGGCACTGGCGTTTCAGTTGGATGCTTGCCGGCGGCTAACCGAGTTAATGGGGATCAAGAGCTACGCCTGCGCCACTTACGAGGCGGACGACTATATCGCTTCGGCGGCCAGATTGGCTCGTCGTGACGATTTGGCCGTCACCGTCGTGAGTCGCGACAAGGACCTGGCTCAGGTGATGGCTGCAGAGCATGACGAGTGGTGGGACTATGCCGGTGCGCGACGCTTGCGCAAGGCCGATTGGGAAAGCGAGCAGCAATTAAAAGCGGCTCAAATGGCAGATTATCTGGCGCTGATGGGTGACAGCGCCGATGCGATCCCTGGCGTGCCCGGTATTGGTAAGCTGGGCGCAACGCGCTTACTGGCAGCTTACGGTGATATCGATGGCATATACCGCAATCTGGATGCGCTACCCCACAGTGGAATTCGATCCGCTAAACGCATTCAGAAAGCACTCGTAGAGTATCGGGAACAACTGATGATCGCGCGTAAGCTAACGGTGCTTCACGATCGCGCAATCAAAGCCAGAAGCAGTAAGGCCTTTGCCTATGCACCGGCTAGTCGAGGGCTCGGTGATTACCTCTGCGAAATTGGCTGCGGCGAGCGTTGGGTTTCAAACATTGTGAAGGATTTGGAGAATAGCGCCGCGTGACACTCATTCTGGTGGATGAAAACATTCCGGGCGCAGGTGCCTTACTCGCTCCCCTGGGTGAGGTTCGGTCCTTTCGAGGGCGTGAATTGAGCGCTGAACAGGTCCGCGACGCGACGGCGTTGTTAGTGCGCTCGGTAACGCCGGTGAATCGCGCCTTGCTCGAAGGCTCGAACGTGCAATTTGTCGGTTCTGCCACAATCGGCACAGACCATATGGACACGGCCTGGCTGGACGCCAGTGGAATTCGCTGGTGCAGTGCACCGGGCAGTAATGCCGAGTCGGTGGTCGACTACTGCCTGAGCGCCCTGTGTGTGATCCCTGACATGCTGGAGCGCCTGTTTGACGGTGGTCGAGTCGGGATTGTCGGGTATGGCAACGTAGGGTCGCGCTTACACCGCCGACTGCAGGCCTTGGGCATAGCCTGCGTAGCCTATGATCCCTTTTTAAGGCCAGGGCAATGTCCCGTTCAGGCCAGTTTGGAAGAGGTTTTGAAGGTTGATTTTCTCAGCCTGCACACGCCGCTGACTCGGACAGGAGCTTATCCAACCCGGCACTTATTGTCGCTGGAACAGCTTTCGGCTATGCCGTCAGGGGCCTCGATTCTCAATGCCGGGCGCGGCGCAGTGTTGGCGAGCAACACGCTAATAGATTTGCTCCGGCTCAGACCAGATATTCGTCTTGTGCTGGATGTGTGGGAACACGAACCCGATATTGACCCTGCCTTACTGAAGCTTTGTACAATCGGCACACCGCACATAGCGGGTTACAGTCAGGATGGTAAGTGGAATGGCTTGCTGCAGGTGGCCACGGCCTTGTCCGGGCAGCTCGGTATCGCGCTGGCGGATATCACGCCAGACCTTGTGACAGCGCCAATGCTTGATGTGTCAGATTCGAACGGCATCGTCGAGCTTGTGAAAAAAGTGGTATTGGGCTGCTACGATATACGCAAAGACGACCGGGACTTGCGCAGTGCCTTGAAGTCCGGTGCGGTTGAAAGCCGCTTCGACAGCTTGCGCCGTGCTTATCCTGCGCGACGCGAAGTATCGGCTGTTGGTGTGCGGGGCAGCGGGGCGCTCAGGGCCGAATTAAGACAGGCGATTGTTGCTCTCGGAGTCACTGCGTTTTTGAGTGAATGATTTTTCATCGGGCTGAGATTCAAGCGCTTCGCAAGCTTCAACAATCATGTCCGAAGTGATGGGTATTTCGCGACCATTCTCATCAATGACGGCACCTTGAAAATGTTCCTCGGCGGCTTTGCCGTCTTTCAGGATGATTTGCTTACGCGTCACAGTCATAGGTGAAATTCGCCTCTACTCGTCAGTGTCATTGCAGAACTTAACATTAGCATATGACAGTTTTATGGAATTAGTAAGATTTTTACTATGGCAATACTGGATTTGAATAACGATGCGGGATTTCACCTATGACGTCTGAGCAAAAGGCGCAGTCTTTTCGGCTGGGCCTTGTAGTGAACCCGCTGGCAGGACTGGGTGGCCCCGCAGCGCTAAAGGGCAGCGACGGCGAGGCCGCACTGCAGGCTATGGCGGCAGGTGTTGAGCAGCGCTCGCAGCAGCGCTGTGTCAGGGCTTTGCAGGCACTGAAGCGAAGCTATGATGAAGGCGGTGGCGTGCTTCCCCTTGAACTCATGGGCTATGCCGGCGAGATGGGCGCTAACGCGGCGACCTTGGCCGGCATCAGCTACCGGGAACTAGGCAGCGCGGCTACCCGGCCAAGTACTGCTCAGGATACCTGCAGAGCGGCACAAGCTCTGCGTGATGCCGGTGTTGACCTCATTGTCTTTGTCGGCGGCGACGGCACTGCGCGCGATATTGTGCGCGCCCTAGGCAGCGAGGTTCCCGTGCTTGGCGTGCCCGCCGGGGTAAAGATGCACTCGGGGGTGTACGCCGTTTCTCCCGAGAGTGCAGCTGAAATCGTTGCAGCTATGGCGCGTGGCGAGTGGGTTGACGTCGGACTGGAAGAAGTACGCGATATCGATGAGGCTGCTTTTCGGGAGGGGCGTGTCAGTACACGTTTTTACGGTGAGTTACTCGTGCCCCGCCTGGGGCAATTTCTACAGGCCACCAAGGTGTCTGGCAAGGAAGTTGAGGAACTGGTGGTCGCTGATATTGCTGCCGAGGTTTGTGAGCTTATGGATGCGAATACGCTCTATGTAATTGGCCCGGGATCAACCACGGCGGCCATCATGGAGAATCTGCAGCTGCCCAACACCTTGCTGGGCGTGGACGCTGTGCTCGACGGTGAATTGCTTGGGCAGGATTTGCCGGCGCAGGCATTGGAAAGCTTGTGTGATCAGCATAAAGGTGAAGTTGTTATCATCGTCACAGCCATAGGTGGCCAAGGGCACATTCTTGGACGCGGCAACCAGCAGCTGAGTCCTGACGTTATCCGACGGGCGGGGCCGCAAAATCTTTGGGTTATCGCTACCAAGACAAAATTGAATGCGCTGGCCGGGCGACCACTGCTGGTCGATTCCAATGACCGGGATCTAGACCTCGCGCTCGAGGGCTATATTCGTGTGATAACAGGCTATCGCGATTCGGTGCTGTATCGGGTGAGTGCCAGTGGCCACTGACTTTGCTGAGGTGCTCGCTAATCTCGCTGCCTCAATGGCTAGGCCTGAGGGCGAGGCGCGTCGGGTCTTTCACGGTCGTGGTGGCTGTTATCCCGAATTGGAGTTTCTGACGCTCGATGATTTTGGGAGCGGTTTATGGCTGGTTTTGTTCAAGGAGCCTGAACCGGAAGCTTGGTGTCGTTTTCTTGCGGAATTGCAGGAACTCGCCCATAGCTCACGCGCGTTCTGCGTCGTACAGCACCGCTACCGAAAACCGGTAGAAGCGCAAACCCTGTGGGGTACTTTACCTGAAGTACTCACCGCCAGTGAAAATGGCTTGCGTTTCCATCTCTCGCTACAAGGACGTCAAAATACCGGTTATTTTATGGATGCATCCCCCGGCCGGACTTGGCTAAAAGAAAGGGTAGAGGGGCGCAGCGTGCTCAACCTGTTCGCCTACACCTGCGCTTTTTCGGTTGCCGCCATTGATGGTGGTGCGAGCTCGGTTGTCAATGTGGATATGAGTAAGTCGGCTTTGAATACTGGCCGGGAAAACCATCGACTGAACGATCAAGCGCTAAATACAGTGACTTTCCTGCCCTATGATGTCTTCCGCTCCTGGAAGCGTATTCGGGAATTAGGGCCTTACGATTGTATTGTGATCGATCCGCCGTCATTGCAGCGCGGCAGTTTTGATGCGCGCAAGGACTACGCGCGTGTCGTCAAGCGAATACCCGAACTGGCGAGCGATGGAGCAGACATATTACTGTGCCTGAATGCACCCTACATAGAGATCGGTTTCCTGTATCACTTGGTGGCCGAGTTTTTGCCTGATGCCGAGGTTCTGGGTTCTCTGGCTGGACGCCCGGATTTTCCGGAGCGCAGTCCAGCCCTGAAGATGCTGCACCTCCGTTACCCGTCGGGCTAGGCTTGTTGCGTGACCCTAACGACGCCGAGCGAGAAAGTCGCTAAAGCGGGCAATGGCCGTGCGCAAATCATCCTTGCGTGGCAGCGTGACAATGCGCAGGTGGTCCGGTTTCGGCCAGTTAAAAGCCGTGCCTTGAACGACGAGTATTTTTTCTTCCTTGAGGAAGTCATAGACCAGCTGTTCGTCGTCTTCAATGTTATACATCTTGGGGTCGAGGCGCGGGAACATATAGATCGCTCCCATCGGCTTGGTGCAGCTTACCCCGGGAATTCCGTTAAGTAGTTCGTAGGCGAGGTCCCTCTGCTCGCGCAGGCGCCCACCTGGCAGGATAAGCTCATTAATGCTTTGGTAGCCCCCCAAAGCGGTTTGGATGGCTTGTTGTCCCGTTGTATTGGCGCACAGGCGCATGGAGGTCAGAATGTTCAGGCCTTCGATGTAGTCCTGAGCCTTGTGCTTGGCGCCGGATATAACCATCCAGCCACTGCGAAACCCTGCCAGACGGTAGGATTTCGACAGGCCGTTAAAGCTGATGCAGAGTACGTCCTGGGCCAGACGCCCCATGGGAAAGTGTTCGGCGTCCTCGTACAGAATCTTGTCGTAGATTTCATCGGC
>JBFJTG010000080.1:0-14261 GCA_041625575.1 Litorivivens sp.
AAGCTGGATGGCCTTGATCTTTGGTCGGCGGTGCAAACAGGCAAGCCGAAGAAGCGAGAGGATTTAATATTTTTTGCGTCCGAAACTCCGATACGCGGGCGCTTTAATCTCACCGCCTTTAACGACGAGTGGAAGCTGGTGCAGGAAGTGGAGCAGGGACTGCTGTCGGCAACGATTACCAACTATTTGTTCAACATAAAATCTGACCCCAATGAATACAATAATCTGGCCAGTACTCATCCGAAAATCGTAAATGACATGGCTGCAGCGATTCATCAATGGCGCACCCTCTATCCCGTAACCGGCACCCGTGCCGAGCTAGTGCCGCCGCCGGGCTGGCGTGCGCCTCTGGATTGGGCGGATTATCCAATACCCCTAAACAAACTGCAGAAAGAGCCGGCTCCGGGAATGCCGCCAGAATTTGCCTTGCGCCCTTTGGATTGGCAGCATGGCGAAGCGGGCAGATTACTATATGATTGTGAGCCCTATGCATGGTTGGGCGGTGGTTTTTGCAAGTAGTTGGCGGCTTTTTATTCACTATTTTCCGGGCACGAATATCAGCGGCATTCCTGTGTCTGTTCGCGGCGGGTGTCTGTTTTGGCTCGGAGGCGCTTACTGCAGTGCCCCTGGGCGCTCAAGATTGCGCAGGCTGCCATGAGCAGCAACACCGGCTGTGGCAGCAGTCCCATCACGCCAAGGCGATGCAAGAGGCGAATCAAAGCACGGTACTAGGTCACTTTGATGGCAGCGAAACTGTTTACGGTGACTCGGTATTTCGTTTTTTTAAAGTGAAAGAGCGCTATCAGGTCAGCATACGCAAGCAGGGTGGAGATGGGGCTGCTCAAGTTTATGATATTCCCTTTACCTTTGGTTATACGCCGCTGCAGCAGTACCTGGCCAAATTGCCAAAAGGAAAATTTCAGGCCTTACCGGTGGCTTGGGATAGCCGCCCTAAAAGTGAAGGCGGCCAACGTTGGTACGCGCTGGAATCCGACCTCAATTGGGATCACCCCGGCTTTACCTGGAACACCTCCTGTGCGGACTGTCATTCCACCGGGCTGGAGAAAAATTACGATGCACAGACTCATAGCTTCAATACGAGCTGGGATGAAATAAATGTGTCCTGCGCCAGTTGCCACGGCGATGCAAAGGTGCATCGAGCTTGGTTGAGTGCGGGTAAACCGGCAAGCACAAAGCTGGCGGGCTTTCCCGAATCACTGGCAGAGCGTGGCCAGTGGCGCTGGTTACCCGATGCTGCTATTGCCCGGCGAGAGGGCCGGCCGGCGGGAGAGCAGTTGTCGACCTGTGCCCAGTGCCACTCCCGGCGCGACAAAATTGGTAAATGGCATCCCGGCACTGAATTGCTCGACCATATTGCGCCTGCCATGCTTAACCCGCCGCTCTACTACGCTGATGGCCAGATTCGCGACGAGGTTTTCGTACTGGCTTCGTTTATGCAAAGCCGTATGCACGCAGCCGGAGTCGTTTGCAGCAACTGCCACGAACCGCACTCCCTGACCTTGCGCGCAGAAGGCGATGCGCTGTGCAGTCAGTGCCATCGAGCCGATGTGTTTGCAACACCGGATCATCACGTTCATGCGCAGGAGAGCATTGTGGCTTGCGTTGATTGCCATATGCCTGCCAGCGTATACATGGGCGTAGACGCACGGCGAGATCACCGCTTCGGTATCCCTGATCCCGTCCTCAGCAGCACGCTGGGTAGCCCCGACCCATGTAGTAGCTGTCATTCAGATAAATCTCCCGGTGAACTGAGCGCCAGCATTGCTCAATTCGCTGCCAGACATCACAGCGCGAAAGATAAAGCGCTGATAGCAAAGCCATCTGTATCACCGGCTTTGACGCAGTTGTTCGCTAAGATTCAGGCACAAAGTTCGAGTGGCGTTGTCAGCAATACGCTGCGCTACAAGCTTGATGGAAATGACTTCGCGCCCCCACGGCAGGCTGCAATTCTGGCGTCGCTGGACCTGAATGCCGACCCCGGCTTGCGTGCAATTGTCGAAAGCAAATTACAACACCCCGATCCGCTCGTGCGCCTTGGCGCGGTCAGAAGTTTATCCACCTTGCCCTTGGAGGAACGTTGGCGGCTTTTGTCCGCAATCAGGCCATCGCTTGTGAATGACCCAGCGCAAGCAGTTCGCCTGGAAGTTGCTTCGTTGCTGGCGGCGGCAAAACCTCTGGCCAAAACGGCCGAGCAGGCGAATGCATTGGCAGGTTTACTGCGAGAGTACGAAAGTTATATGCGAGGGCAGCTCGATTCCCCGACGCAGGTCGTAAACTTCGGTAACTATTACGCCGCGCAGCAAAACGTCTCCGAAGCCGAAGGCCTATACAAGAGGGCGCTGCGGTTGGATGCGGAATTTTTATACCCCTACTTGCAGTTGGCTGAGCTGGCTCGCACGAGTGGCACAGGTTCTGCGTCGGCAGAAAAACAGTGGTTAGATGCCGCACTCGCGATCGCGCCTGAAAACGCGCTACTGCACTATAGCTTTGGTTTGTATTGGGTGCGTGCGGGTAATTACGAGGCCGCTCTGAGCTCGCTGGCCAAATCTCACAAGTTGGATGCCGCAGCGGAAAACTATGCCATGACCTACGCCATAGCACTGGAGAACACGGGCAATTCAGCTGCGGCGATAGACACGCTGGCAGCGTTCTATCGAACTCATCCGCAGGCCTCCTCGACGGCAGAGCTATTGCTTCGTTACGCGATTAAATATTCCAGGACGCAGCTCGCTGCAGAAACTATAGATCTGTGGCTGGCGAACCAACCTGATAACGCCGCAGCGCGGCGCTGGCAGCAATATCTGAAGCAGCGGCCTTAGCGCCCGTCATAGTCGCTTCACCGTCGGCCTCTTTCTGGGCCCGGCGCAGCGTGACAACCGTGGCGTGAAATATCAATTTGGTGTAACAAACTGTCAACCGGATGTCATTCGGAGTCATTGCCGCTGTGATGCCTGAGCGTGAAGCTTAGACGTTTATTCTTAGCAAGGTCGACCACCAAGAGAGAGGCATTATGCACGCCAAGTATACCGAGGCAGAGCAAGCGTTCAGGCAGGAAGTTCGACAGTTTATGCGCAGCAACTACACGGAAGCGCTTGCCCGGAAAATTCGCAATCCGGAGACTTTCAGTGAAGGCATGGTCGAGTGGCAGAAAAAACTCGATTCACAGGGCTGGGCAGCCAATGGCTGGCCGCTTGAGCACGGTGGCTGTGATTGGTCGGCAACGGAAAAAAGCATCTACATCAACGAAATGGCAATGGCGGGTGCGCCAGACGTGGTGCCTATGGGCATCAAAATGGTCGCGCCAGTGCTATATACCTTTGGTTCCGAAGAGCAAAAGCAGCGCTTTCTGCCCCCCACTAAATCAAGCGATATCTGGTGGTGTCAGGGTTACTCGGAGCCGGGCGCGGGCTCTGATTTGGCGGCCTTGCAAACCCGCGCGGTTCGCGACGGTGATGATTACATTGTTACCGGCACCAAAATTTGGACAACCTACGCTCAATACGCCGATTGGATATTTTGTCTGGTGCGCACGGGCACTGAAGGTAAGCCTCAGGAAGGTATCAGCTTTTTACTAATAGATATGAAATCTCCCGGCGTCACGGTGTCTCCCATTATCTCCATTGACGACGAACACCATCTCAACGAAGTGAGCTTCACTGATGTACGCGTGCCGGTGGCAAATCGTATTGGCGAAGAAAACATGGGCTGGACCTATGCCAAAGCCCTGCTCACCTACGAGCGAACGGCCTTGGCGGGTGTAGGAACATGTATGCGCACGCTGCAGAGTATTCGTCACTACGCGAGTTTGGAGAATAATGGCGGCCGCCCCCTGATCGAGGATCCGGATTTTCAAGCGCGCCTGGCCGAGGTTGAAATGGAGGTTATGTCGCTTGAGTATCTTGAGCTGCGCGTACTCAACACCGTCGACAAGGGTGGGGCTCCCGGCATGGAATCCTCCCTGCTCAAACTCAAGGGTACAGAATGTCAGCAGGCCGTACAGAGCCTGCAATGGGATGTGGCTGCTGCCTTTGGCGGCGTGCTCCCTGACAGCGCGAATAGCGATCACATAGGCCATGATTTTGGTAATCAGGCCCGGCTTGAGTACATGTTTGGCCGGGCATCGACCATCTACGGCGGCAGCAATGAAGTACAGCGCAACATCATTGCCAAATTCGGATTAGGCCTCTAAGGCGGAGTAAAGACTATGGATTTTACCCTGAGCGACGAACAACAGATGCTGAAAGACAGTGTCGATAAATTTGTAGCAAGCGAATACGAGGCAACACAGCGTGAAAAAATGCTGGCAGCTCCGGAGGCCTTCAGCAAAACACACTGGCAGACCTTCGCTGATCTGGGCTGGTTGACTATTCCCTTTAGCGAGGAGCAGGGCGGCTTTGGTGGCGGCATTGTTGAGTCGGCAACCCTGATGGAATCATTTGGGAAAGCACTGGTGCTGGAACCTTTTGTCGATACCGTTCTTCTGGCCGGGCAGCTTCTGGCTCGCGGTGCCAATACTGCCGATCACGAGTTGCTGTTGTCGCAAATAATGTCCGGCGAGCTGCAAGGCGCCTTTGCCTGGCAGGAGCGGCAAAGCCGGTTTAACTTGAATTACTGTACAAGCACTGCAAAGAAAGAGGGTTCAAATTACGTTCTCAGTGGTAGCAAAGTTTTGGTTAGTAATGCCGCTGCAGATTTCCTTATTGTTTCAGCTCGCACATCGGGACGGGAAGACGAGGACAAGGGTATCAGCCTGTTTGTCGTAAACTGCGACGATAGTCTTGCCACAACCCGAATTCGTTTGATGGATGGACGAGAGGTCTTGAACGTAGATTTTAACGAGCTCAGTGTGTCCGGCGACGCTTTACTGGGTGAGCTGGGAGAAGGCCTGCCGCTGATGCAAGGCGTGGTGGACGAGGCCACGATCGCTATTTGTGCGGAAGCTGTGGGTGCGATGGACTATCTTTACAAGGCAACAGCCGAATACACGGCTACCCGCAAACAGTTTGGACAGCCCATCGGAAAATTTCAGGCCTTGCAGCACCGTATGGTCGATATGTTCATGAAAACCGAGCAGTGCCGCTCGCTGCTGATTAAGGCCATGTGCGCGGTGTCGGACAAGAGTGAAGACCAGCAAGAGGCGGTGTCTGCGGTGAAATCCATGGTCGGGCGCTATGGTCGCGCCGTAGCGGAAGAGGCGGTACAGATTCACGGCGGCATGGGGGTGACCAATGAGATGAATATTGGTCATTACCTGAAACGTCTTATGATGATTGACGCGACCTTTGGCAATGCAGATTTTCATCGCAGACGTTTTTGTAATTTGCGCTATAACGAACAGAAGTTGGACCTGGCCATCGCAAGTTAGTGCAAGGTTTCGACTCGACAATAATAAATACCGGGAGTACTTAGCATGCAGTTGTTTCATAGTTTGACCGATCATTTGGATTTTCACGCCTCGATTCGGGGCGACATGATGATGGCCAGAGACGCTGAACAAAGCCTGAATTTCTCTCAGGCACGCGATCATGTGAATCGCATCGCCGGCGCCATGCAGGCATCGGGTTTAAAAGCGGGCGACCGTGCCGGCATTCTCGCGAAAAATTCGGTAAATAATATCTGCGTATTTCTGGCGTGTGCTCGCCTTGGTGTTGTCGCTGTGGGACTGAATTACCGACTCACTCAGCCGGAGGTGGAATTTATTGCCAGCGATGCCGAGCTGGCAATGCTGTTTTTCGACAATGAATTTGACGGCTTGCGCGGTGACTACCTGCGCTCAAGGCCGGGTGTCTGTTTTGATTCCGGTGATCCGGCTCAACAGTTTTCTGACTGGATGGCTGGCGCCCAGCCCGTGAGCGAATCGAAGGCTGGCGGCGAAGATGTACTGTTTCAAATGTATACCAGCGGAACCACGGGCCTGCCTAAAGGCGTGTTGATTACGCACCGCAATGTATTGCTGATGAGCTATCAGGCACCTATGACAACCGGCAGAGGGTCGCGCGTTGGCGAAGTTGGTCTGGTCGTTGCGCCAGTATTTCACGCGGTCGGATTGGTTGGCGCATTGTTGGGCGTCATTTATGGCGGCAGCATGATTATTCATCGCGATTACGACCCCGTAGGTATGATCGATACATTGGTTAACGAAAAAATTAATGTTACGGCGGTGATACCGGTGATGCTGCAATTCTCAATCGCCTGTGTCCCGGATATAGCCGAACGGGATTTTTCCCACCTCAATTCCATAACCTACGGTGCCTCTCCTATAGGGGAAGATTTACTGAAGCAGTGCATGGATATTTTCAAGTGCGATTTTGTTCAGGGCTATGGCCAAACCGAGGCCACTCTGGCTCTGACCTTCCTCACTGCACAAGATCACGAGAAGGCACTTTCCGGTAGGCCGGAATTGCTGCGCTCATGCGGTCGGGCAGTGTTCGGTACTGAAATTCGTATCGTTGATGCCAAGGGCAAGACCTTACCCAATGGCGAAATAGGCGAAATTGTGGCCCGTGGCCCGCAATTGATGAAAGGCTACTGGAAGCGCGATGAGGCCACTGCATCAACCATTGTCGATGGCTGGCTGCATACGGGTGACGCTGGGCGCATGGACGATGAGGGTTATGTCTATATTCAGGACCGCGTGAAGGACATGATTATTTCCGGTGGCGAGAATATTTATCCGGCCGAGCTGGAGAATGTGCTGATGTCGCACCCGCAAATAGCGGATGCGGCGGTGGTGGGCGCGCCGAGTGAAAAATGGGGCGAGATACCCGTCGCTGTGTTGGTAAGCGGTGGCAACCCGGAATTAACGCCGGAAGAGCTAGTCGAGTTTTGTCGTGACAAGCTGGCGGGTTATAAAATTCCGCGGGCTGTTGAGTATGTGGACGCGCTGCCGCGTAATCCTACGGGCAAAATTTTGAAGAAAGATCTACGTGCGCAGTTCCATGATAAATACGAGGCGCTAAAAGCGGGTTGAGCACTTGCCGGGGCTAGTCCCCGGCAAGTCTAGCCTTCCGTGACTTTAAGCTTGCTGCGGATAAAGTCCCTGTGAGGCACGTAGATCAGCTCTGATATCTTTCGAATCAGATGATCTTCGTACTTGGATAGTTGGCCATCGGCAATCGCTACTTTCCACAAGGTTTCCAGCAGGCGAACCTTCTGCTCCTGCGAAAAGTGCTGATTGATCAGGCTTGTGTAGGGGTGGTAGGAATTGTCTTCCTCAAACTGTTCCTCTGCCAGCTTCATGAGCTCGTCGATTTCCGCCGCGCTGACGTCATGTTCCTTGGCAAGCAGGGAGCGAATCGCCTCCAGCTCTTCATCTCCCTGCTCAAAGTCGGCTTTTGATAGCTCAATGAGCAGAGCGGCGCTGACCAACTGTAGTCGGTGCTCGTCGCTGCTGTCTTCGGCGGGCGACAGGTGCTCGCTGAAAAAGGCTTGTAAGCGCTGTAACATCAGGCCATGTCCACCAGCAGTTTCTGCAGTTTGCGCTGGTCTGCGGCGAACGAGCGAATCCCTTCTGCCAGTTTTTCTGTCGCCATCGCGTCATCGTTCAGTTCAAAACGAAAAGCCTGTTCGCTGATCGAGGCTTTGGCGTCTGCGGATTTTGCCTTGTCGGAGAACAGGTTTTGGTAGAGCTCGCCCGTATTCAGGCTTAGTTCTTCCAGCAAGTTTGGGCTTATCGTAAGCCGGTCACAGCCGGCCAGTGCTTCTATCTGGCCGATATTGCGGAAGCTGGCGCCCATCACCACGGTTTTGAAATCGTGTTTTTTGTAGTAGTTAAAAATGCGCTTTACCGATTGCACGCCGCGATCGTCGTTAGCATTTTTCTGGGCTTCGCCCTGGGCCTTGTACCAATCGTAAATTCGCCCAACAAAGGGTGATATGAGGGTTGCGCCCGCGTCGGCGCAGGCGCGTGCCTGGGCAAAACCAAACAGCAAGGTCAGATTGCACTGTATGCCAGCCTTTTCGAGGCGCTGCGCTGCAGCGATGCCTTCCCAGGTGGAGGCAATTTTGATCAAGACTTTGTCTGCGCCAATACCCTTGTCTGCGTAGAGCGACATAATTTCATGGGCTTGTTCTATAGTGCGCTCGGTGTCGAAGGACAGGTGAGCATCAATTTCGGTAGAAACTCGGCCGGGCACGATTTGCGCGATCTCACTGCCGATATCAACCGCGAAACGGTTGATAACAGAGCGTAACTCATCCTCGCTGCTGCTGGCTGAAACGCCGCTGGCGTGCTGTTTAACCAGCTCCTGATAATCCGGGAGTGCGGCTGCCTTCAATAGCAGTGAGGGATTGGTGGTAGCGTCCAGCGGCTTAAAACGGCGAATTGCTTCTATATCGCCAGTGTCCGCAACGACGTCACTGAATTGTCGGAGTTGTTCCAGTTTGTTTTTCATAGTTTAGGTAGTGATATCCAAAGGGGATTTCGGGCTGCCGAAACAGCAGCCGCAATTTAATCTGCATAGGGTTGAGAGTTTACCTTTAAATCGACTGCTTTGTTTAGATAGGCAGCGGCATCTTTTAACACTTCGACACCCGCGCCGGGCTTGTGCGCATTTTGCGACAGGTGGCGGCGAAACTGCTTGGCGCCGGGCTGCCCATTAAATAAACCGAGTACGTGGCGAGTAATGTGATTGAGGCGCGAGCCTTGCTGCAACTGTCTGTCGATGTAGGGGAAGAGTTGTATCAGCGCCTCTTGGGCATCAGGGCCCGATTCGCCTTGATAGAACAGTCGGTCCACCTCCCTGAGAATTGACGGGTTCTGATAGGCGCTGCGCCCGAGCATCACGCCGTCCACGTGGTCCAGATGTAATTGCGCGTCGGTGATTGAGTGTATGCCGCCGTTAATGATGATTTCCAGGCCCGGGAAGTCCCGCTTGAGGCGATACACCTTCTCATATTCGAGCGGCGGAATTTCGCGGTTCTCTTTTGGGCTCAATCCGCTTAGCCAGGCCTTGCGCGCATGCACGACAAACACTTCGCAGCCTGCATCGGCAACCTGACCCACAAAATCACAGAGAAATTCGTAGGAATCCAGATCGTCAATGCCTGTGCGGTGTTTGACGGTGACCGGCAGTGAGGTTGCGTCACGCATGGCCTTCACTGAATCTGCTACGGTTTGCGCCTCGCCCATCAGGCAGGCGCCGAAGCGGCCGTTTTGCACCCGATCGGAGGGGCAGCCGCAATTCAGGTTCACTTCGTCGTAACGCCACTGTTCGGCCATGGCAGCGCATTTGGCCAAATCGGCCGGATTGCTGCCGCCTAATTGCAGTGCCAAAGGATGTTCGCACTCGTCGAAGTCGAGAAAACGGGCTGGCTCGGCGTGCAGCAGAGCGCCCGTTGTCACCATTTCGGTGTAGAGAACCGCCTGCTGACTGAGCTGACGCCAGAATACACGGCAGTGACGATCGGACCAGTCCATCATCGGGGCAACGCAAAATCGTCTGTTCAGCAATGAAGCAGTCATGCAGCTATGTGTTTTCCGGATGAGTTGAATGAAACGAACACGTATAATGGCGGCTTTTCGGCGCTAGCCGCCCATTGTATAAAAATCGCCTTCAGGATTCATTATGACCGCAGTAGTAAAACCAGTACGCACGCGAGTAGCGCCATCGCCCACCGGCGACCCGCACGTGGGCACAGCATACATTGCTTTGTTCAATTATTGCTTTGCCAAGGCGAATGGCGGCCAGTTTTTACTGCGCGTAGAAGACACGGATCAACAGCGATCGACGCCTGAATCCGAGCAGGCCATTCTGGATTCGCTGCGCTGGCTGGGCCTGGATTGGGACGAAGGCCCCGATGTGGGTGGCGAATGCGGGCCCTACCGCCAAAGCGAGCGCAGCGATGTCTACCGTAGGCACGTTGATGAGCTCTTGGCTAAGGGGCACGCTTTCAAATGCTATCGCACTGCGGCGGAGCTGGATGAGCTGCGTGAATCCCGGCGTGAGGCAGGCCAGCATACGGCGCTCAAGCCCAGCGATCTCAAGCTCGCAGACGATGAGCAGGCGCGGCGTGAAGCCGCCGGAGAGCCCTACGTGGTGCGGATGTTTGTCCCCGAAGATGATGGCCGCTGCGTGTTTCACGATATGCTGCGCGGCGATGTAGAGCTGGAATGGGGGCAGGTAGATGCGCAAATTCTGCTCAAATCCGACGGCATGCCAACCTATCACCTGGCGAATGTGGTTGATGATCATTTGATGGGCATCACTCACGTGATTCGCGGCGAGGAGTGGATTAACTCGGCGCCCAAGCACAAGCTGCTGTATCAATATTTCGGCTGGGATATGCCCGTACTTTGCCATTTGCCTCTGCTTCGCAACCCTGACAAGAGCAAACTGAGCAAGCGCAAAAATCCGACCAGTATTTTGTACTACAAGAAAATGGGCTACTTGCCAGAAGCTCTCTTGAACTATCTGGGTCGAATGGGTTGGTCCATGCCCGACGAAAGCGAAAAATTTACCCTGCAGGAAATGATTGCAGCCTTTGATATCTCGCGCGTGAGCTTGGGTGGCCCCATTTTTGACGTCGAAAAGCTGTCCTGGCTCAACGGCATGTGGATTCGCGAAAACCTCTCGCTGGAGCAGCTGGCCGATCGTCTTCAAGCCTGGGCACTCAACCGTGAGCGTCTGCTGGAAATACTGCCCCACGCGCAACAGCGTATGGAAACCTTCAGTGACCTCGCGCCACTGGCCTCGTTTTTCTTTTCCGGCCACTTGCCGCTAAAGAAGGAGAATTTTGATGGCCTGGCGGTGAATGAAGAGCAGTTGCTGGAACTATTGCAGTTCTGTGTGTGGCAGCTGGACAATCTGCGTGACTGGAATCGCGATGCTATTTTCCAGTCGATGAAGGTCGTGGCTGACGCGATGGAATTGAAGATGAAAGATTTCGTCGCGCCGCTGTTTATCGCAGTGTCCGGCAGCACCGCGTCGATTTCCGTGTTTGACTCGATGGTGGTGTTAGGGCCGGACATGAGCCGCGCGCGCTTGCGCTTTGCGCTTGATCTGCTGGGCGGCGTTGGCAAGAAGAAATTGAAGAAGTTGGAAAAGCGCTACGAGCAATTTTCTGCCTAAAAAGGCCGTGGAAGGGCGCTTCCGAGTTGACAGCCGCGGGCTGCCTGCTTATTATGCGCACCTTCCCGCGTGGGGGCTATAGCTCAGCTGGGAGAGCGCTTGCATGGCATGCAAGAGGTCGGCGGTTCGATCCCGCCTAGCTCCACCAATTTCCTATTCCGGTACGTCCGTACCTGTACTGAAATCCGCATAAAAGTCGGTCTTTTTTCGCTTCCTACTCAACACACAAAACAGAAGTCGATGTGTCGGCGTTCGTATTTGCTTCGGTAGCGTATACACTCAGGCAATGAGCGCCCCTCCAACAAAATATGTCGTGGGTAATGTGGTGTACATTCCCGCAGTCCGACAGCCGTATAGATCAGGTCCCATAGAGCTGAGCTATTGTGCTGGTGCGCCGGCTAAACTGCGGCACGAGATCATTCCTTTTGTTGTCAGGCCTCCGTCATAAGGCCTTGCCCCAAAGTCCGCTTCATTTGAAAAATTACGGATGTGTGCCAGCTACGATTTAGTGAGCATCAGAGCCCGGGGAGCGCAGCGCATTAGCTTTGGCTTACTGCCAGATAGTCATCGATGCAACTCACGAATAGCTTCCTTTCCATCGGGCAGGGATAAATCTGATCAGCGGCAATGGGGGCCCCGAGTTTGATTTGAGCGCCTTTTAACAAATCCAAAACAATGTTCTGCGACTTTGGTGACGGCACGGGTGTGTCGAAATCAATGGATAAATAGTAGCTCCGACCTATCTCGGCCAGAGTAAATTCTGATGTGATTGGTCTGTGCTCCCAAAGGCCTCCCTGCTCAACGCGCTTTCCATTTTCATCCCAACGGCCAAATTCAAAACCAGCGGCGCCATTGAAGCGTTGTTCTCCGAGCTGTAAAACAGCCGCGCTTGGATGGAAGATAAAATCTGCGGTCTCTGGTGTTGTGCTCAAGAACACACGCGTTTTGCCGCGCTCGACATTTTTGGGGTAGACCTTGCGCGGATCAATGGAAAGCGGGAGGACGTAAAAATAAACCTGGATATCATAGGTGCGAAGCTGGTTGTCGAGCGATACCTGAAGCTTGAGGCGGGGTAGCTCCAGTTCCTGAGGGGTATGACTTTGATTCGCAGTCGAATTGCTCGTCGAGTTTGCAAGCGGCGTGTTATCAAGGCTTGCGACGCTTTCCCAGCCGCCGCGATAGCCAGCGCAGCCCGCGACTAAAATACTCGCTACGGCCAGAGGTATACGCAACCAACGAATAGTCATGTTGATATTCCGCGGATTGATAAGGTGACGCTACTGATGTCAGTGGGCGGGCGAATTATAGCAAAGCGGATATTGCGATCTACAACAATCGCTTTGTTGTATTGAGTGTGTCTTGCTGACTACCCCGAGGCAGATTGATCGCTGTTTTTTGTAGGCATGCGCCCCGCACCCCAGCTGCGTTCGATGTAGCCGATCACTTCGTTGAGTTCTTCCCGGGTAATCGAGGCCGGTTCGCCTTGCTCCAGGGGGTCGAAGTGGTAGATGTACAGACGTGAGAGAAACTGTGCGAAGGGCAGGGAGGCCTCGCCAAAGCGTTCGCCGTGGCCTGAGGTGCTCACCTCTACGCCATCGCCCCAATCCTGGCCGCTGTCATTGTTGGGGTTGTAGAAGTACACCCGCATTTCATCCATCTGATCCAGATTCACCCGCAGAATCGTGATGGCGTGCCAGCCGATGAATCGTGCGGCGCTATCTGTGACTGCAATGCCTGCGGGCTGGGGATGAATCAGGGGTTGGTTGCCGTTGTGCATGGGGTGATAGTCAGCATAGAACTGACGCAAAAAATCATCAAGATCGACCAGATTGCCCGTCGGCACGTCGACATTGAGGCGAAACCCGCGTCCCGACCACCAGCCATGAAACTCGGGATTCACCCAGCGGTGCGGATCGCCCTCGCGATCACTGCAGCGTCGCCCCATCTCGGCATAAATGCGGTCCAGATGCGGCACAACTAATAAGGAGACCGGGTCCAGATCGATTGGTAAAGACGTCGCCACACCCGACAAGCTCTCGCGGGATGAGATCGGCCGGCCTTCGAAGTGAATGATGATCTCGTCATCGCGGGCTGCCCACGTCACCATTTGCAGCAAATAGTCCGGGTCGTTGTAAGCCCACATCGAAAGCGCACGCGCCGACTGGCAAGTGGGATTGTTGCCCTGGCCAACGCCAAGCGGCAGCCCCAGCATGCACAGCACGCCTTCCAAAAGCAGAACTTCCGGTTCAACGGCGCTGCCGAAGGCCATACTCAATCGTTCTTTCGACCACGGTGAAAGGGGAAGGCGCAACTGCCGCCACATAGCCGGGGCAACCGGGGGCTGGTAGAGAATGCCCCGCTCAAGCATCAGCGCCAGACCATAAATGGCCTGCGGCGTAGCGGCATGTACGCCTCTGTCGATCAAGGTCAGTACCAACTCCTGATAGCAGAGCATGCAATCGCGACCGGTGGAAGAGAGGCCCATCGCTTCGGGCAGCAGATGTTCGCCTTCGGTCAGTAAATGGCGCACAAGTATCGCGTGGTAGGCAGATACCAGACCAGTGTCGTGCATTGCTCGTGCGAAACCGGCAGCTTCACTTTGCAGAGCGGCGCTATCCATAAAGTCGAGCCGCTCCTGATATATCGCAATACCGGGATCTTCGCGGCAGGCATGGGTGGGTCCGAAAATGCTACTGACCAGTCGATCTGCGCCTTGCCCACTGGTGCCCAGGTCTATTTCAGGATTGGCCTGGCAAATGGCAATCTGGGTGATCATCTCTTTGACCGGATTCACCTGAATGGGACGTTGCTGCAGAATGCGCCAGATCTCGCCGATAAGCTGATCGATAATATTTTCGTAACCAATCGATGCGGCGAGATGTTTGAGCAGGTTGCGCGGTAATTCCGCTAGCGGCCCCTGGGTTTCCCTTTCGGCTTCGCTGGCAGTCGAAAACAGTAATTTAAGATTGCAGGCCAATACCTGGGTTAAAAAATGGCGTGCCTGTTCGCCGGGCACAAGCGAGTGTTCGAAATGTCCACGCGCGACGGCCAGCAATCTAAGCTCGCTTAGGGCTTCGATCACTAAGGTATTGGCATCGCCGCTAGCAAGCGTGTGTGGTGTTAAGCTTGCTACCAGAGTGTCAGGTTGCGCCCAGTCAGAGCCGAGAAAAA
>JBFJTG010000081.1:0-14180 GCA_041625575.1 Litorivivens sp.
CCGCAACGATATGGCCCTGAGCCTCAGTTACGATGGCTTTGCGATGCTTACCAGCATCGTTCAGGGCATTGCAGACAAGCACTGCGATGGCCGCTTGGCGTTGGTACTGGAAGGGGGTTACAACCTGACCTCGCTGTCCCGCGGTGTGCATACCGTGTTGCAAGTGCTTGCCGGTGGAGACCCGCCGGAAATGCTGCAGGAGCGTGGATTGGCGGAAGTGGAGGACGCCGCCGAGTTTCATCGGGATGCATTTAAAGACGACTGAAGGCTCTGCTTCACGGTTGGCGCCATTTTCCAAGTGTCGGCGAATACACTTGGCTCAGTAGACGCAATCTACGATCGTGCAACGTTGGTGGCCTTGCCGGCTACGTTGCGACAGGAGTATGCCCGGCATCTTGAGATGATATCGGCTTCGGCGAAACAGTTGCTGATCAGTTTCGACTATCCGCAGTCTTTGATGGCGGGGCCACCCTTTTCGATCAGTGAGGCGACGTTAGCACAGCTTTACGCGGGGTTTTACCGTTACGAGGAGCTGGAGCGACGAGCGGTGGCGGGTAAATTGAAAGGGCAGGTCGACGCCACTGAAGTCGCCTGGCTGCTTGAGCCTCTGAACCGAGATTGAATTTTACCTTGGGCACGAATAGAGCGACGATAGGACCGCCCACTTCAAGCAGTAAAAGATTGCAGGTGCCGTATCGCGGTCAGATAGGGGGCGCGGCAAGGCAGCCCGGGCGAGCGGCTTCCTAAGCGTGCCGCCTTTCGGTTGCAGCGATTAGCATCGAATAGAAATCACCCCATAAGTCATTTGAATCGCCCTTCCAGCCCTTTTGTCGAAGCATTATTTCGGCGGCTGTCTGTATTTTAATTAAGAGAATTACCGGGCAGCTCTCCATGCGGTGGGGTTGCAGTGCCGAGCTCGCAATGCCCGTTGATACCTGCGCTTGCTCGGCGACAGCGGCAATATCTATATCAAATTCCTTTAGTAGGGCGACTGTTGCGGAGTGTTGTGCAGTTTTTGCATCGGTACTACTTTTGTGAGGCCTATTCATATCAGTCCATTCCATTGGGTTGACGGGTAAATCGATGGTTAGTAAGGCTTACCAAGAGAAGTAATTTATTCTTTCCTTCCCTGTGCCGTCAAGTGTTTCTAAACTTCCGCCATGAGCATAGGTTCACGTATTAAGAAAGCGAGACAGGCGGCGGGCATTTCTCAGGCGGATTTGGCTCAGGCGATGGGCATTACCCGAAGCGCCTGCAGTCAATGGGAGTCTGATCAGGGCACCGGACCGCGTCGTGAACGACTTGAAGTGCTGGCAGCCGAGCTGGGCGTTAGCTATGAGTGGCTGGCAACGGGTCGGGAAGCTGGCGCCGTCAGCGAAATATCGCCGAGTTATTTGACCGCCGACCAACTTGAATTACTAAGTCTTTTTAAGGGCTTGCAGCCAAAACAGCGCAAGGCTTTATTGAATTTCTTGCGCGCATCGAAAAGCCACTAACCATGCTCGCGCTAGCGTTTTGCGCCTCGGCCTTACTGCGCGAAATCCGGCGATCTATTCACGCCGCCACTCTCTCGGAAATAGATGATTGCCTCCCGTTTGTTTGGTTTCCGATAGCGTATCCCCCCAATTAACACTCAGCCATTACCCCCCCCGGGGACTTTGTTAATCTTAAGTGGTAGGGAGTAGTCCCTATACAAGCGCAGGCCTCCCGTGGCTTGACGTATACATGGCTGTGTACCTCAACGCTATTTCCAGCTCGCGACTTGCAAACTCATATTCGCTAAGAATACAGACGCTTATCTTCAGGTCCTTGTTCAGCACATTGTAATTGTACTCTTCGTTGCTTGGTGAGTGTGCAGCCAGGACTGGGGTTTCTCGAATTCGGGCACTGACCTCGTGCAGCATGTGTAACGGGATGTGCGTATGGAATCAAAGTACATTCGGTGCAAGTCTGAGAGCTCAAGAGGATGATTGTTATTAACGCTGGCTCGTACGCACTGCGATGAGCTACACACATTTACGAAAACGAATCGGGGTGGGGTAATGAATAAGGAAGGTAGTCTACCGGTTTCATTAATGTACGAAGCGATGGATCAAATGCAGCAGGGGGTACTGGTCATCAAGGTTACCCAGGTCCAATCGAAAATTGTATTTGTGAACAAGGCGTACACCAGGGTAACAGGGTATTCCAAGGATGAACTATTAGACAAGCCTACGACTTACCTTAGAAAGCATATTGCCCATGGCAAGGTTGTCGCGCAAATCAATCACGCGGTTAACGATGGCCAAGACACAGAAGTTATTACCCCGTCCTATAGTCGTGATGGCGATAAATATTGGATGCGTATCACCATTCACCCGGTTGTCGATATTGGCCACTCAGATCGATTTTTAATTTTTTGGTGCACGATGACGTTAGCGAAGAGTTTAATAATAGAAAGTCCTATGTACGTAGACATTTCGTATTGGAAGAGCGCAATAGAGAACTTGAAGAACAAGTCATTCATGACCCCCTGACATCGCTGCATAATCGACGCTTTTTTAACAGCGAGTTTGACAGGCTATGTGGGTATCACCGAAGGCATAACTTAGCGGTATCGATCGCTTTTATCGATATCGATTTTTTCAAGGACTATAACGATTGTTATGGGCACCTGGAAGGTGATAAAGCCATTATGGCTGTCGCGGATGTAATACAACGCCGCTTTTGCCGTCTGGAAGATCTATGCGTGCGATATGGCGGCGAGGAATTCGTCATTATGTCGACGGCGGATATCTGCGAGGAGTCAATAGTGGAGCACTTTGACGCGCTGAGGCGAGAGATAGAAATGCTTGGAATAGCCCACTCAAAATCCGGATGCAGCAAGGTTCTTACGGTAAGCATGGGGCTTTTCACAGGGCTTCTAGGTGAGGATGTGCATAACTCCGATATTCTGCGTAGCGCTGATAGAGCACTGTATGAAGCGAAAACGGCGGGGCGCAATCAGGTCGTTTCTATTGCCGCTGAAGGTGCAATCTTGCAATCGCCCAAATCATCGAATTTCGCCAAAGTTGACTCGACACGGACTAAAACACTTTACTCGGTTTAGCCTCGCAGTGATTAATTCGCTGCTAATGCTTCGGCCACCATCATGTCGCTAAAGCGACCGAGATGATAATCCGCATCGCCCAGGCTGGCGTTAATCAGTGTCAGGCGTTTGAAGTAATGGCCAATGATGAGCTCTTCGGTTACGCCGATACCACCGTGCAACTGAACGGCCTGTTGACCGACAAAGCGGGCGGACTGCCCGACCAGAGCTTTCGCTGCGGCCATTGTTCGCGCGCGGGTCGCTTCGTCTGCGTCATGCTTGCCCGCCGCGAGATAAGCCATAGAGCGGGCTTGCTCAGTGTGTAAGAGCATATCGGCCATACGGTGTTGCAAGGCCTGAAAAATACCCAGCGGCACACCAAACTGCTTGCGAGTTTTGAGGTATTCGCCGGTCTCGGCAATCAGGGCATCCATAATGCCGACTGCTTCGGCGCAAAGCGCAGCCATGGCAGCGTCGCGATGTTTTTCCAGCAAGGGCATAGCTTGATTCAATTCGCCTAACAAGGCTTCAGTGCCAAGCTGAACATTGTTGAATGTAAGGTCTGCGGCGGGCTGCCCATCGTGATTGCGGTAAGGAGTGAGCGATATCCCGGCGAGCTTCGGATCGACCAGGAATAGTGATAGGCCATCGACATCATTCGCGTTTCCCGCTGTGCGTGCGGAAATAATAAGCCTATTTGCGAGTTGCCCCGCAAGTACGACTGCCTTGTTACCATTGATGGTAAATCCGGATCCGCTTTGTTCTGCACGCGTCGTTACATAGTTGAGTTGATAGCGAGCGCCGGCTTCCGTATGGGCCAGGCTAACAATGCATTCTCCGGCCGCGATTTCCGGTAATACCGTGCTGCGTTGTTCGCTGCTGCCGGCTTTGGCGATTAGTGCTGCGCCAAGCACGGTGGGTAAATAGGGTTCCAGAACCAGGCCGCGTCCAAGAGATTGCATGACGAGCAAGGTATCGACGGCAGTGCCGCCGAAGCCGTCATATTCTTCCGGCAAGGTGAGGGCGAGCAGGCCCAGTTCGGCCAACTGCTTCCAGACTTTTCGGCTAAAACCTTCCGGTGAGTCAAGAATGCTTTGGCGCGCATCAAAACTATAGTCGTTGCGCACAAAGCGCTGCAGCATATCGTCTAGCTGGGTTTGTTCTTCGCTAAAGTCAAAATTCATAAATCGGTCCTCGTGGACTCTGTTCTTTTACTATTAGTTTGATTGCGGGCTTTGCTCGCGGCCTACAATCCGAGGATCATGCGGCTAACAATGTTTTTTTGAATTTCGTTGGAGCCACCGTAGATGCTTACCTTGCGGGTATTGAAGTAATGACCGCTGAGTGGCAGGCATGCATCGGGTCCGGCTACCGCACCGTCGAAATCAGCGTTTAGCGCGTCGGGTTGGTAGGGCAGGCCGTACCAACCCGCGGTTTCCATCATGAGTTCCGACAGTGTCTGTTGCAGCTCGGAGCCTTTTATCTTGAGTAGAGAAGCTTCCGGTCCCGGAGCGGAGTTTTTTTCTGCCATGGCCATCACGCGCAGATTTGTAATTTCAAGCGCCATTAAATCAATTTCTGCCTGCGCGACTTTATCGGCAAACCGGGGATTTTCCAGTAGGCTGCGTTCCCCGTCACGTGCATTGGCGGCAAGCTTTTTAAGGCTTAATAAATCCGTCTTGCAGCGACCGACTTCGGCTATGTTGGTGCGTTCGTGACCGAGCAGGTATTTGGCGTAGGTCCAACCTTTATTTTCTTCGCCAACGCGATTCGCGACAGGAACTTTAACGTTGTCGAAGAAGACTTCATTCACCTCGTGGCCGCCATCCAGCATAATAATGGGGCGAACAGTAATGCCGGGCGATTTCATATCAATCAGTAAAAACGAAATACCCTTTTGCGCTTTGACCTCCGGATCGGTGCGTACCAAGGCAAAAATCCAATCGGCGTGTTGGGCCAGAGTGGTCCATGTTTTCTGACCATTGACGATGTAATGATCGCCCTCTTGCACGGCTCGGGTGCTAACCGAAGCCAGATCAGAACCGGAGCCCGGCTCTGAATAGCCCTGACACCACCAGTCTTCGCCGGACAAAATTCGAGGCAAAAAATAGTCCTGCTGCTGTTTATTGCCAAAAGCCATGATGACCGGTGCGACCATTTTAAGCGAGAAGGGCAGTATGGGTGGTGCGCCCGCGGCGGCGCGCTCTTCATCATAAATATATTGGTAGGTGGGGCTCCAGCCGGTGCCGCCAAATTCTTTCGGCCAACTGCCGGCTATCCAGCCTTTCTTGTAAAGAATTTTGTGCCAGCGTACATAATCATCTTTGCCGAGATGCTTGCCGTTCTGTGTTTTGTTGCGAATATCGGCGGGAAGTGCGCTCGCAAGAAAGTCACGCACCTCCTTGCGGAAAGCTTCTTCTTCGGGTGAAAAATTGAGGTCCATGCTATTTCCTTAATTCCTTGCGTTAATGGCGCCAAAGGACGTTCTGGGCGTACTGTCAGTGCACGGTTGTCTTGATAGAAACAAGGAGCCTATTGCTGTCATTTATAGAGTTGTACAGTAGTGGCTCCCGATCCCGCTTGCAAGCTGACGCGGATCAGTCTGCATTGGACCGGCCCGGCTATCGCGAGCGTTTTAGGCCAGTCGGGGGCAGTTTCACGATAGCGCTATGGCGATGAAGTTCCCGGGCTGCATTTTGTAGAATCAAGCATGTGTAATTTGCTCGACGCGGATCTATCCGTGCTGACAAGGAAATATTGGGGCTTTGGGAAAATATTATATTTGCTGTATCCGAAAAGAACAGGCTTGCCGGGTAGCCAACGACCGAGGACTCTCGTTCCTAAACCAATTTTATGGGAGTCTAGTGGCTACTGAAAACCTGCAGGCAATAGCCTTTCTTAAGCGCTTCATTAATCTGCGGATCTTTTTTGTGCTTATCGTCGATTTTCAGCAATTTGCGTTTCACGATCTTTACTTCGCGAAAACCTTCCTTCATCACATAAAGCGTTGCGAGCTGCTCGGCACCAAAAAGATCAATAAAGTTGATATACGCAATAAAGGGGCACTCTTCGCCCTGTTTGAACTCGCCCTGATCTTTGGCTGATGTGGCGTTAATCGAGAATAGATACATACACAATCCTGTAAGGTTAAATACTTAACTGACAATAGCCAAACGCAGGGCGCCGATATTCAACTGCAAGGTCTGTAAGGCGTCACCGCCTTGCGCGCTGACCTGGTCAAAAGCATTCAGGGTATCGTCGTTAATGTCGGGGTTACGTTCGGCCAGCGCCACCAGACGTTCACGTTCGCTGCGCCGCGCGGACTGATAGTTGTCGACAGATTGTTTTTGCCACTGCTTTTCCAGGGCCTTCGCCTCTTTTTCTATTGCATTAAGGAGTAGCGCCAGAGGTTCGCGTACTTCGCGCAGCAGCGCCGGTATGAGCTTACGCTTAACGGTTTGACATAGTGTATTTAATTGCTCGTGTGCTACTTTGGCGTGAAGTTGTCTTCCCTTATCGTCAATCAGCAAACGTTCACTGAATGCCGGCAGATAGCGATCGAGCTGCAGTGCGGCGGGTGCGTGAATAAGGGGATTTAGAAAACTTTCCAGCAGCAGGCTACCGGCAGGCAAGCCTTTAACCGGCAGGGTGCAGACACAGGCGCTACCCAGATCGCCGGAGACGATCATGTCCATGGCATCTACGACTAGCGGGTGTTCCCAGGTGAGAAAGTGCATGTCTTCACGTTTGAGCGCGCGCTGCCGATCAAATGTTCCGGTAAGGCCCTCTTCGGGTAAGTGCGGAAAAGCTTCCGTGAGCATGTGATTGCCGGGATGGAGGATAATGGTATTGTCGCTGTGGTCTTCGTGTTCGAGTCCAAACTGCTGGGCCAGTTGTTCCAGATACCGGGCGAGTTCATCACTGCGTTGCTCTAGTGCAACCTTCGCCAGTAAATTGTCGGAAGCGCCTTTGCGGCAGGAATTGAGCTCCAGCAGCCGATTGCGGCCGGAATGCAATTCCGAACGCAATGCCGCGGCGTGGGCGCTCGCTTCAGCAATCAGTGTTTGCAGTGCGCCACCATCAGCCAGCAGCGCACCGCGCAAGCTTTCTTCAAAACGCAGCATGACGGCGTTGCCAACGGTACAAGGCTCCTCGAAAATCGCCAGTGCCCGATCGTACCAATCGAGCAAGCCTTGCTGGGGACTGCCCTCAAAATACGGCACGTGAATATTGACCTCGCCGTCGCGCCCAATCCGGTCGAGGCGGCCAATGCGCTGCTCCAGCAAATCAGGATTCAGCGGTAGGTCGAACAACACGAGGTGTTCTGCAAACTGGAAATTTCGGCCTTCGCTGCCAATTTCGGAGCACACAAGCATCTGCGCCCCGTCCTCATTGTCAGCAAAGTAGGCCGCGGCGCGATCGCGTTCAAGCAGGCTCATGCCTTCATGAAACACAGCGGTGGCAAAGCCGCGCCTAAGGCGCATGTACAATTCGAGACTTTGGGCGGTTTGGGCGCTGGCGCAAATCAATAAAACGCGGGCATCCGCATCTTGCAGCATAAAGTTTTCCAGCCACTTAAGACGGGGGTCGATTGCCGCCCAGTCCTCACCTAAAAAACACTCCGGCTGTAAGAGTTGTTCGAGACTGGCGCCGCGCGCAAATTCCTTGAGCTGCTCGGGCATGGTCAGGGGGTGCCGGATAAGCTTGCGTGCGGGAAAGCCCCCCACAGAGCTGCGGCTGTTGCGAAATAAACTGCGACCGGTGCCGAAGCGATCCAATAGGACCTCGATGGCTGCGTCGCTATGCTTGTCCGGTGACGGCAGTAGTTGGGCCAATAAATCCTGGCCTAACAGTGGTGACAGTTTTTGCTGAACATTGCTTTGAGCGAGCGCCTTGTTGTTTTTAGACAGCAAGATTTCGATCAGCTCGCTGATGTCCCCGTACGCGGCCTGTTCCTCGCGAAATGCGTCCAGACTAGCGTAGCGGTCGGGATCGAGCAGGCGCAATCGGGCGAAGTGGCCATCTATTCCGGCATTTTCGGGTGTTGCGGTTAGCAGAAGCACCGAGGGAATTGTGGCGCAGAGTGTTTCAACCAGGCCATAGGATTTCGAGCAGCTACCGCTTTCCTGCCAATGCAGGTGATGGGCCTCGTCGACTACCAGCATATCCCAGCCGGCGGCAAATATTTGTTCCTGACGCTCAGGATTAGCTGCCAGCCAGTCGATGCCTGCGATGACCAGCTGTTCACTTTCAAAGGGGTTGTCATTGAGCAGTGCTTCGACGAGTGCGGCTTCTTCAGCCTCGACCTCATCTTCGTCGCCAAAGTCGTCAAGGGGAAGGAGGCTGTCGACGCAGCGCGATTCGTCGAAAACGCTGAACTGCAAATTAAAGCGTCGCCGCATTTCCACCAGCCATTGGTGAATAAGGCTCTCGGGCACCAATATCAAGATGCGCTCGATGCGCTCATCCAGATGTAGCTGATGCATAATCAGACCGGCTTCAATGGTTTTGCCCAGCCCAACTTCATCCGCGAGCAAAATGCGCGGGTGTGCTTGCCTGGCGACACTGCTGGCGATGTAAAACTGGTGCGGAATCAGATCGACACGGGGTCCGAGAAACCCGCGGCTTTCGCTGGCGCGCGCCCGATTGCGATGCTCGAGGGTTGCCGCACGCAACTCGAAGCGCCGGGGATCATCCAGCTGTCCGGCTATCAGTCGGTCGCGTGCGCTGTGAAGCTGAATTCGCGAGCTCAGTAGCTGCTCGGGTATCGGGTGTAGTTGTTTATCGCTGTCTTCGGACATGTACACGAAACAGCCGTTGTGTTCTTCAACCGCCTGAACTCGCAAAGCCTCGCCAGTAGCCAGACTGATCTCGTCGCCTATTTCAAATTGGACCCGTGATAAAGGAGCATTAGCGGCGGCGTAGGCCCGCTCTTCTTCTGCGGCGGGAAATGCAACGGTGACACGCCGATGTTCGGCTTCCACGACTAGGCCCAGACCCAGACCGGGTTCGGTGATACTGATCCAGCGTTGGCCGGTTATAAACTGAGAGGACATGGAATAATTGGCTGATTTCTTCAAGGGGCCGCTATGGTACGCGGGTTGGCGGGGTCAGAAAAGGATTTAGAGAGTGAATCCACGTCTGTCCGGACGGGGGTCGCTCTATGGCGGTGTCATACAGACCGGCTGAAGCAAACGCAGCCGAAAATGTGGCCGGTCAGAGCGATATTGAGTAGGTGAATGTCAGGGACACCAATTGCTGCTGCCGTCATCCGACACCAGTCGCGCTCGCCCGCCGCGGCTGAGCACGATCTGGTAGGCCTTACTCACTCCGCTGCCGCAGAGGGTTATAGTGCCTGCCTGAAAAGCGCCGGCCGGGGTCAGGGACTGCCCTGATGCATCGTAGGACACCATTGAACTCACGGCGCTATTGCCACTTATGCTCACATTTGCGCTTATTGCTTCACGCTCAAACAGCAGGGTTTCTCCGGTGTCGAAATTGCCGTCGGCATCGTCGTCCACGAACATTTGCCAGCCGGTGTCCCAGTCCTTGTCACTGTTCCGGAGCGTCACCCGGCTGGCGCGATTGACTGCCTCAGACCGCGTTTTTTGAATATCGGTAAGAAGGTTGTAAGCCGCTGTTCTCAGGCGGTTTTTATTTATCCATTGGGCGAAGCCGGGGGTGGCAACCGCCATCAGGATAGCGGCGATCGAGAGGCTTGCCAAAAGCTCTAATAAGGTCAGTCCTTTGCTCTGCATCACAATTTCCATCCATGGAAGATGTTGGCATTCTAGACAAATACGGGGTATTTCTGTCAAGCTGCGCTTTACAAATAAAGCCCTTGCGAGTTTTTTCAGACTCAAAGCGGGAAACGAACGCACTGAACAGGATGTTCATATGCACAACAGTCAACCAGGAAGGTTGCAAGCCCCTGCTCCTGTGCCGCACACGCGGACTTCCTCTGTTACCTTCCCTCCAATGTGTCTACCTGTTGCAGCGACTTCTTGCCCTAGCCGGAATTTGACTATGCGCTAGCAAGAGCGACGACAGGCCCATGCAAAGGATTGCATTATGTGGGAATACCGAAAAAACGACGGCTATAGCCTGATTGAAGTACTTGTTGCCCTTGTTGTTACGGCTCTGGGTGTACTTGGGCTGGTGGGCGCGCACCTTAACGCGATGAAATTTAATGCTACGGCCGACGTGCGTTCGCAGGCGACTTTCCTCGCCTACGATATCGCAGATCGCATGCGCGCGAATCGGCGCGCAGCCCTTGCAGGTGATTACGACATGACCCTGGGCGATGCCGCGCCCTCCGGTTCCGCGCTTCACGATATTGATCGCAGAAGCTGGTTAAACGCACTTGCCACCCGGCTTACCGACGGCGATGGCGCCATCGCCCGAAGCAATAACACCTTCACCATTACCGTGCAGTGGGACGAGAGTCGTGTAGCCAGTACGCGACAGGCCGACCTTGATGGTAATCACATTCAAACTTTTGTGTTCGTGACGGAGCTATGATGATGTTGCAGGCGAAGCACGATGGTTTTGGGCTGCTGGAGTTGCTGATTGCGATGACACTGGGATTGTTATTGAGCGCCGCTGTTATGCAGGTGACGCTGGCTAGCCAGCGGAGTCATCATTTGCTGGATGCGGCTGCCAGACTGCAGGAAAACGGCCGTTTTGCCTTAAGTTATTTATCGAAAGATATCCGCACGGCGGGTTATATGGGGTGCCCCAATGTACAGCGGATTCCGGTGAATGTTATCGCCAAAACACCGCCGACGGACCTCAATTTTACTGCCGCCGCGGTGCTGGTGGGAACAGACAACGCTGCGGCAGGCAATGCTTATGACGCCGTGGCTGGCACCGATTTTGTCGTTTTGCAGCGAGCTCTGGCGCTGCCCGCACGCCTGACCGGCAATCTGGATCCGCATAACGCCAACGTCCAAATAGACAGCAATCCAGCAGGGATAGGGCGCGGTGATTTCGTTTTTATCACGGATTGCGTCAACGCGGATCTCTTTGAGGCAACCACGGTATCGTCGAACCGGAGTAACGACCGCATTACGATTACCCATGCGAACAACAAGAACGACAATAATCGCTTGAGCAAAATATACGGACGCGATGCAGAAATTTTAGGATTTCAATCGCTGGCCTATTTTATTCGCGATACGGGGCGTACCACCGAGGGCTCAGCGCCCATCCGGTCTTTGTATGTCAAGGCGCGAAATTTAGGGGGCGGTGCTCCACCGGTCGCTATTGAGCTTGTTGAAGGGGTTGAAGATATGCAGCTAAGTTACGGCGTAGATAGTGATGCCGACAATAACGTTGATGCCTATAAAACAGCGAGTGACATTAGTGACTGGACGACTGTGCTAAGTGTGCGTATTGAACTTCTTTTGCACAGCCTTGAGGACAATATTGTTGGGACCGCGGGTGCTTTTGCCCAGAGCAATCTGACCTTTAACGGTGACACCGTGGCCAGTGACGGGCGCCTTAGGCAGGTTTACACCAGCGTCGTCGCAATTCGCAATCGTCTGCCATAGGAGGCCGGTGTGAATTCCTCTCCTAACTGTATTAGCCAGCGAGGTGTCGTGCTGGTGATGTGCCTGATTTTTATGTTGTTCATGTCGGTACTGGCAGGCAGTGCGTTGCAATCAACAACCTTGCAGGAGCGAATGGCCGGTCATACTCGCGATGGCAACTCGGCATTTCAAGCCGCGGAAGCGGCACTGCGCGAAGCAGAGCGGGTATTGCAAGGCGTGTCTGTGGGGCCATTCAACGGTGGTCGTGGGCTATATCAGGACTGCGATGGACCGGGTGCGGAATGCAAGCCCCCAAGCTGGAGTGATCGCAACTCCAGTGGTTGGGTAAATCTTGCCGGTTTTGGTGGAGGGGTATCGGCTTCGCCGCAGTACTACATCGAAGCATTGCCCAACGTAAGAAAGACATCCGTGTCCCTCGATGCTGATATACCTCCCGCGCCGCTGGTTATTTACCGGGTGACGGCCCGCGGCTTTGGTGTGAGTAACAAATCGATGGCGGTACTTCGCTCTATTTATCGTCGAGAGTAGTCGCAGAGTATCTGCGCATAGCCAGGCATTTATTTGCAATTAGAGTTTGGAGAAACGATGGATCGTATTCCTAAATTGTTACCCTATTTGTGCGTATTAATTTTGGCGCTGTCACCCCCGGCCCGGGCTTTGCTAAGTGTGGCAGATACGCCCTTATCGCTGGCCACCGGTGTAGCACCCAACATTGTGTTGGCGATAGATGACTCCGGTAGCATGGACTCCGAAGTACTGATGCCAACCAACGATGGTGCCTTGTGGTGGAATACAGACAGTAAGAGTTTTGTTGGACTCAACGGCGACGATGAGCCAGAGTTCGGCGTTCTTAATGTGAACAAAAACGGGAGGGCAAACGGAACCTGGAAAAAGTTTGTCTACCTTTTTCCAAACGGAACCGGGGAGGGCAATCGGGTATATTCGGACAGCAGTAATGATCACTTCGCTGTTCCCCCGATTCCCGAATATGCCTTCGCGAGGTCTCCGGACTACAATAAGGCCTATTTTAATCCCGCTGATTCCTATTTGCCTTGGCCCAGCGTTGGCAGCAACATTTTTCTCAACACAGTCGCTAGGGAAGCGCCGAGTGACCCGGCAGTAGGAAATTTTACTTTCAATTTGACGCAGGTTGTCGAGTCCGGTGGCGACAATCAAACGTTTATGTTCTTTGCCGGAATGCCTTTGCCCGAGGGCGGACAGGCCGCGGGGAAAACCGCGAAGAAAGTAGAATACTATCCGGCCACGTTTTATCTCAGGGATTCGCTGCCAGAAATTTTCGGCTATACCGCTACACCACTGACCGGATACGCGCCCGATGGCAGTGAACTATCCGGCTACGAAATTAGAACAGCCAACTTTGCATCAGCTGCACACCATGATGCAATGTTACAGAATTTCGCCAACTGGTTTTCCTACTATCGCAAGCGTCATCTTGCGACGCGGGCGGGCGTGGCCCATTCGTTTTTTGATGTGAAAAAAGCCCGGCTTGGACAGTTCACAATTAACAAACGCGTTGATGTGAGCATGAAAGATTTAAGTCTCGATGTTGAGCGCGATACTGTGTATAGCACCATCTACGCGGGGAGTGGGAATAGCGGTGGAACGCCCAACCGGCGGGCATTGAGACATGCAGGCGTGCAATATCAACGTACCGCTGAAGGCGCTCCCATCACTCACGCCTGTCAGGCAAATGCAGCCATCTTGTTTACTGACGGTTACAGTACATTAGATACCTTTAGCGATATCGGTAATGAAGACGCCGGTATGGGTGCACCCTACGAGGATGCGGCCGAAGATACCATTGCCGATATTGCGATGAAGTTTTACAAAACGCATTTGCGGGCTGACCTTGCCACTGGAATGGTGCCCGTGCATGAGGCTTGCAGCCGCAGCGATCGCTCGCCCTCGCTAGACTGCCAGCAAAACCTGCACATGCTCACCTATGCCGTTACCCTGGGCTCGCGAGGTGAGTTGTTTGATCCGGATAATCCTGTCGACCCCTATGCAGTAACGCCAAGTTGGCCTGAAACCTTTCCGACTCGCGGACCCAGTGCTGTTGATGATTTGTGGCATGCCACCATTAACGGGCGCGGCGAGTTGTTGAATGCGAGCAAGCCGGTTGAAATTGCTGACAAACTCAAAGCTGCGGTAACGAAAATTTTGCAATCTGTCGGCTCGGCCTCGGCAGTCGCAACGAACTCCACGCGGCTCGATACCGATACCCTCATATTTCAAGCCCGTTATGATAGTCGCGACTGGTCGGGGCAAATACTGGCCTACGAGCTGGCCCCGGACGGATCTATCGACAGCCTGAAATGGAGCAGTGATAACGATAGTATCCCTGCACATGCGAGTCGAACCATCCTGAGCTGGGCGCAAACCGGTAGCGGTGGCCGCGCGGTAAATTTTCAGTGGGATCAGCTCGACGCGCAGCAGAAACTGGCATTGACGGCTGATCTCGACGCGGACGAACGCGAGGTAGCAGGGCCACTTCGATTGGCCTGGCTTCGTGGTGATCAAGGCAGGGAAGGTTTGGATTC
>JBFJTG010000082.1:0-14087 GCA_041625575.1 Litorivivens sp.
AAAAGGTGTGAGGTGATGAGTTGAACCTCGTCAAGTTTGGCATCAAATAACAGGGGAGTTCCCTCGTAGCCGGGTATGCGTTTATAGAGCCGCTCTTCCGGAAACAGTATGCAAATAAACTTGACGCCTTTGTCGGCGGTAAAATCCACGGGGCGATTTGAAGTCCAAATCTGGATCTTGGAAGTATCGAGTAAAAATTCCTCCCCATCCACGTGTACAACGGTGGCGCCTTCGTAAGGGCAGGTCAGTCCGATATAGGTTTGCTGCTCCTGATTAACGAGTTCTTCGTCGCGTTCACCCTTAAGCCCTGATAGCTGCATGTTTGTTAGCAGGACATCGCCTATCAGCCTGCTGCCAACGGCTGCTCGCGGACTCAGGTCGCCAATTTTCGATAATTTCCACGCCCGATTGTAGCGGCTAAGTGCCTCCTCTATCTCGTCAAGTGAGGCATCTTCAGCCAATTCTTCGAGCTGCCAGGTGTGGGCGTTGTTTGGGCTAGGTATGTCGCTCATAGGTATTTTTGTGTCGGCGGCCTAATCTTTCGATTCTGTAGCTTAAGCCAAACAATGGCAGTGTCAACGCATCATCGGAATTACGCTTATCCGCAAACTGCGCCGTCCGGCATCATTGTGTTGGGTGGGGTGGTTGCCGAATAGAGATTGTTTATAGTAGCGGGCGTATTGGTTGATATTTGAGCGACCGACTCCGATGGCAATCAGATCGCGATGTATTTTCAGTACTGCCAGAGCCTGTGGCGGGGGCAACACTTCCTCCGAAAATCTAGCTGTCGATTTTCAGTGCATTGGGTGAGGCGTAGAATATTTTCTTGGCGATTTTCCATTCGCCATCAACCTTGCGGTACCAGCCGTGATAAATACCGCCGAACAGCACTTGAGCTTGTAATACTGAATGCCAGTTTTTCAAATCCAGCTCTTTGCCATCATCGTTAAAGCTTTGCATTAGTGGAGCCGCCATTGTGCGCGTTCTTGCGGTCGTGTCGGTCAGTTCGTCAAAGGTTGTTCCGGCCATGAGGTGAAACGCACCAAGCCCTTCAAGCTCGCTATAGAGTGCGCGGTTCTCGGCGTTGGTTTTTGTCATGTAGTCGACAAAGGTCTTTTTTCCTGTGAGGGTCATGACGGGTTCGTCGCGAATGGGAATGCGCAGTTCCCAAACCATATCCTCGGTAAACAGGTCAGCCCAGGCCTCCAGATCGCCGCCATCGAAAGTGAAAGCGTAGCGGGTAATAAGGTCTTGTATTTCGAGTTTGTCGTAGGCGATCTGTGCAATGTTTTTAGTCATATTAGTGTTCCCGTTTATACGTCTTTATCTATGAGTTATCAGTCAGTCAATCGAATTTTAGCTCTCGCTTCATGACCTTGCCTAATGCATTGCGTGGGAAGTCCGCGCAGATTTTAACGCCGTGCAGGCGCTGGTGCTTGCTTAGTTTTTCGTTGGCCCATTCAAGCACGCCGTCTGTACTACCATTAAAGCTGTTGTCGACAATGATAAAGCCAAAAGGCACTTCGCCCCAGCGATCGTGCTCTTTGCCAGCAACGGTACAGTCGATCACACCCGGATAGTCGATAATGACTTTCTCAATATCGCCGGGATACACATTGTAGCCACCGGAAATAATCATCTCCTTCTTGCGGCCGACAATTTTGACGTAGCCGTCGGCATCAAGCACGCCCATATCCCCGGTTCGAATAAAGGCTTTGCCGTCTATAATTTTCCACAGCAGCTCGGCATTTTGCTCGTCGCGGTTATGGTAGCCTCGCGACAGGTAAGGCGACCAACCAACGATCTCACCGGCGCTACCGTCGGTAATTTCCTGATCATCGTCTCCGACTAGCCGAATTTCACCGCCGGTCATGGCGCGGCCAACGGTTTCCAGTTTTGGTTTAATTTCGTGGGGCTCCAGAAGTGTAATAACGCCTTCAGTACAGCCGTACAGCTCGTACAGGTTGGGCGTTATTCTCTCCAATACGTCCAGTTTGAGTTCCGGACGCAGGTAGGACCCCATAGAAATTAGCATTTTTAGCGATGAAAAGTCAGTGGACTCCACTTCGGTAGAGCGCAGCACGTCACTGATCTGTGTGGGTACTAAAAAGCTGTGTGTGACGCGATGTTTTTCAATCAGGCTTAAAGATTCGGCGACTTTGTACTTGGTCATCATGATGAGTGTGCCGCCAGTGTAGAAGAAGGGCGCCATCATCCCCCAGCTGCCGTTGGAGTAGGCTCCGGTGGCCAGTAAGTAGATGGAGTTGCGGTCACAATTAAAGGCTTGTGCAAAGCCGCTGGCATACCAGGTACGGCCTAACTGGCTGTGCACGATACCCTTGGGGATTCCGGTCGTACCGGAGCTGTAAATTATTGTAGCCCGGTCTTCGGCTTTGACATCGACTGTATGCGCAGCAGGCAGATGCTCCAGAATTGTCTCGTAGGGTGTAAAGCCGGATTCGTCAAAGTCCAGCGCAACGCGAAGGCTTTTCGCGACGCCGTCGGCTTCGTCAAGTTGGTGACGTCCCGCTTTGTTAACGAAGACGGCCTTAACGTCGGCATCGCTGAGTAAGGTATTGGCATCGCGGGCGTTGAGTAGTGTGGACAGCGGTACGGCAACGGCGCCTGCCGATAGTATGCCAATCAGAATTTCAGGATATTCGGTACAGTTGTCAGCGGTAATGGCGACTGTGTCGTCGGGTTCGATTCCGGCCGCCTGGAGCGCGGCGCATACGCGCAGTGAATTCTCATGAAATTGTTGCCAGCTTCGGGTGGATTCGCCGCAGATGATGGCGGTTTTTTGGGGCGTCAGGCTGGCGTTTGAAGCGATCATCCTTGGAAGGGTGTTCAGCGCCAGGGGCAGAGCCAGATTGTCGGTTTTTGCCATGTTCATGATTCGCTCTTTTTCATTACGGGTGGCGGGTTTTGTTGTAATACCCGATTGGCCTAATGCAGTCTTATTATGTTCAACATTGATTGCGTCTAATCAGTAGTGAGCAAGATAAGACCACTCGATTTCTATCTTCATTATTTCGATTCGAGGGTGAAATTACTTGCTTGTCAGCGATGTTGTGCTTGTGTTGGCGTGCAGGCTTTTAGTCCGCTCCTGTTGCACCAAGTCGGTGCGCGCGAGGTGTTTAGGGCGTTAATCGATTTTTTCTCACTAGGAGTAGCTATCCGGGGTGGAATGTCGTTACCGGAATTCTTGTCGTTTGCGGGCGCCCGATGTGCCGATCTTGCACCTCATTGCATGCAGCGAGGAACAATAGAGCGTGCACGCTGGCGCATGGCATAGAGTGCGCGAGTAGATATCCTGAGTTCATTAAATTAATTCATACCTGCATAGGGCTGCAATAAGCCTGTATAGCGGAAGTGGAGCAATAGAATGAGCAAGAATCACGTAGTAGTCGCTGGCGTTAATATGGTGCCCTTTAAAAAACCGGGCGCCAATGAACCCTACACCGTCATGGGCTCAGAAGCCGTGCGTGGTGCACTTAAGGATGCAGGGCTGGAGTACTCTGATGTGCAGCAAGCCTATGCGGGCTATGTATTTGGCGACAGCACCAGCGCCCAGCGTGTTTTGTATGAAGTGGGCATGACCGGTATTCCCGTTATTAACGTGAACAACAACTGCTCCTCAGGCTCCACTGCCCTTTATCTTGCGCGTCAGGCGGTGCAAAGCGGTGCGGTAGAGTGCGCCTTGGCCTTGGGTTTTGAGGAAATGCGCCCCGGTGCTATCCAGCTAATGTGGGATGATCGTCCGGGCACTTTTGACCGTTTTAAAGATGCCTTGCAGAATTTAGGTCACACCTATTCCGATAGTTTTGCAGCGCCCTGTATGTTTGGGGCGGCGGGAGCAGAGTACCTGAAGAAGTATGATGCTGATCCAGAGATTTTTGCGGAGGTAGCGGTAAAAACCCGCGGCCATGCGGCGAAAAACCCTTACGCAGTATTCAAGAAGCCGCTGACCGTGGAAGAGGTCATGGCTGAGAAGGTGATCTACGAACCCTCGCTGACAAGACTGATGGCATGTCCGCCAACGTCGGGCGCCGCCGCGGCCATTATTTGTTCGGAAGATTTCGCCAAGCGGCACGGCATCGATACCACGGTGCGTATCGTAGCTCAGGCCTTGACCACTGACGGCGAGGGCACCTTTGATTCGGCCATGAATGTGGTGGGTCAGTCGATGGCACGTGCAGCGGGCCAGCAGGTTTTTGATCAGGCAGGCATCGGCCCCGAAGATCTGGATGTGATTGAGCTTCATGATTGCTTTACGCCCAATGAAGTTATCACATACGAAGGCTTGGGTTTGTGCGAGGAGGGTGGCGCAACCGCGTTCATCAAAGACAAGCGCAATACTTACGGCGGCGATGTGGTGGTTAATCCCTCTGGCGGCTTGATGTCCAAGGGCCATCCCATCGGCGCGACCGGACTGGCGCAATGCACGGAGTTAACCTGGCAGTTGCGTGGTCAGGCCGGCGAGAGACAGGTTGAGGGCGCGAAAACAGCCTTGCAGCATAATCTCGGTATTGGCGGAGCCTGTGTTGTTACGCTTTACCAGAAGTCAGCGTAAAAGAGTCCGGCAAAACGCGGGTTGATCGTGCTAGAGATTAGCCCGCTGATTAGTCTAAGCAAACATACATTATAAAAATTAGACGTCAACAAAAGAGGATTAAGGTAGTGAAAGCGAACTGTATTGGCTTGTTAGTGTTGCTGGCTGTCTTGCCGCGACTTTCAGTCGCGCAAGAAGGCAATCGTCAAGCGGCGCGCGTTATTGAAGAGGTGGTGGTCACCGCTACCAAGCGCGCGGAGTCCGTTCGTGATGTACCGGTGAGCATAAGCGCCATTACCGGCGACATGCTGGAGGAGCAGGGTATTCAAAGCTCCAATGAGTTTCTTGAGCAAGTGCCGGGCGTTACTCAAGTGGACGATGGTTCTACGGCACGTCGCGTGACGGTTCGCGGTGTGGCGGCCGAGGCAGCAACGCAAGCGGCTACCGGTGTGTTCATTGGCGATATCCCGTTTTCAGACCCTATGCTGCCCCGCGTAGTACTCGACCCCAATCCTTTTGACGTCGGCTCCATTGAAGTGCTGAAAGGACCCCAGGGCACCTTGTTTGGCGGCTCGGCTCTCAATGGTTCGATACGATACATTCCGCGTCGTGCCGATCTGGATGAGATGCAGTTTAAATATTTTGCGCAGCGTGAAGACGTCAGGCACGGCGATACAGGAAAGGTTTATGGCATGGTCGTAAACCTTCCCGTCTCTGAAGATATAGCGTTGCGTATTGGTGGCCACGAGCGCGACTCAGCGGGCTGGATAGATGAGCGGCAGCGTAATGAACAAGATGTGAATGGCGTTGAACAAGACAGTCTCCGCATCATGCTGCGCTGGCAGCCCGGTGAGCGCTGGGATGTTGATCTTATGCACATGGAGCAGGACTCGCTGTACAAAGATTTCAATTTTGTCGCGAATGAAGACGGCGAACTACATCGCCAGAACACGCCGAGACCCAGCCCGATCAGCACCGACTACGAGGTTCAGTCCCTCAATGTTCAGTACGCGTTTGACAGCTTCAGTGTGGCGATGGTGGCGGGCCGCTGGGAAAAAGAATATTTCGATGACAGTGACATGTCGCGGCTTGCAAACCAAAACGATAATCCGCCCGAGGGCATTAATCAGATCATTATTAATGACAGTAGCGCCGATACCTATGAATTGCGTTTCACCTCTGAATACGATGCCGACGTTCCGTGGCAGTGGGTTGTCGGTGCTTTTCGGTTTGAATCCGAGCTGGCTGAAAAGCAAATTTTTGAATTGGCAGAAGGTGTGACCCTGCCGGTTAGCGGTGGTTCGTTAGCGATTGTGCCCGGAATTCAGGGTGTGATTGGTGATAACGGTGAATTGCGCGCAGGAGAAAGAAATACCCCCGATATATCACTACAAGAGCAGGCACTCTTTGGTGAAATTACACGCACCTTTTTTAGCTCTCTGGATGTAACGCTAGGACTTAGAAAGTTTAAAACGAGCGTAGACGGTACTGTGGTACTCAGTGGCCCCATTTTTGCGGGAACTTTGCTTGCAGATCAGAATGTTGAGTCGCGTAACTTCCACCGGGTTTCGGAAGACGGAATTAACCCGAAACTTTCGGTATTCCATTCCGTCAATGACCAGATATCGTGGTACGCCAGCGTTGCGAAGGGATTCCGTTTTGGCGGTATACAGGTAACGGGCTCTACGGTTAGCCCCGACGCCGATGTGCCCGAAACCTACAAATCCGACGTGCTGTGGAGCTATGAAGTAGGTCTTCGTACCGAATGGCTGGAGAAAACGCTGATTGCTGATCTGGCGGTTTTTCGAATTGATTGGGACGACCCGCAAGTATTGCTAACAACGCCGGAAGGCTTGCTCGCCTACGTCGACAATGTCAGTAGCGCAGAAAGTAACGGTGCCGAATTGAGTGTTCAATATCTTCCACCCATTGAAGGGCTTTCGCTGGCGTTTTCGGCTGCCTATACCGATACGCGCACGACAGCAGAGTTTACCAACGGATCGGGGGAGCTTTTTCCCTCCGGAACCGAATGGCCGCTATCGCCACGATGGCAAACGGCAACTAGTCTGGCCTACAGAACCTTCTTCGGCGGATTTGAATTGTCGGCCTCGCTGTCGCACAGCTACACCACAGAAGCGATTAGCAATTGGGATACGCAGGTACCGATTTTTGACTACGAATTATTCAACGGTCAGTTAAATGTCGCCTATCCGTCGATTTCCTGGATGCCGCGATTCTCGCTGATCGTGAACAACATGAAAGACGAAAGGGAGCTGGTGGGCAGTTCTTTCAGCTCGCTGCTGAGTGATCGCACCTACTTGCGGCCCAGAACAGTAACACTGCGCTTAAGTGGCGAATTCTAGGCTGATGTACCGCCGTGAGAATGACAGTGCGCATTAAGTTAACAATCGGCAGTTTATAAAAGGTATCAACATGATTCGTTTTGACGACAGGGTCGCAGTAATAACCGGTGCTGGTGCGGGTCTGGGGCGTCAGTACGCGCTTGATCTGGCCTCACGCGGTGCGCGAGTTCTTGTTAACGATTTGGGCGGTACGGGTGATGGTCAGGGCGGTGACAGTTCTGTTGCGGATAGTGTTGTTCGCGAAATTCGGGCCGCCGGTGGTCAAGCAATCGCGAATGGCGACGATGTCTGTAACGGACAGCGCATTGTCGAGGCGGCGCTGGATAATTTTGGCCGGGTGGATATTGTCATCAATAACGCAGGTATCTTGCGCGACCGCAGCTTCAAGAAAATGTCGGATGAAGAGTGGGATCAAATATTCGACGTGCATGTGCGTGGCGCATTTAAAGTGACCAAGGCAGCTTGGCCGCATTTACTGCAGAAAGCCTATGGACGGTTAATTTTCACCACCTCTGCGGCTGGTCTCTATGGAAATTTTGGTCAGGCAAATTACAGCGCTGCCAAATCGGCCTTGATCGGCTTTGGTAAAACGCTGGCCCTGGAAGGCCGATCGAAAAATGTGCATGCCAATATTATTGCTCCCTGCGCCGGGTCGAGATTGGTTGAGACGATCTTGCCGAAAGAAGTCTGCGACGCGATGGACCCTAAGTACGTTGCACCGCTGGTGACCTACCTTTGTGCGGAGCAATGCGAAGAAAGCGGCTCGGTATTCGAAGTGGGTGCGGGCTGGTTCTCAAAATTACAGATTCAGCGAAGTCGCGGCTTGGTCCTTGATGCGGATGCACAAACGATCAAGGCGGAGGCACTGGCCAATAATTGGGGAGCGGTATGCGATGCAGTGAATACTGAGATTGCGACCTCCTTGTTCGATACCTTTGATCGAATCGGTGAGCTTACCGGACACGATTTATCCGCATTGAAAAAATAGCCTTGAGTTGGATGAGCACTAGAGCGTAGTGCCGGGAGTAACAGTTTTAATAGCAGCGGAATTAATTTCGCGAAGCGCCCGGAACTAGCTATTACATTTTTACCTTGCCCGTTCAGGCTCTTAGGCCAGTCGTCAGTTTTGGCGCTGGCCTTTTTTTGTTTTGTGCTTACGATTTATGACTATTTCTTGGGGCGTGTAAAATTCTTACCGACATAGTCTATGTGTACTTGCGTCGTGAGCTTCGGGATCAAATGGCCGAAGGACAATACGACGAGGTGAGTGGCCGGTCTATATTTCAATTAATCCATAAAAATCAATGTGTTGTGATTTATTGGTGGACTCCGTTCCCCCCATCCCCGCATTTCAAGCACCTTAAAAAGCGGAATTGTCACACTTTAATGCGCATAAAAGTGTGTGTTTTGTTGTTTTTATGCGCATTTAAGTGTAATTTAGGCTGGTCGTCCTACGTGAGACCTTGCTGTGGACCGTGTATTGCTATCTGAGTTATTAAGCTGGAAAGCGCAGAGTGGGCGCAAACCCTTGCTCATTGATGGTGCCCGACAAACCGGAAAAACCTATTTGTTGCAGTCCTTGCTTGGGAGGTACTTTGAGCAAGTTCTGCGCATTGATTTTCTGGAATCCCCGGACATGGCGGAAGCCTTTGCCGGTTCGCTGGCGCCGGAGGATGTGCTGTCAAATATCGAGCTACTCACCGCTAAGCGCTTTAATGCCAAAACAGATTTGCTGATTTTAGATGAAATCGGCGAGTGTCCGCGTGCGGTAACGTCGCTGAAGTATTTCGCCGAGCAGGCACCACAAATGTTTGTGGCCGCGAGCGGTTCCAATATTGGTTTACTCGATGCCTTTCCTGTGGGGAAAGTTGAGCAGCGTAACTTGCGACCGCTAACTTTTCGTGAATTCTTGTTGGCCGCTAATGAGCCGGCGCTTATCAAGGCCTATGACAATGCGCTTAACTCTGCGGCAGCTCATACTAAATTATTCGATCAGCTACTAGATTATTACTTTACGGGCGGTATGCCAGAAGCGATTAGCACCTGGTTTGAATTGGCGGATCAAAGCATTTTAGAACGTGTAAAAGCCGTTAACCGTATTCATGCTGATTTGGTATCCGGGTATTTGCGAGACTTTGGAAAATACTCAGGAAAGGTAGACGCGGGTTTGATTGAGTCCATTTTTAAAGCCGTTCCGTCACAGCTTTCTTCGGTAATGGATGAGTCTGTTAAGCGTTTCAAATTTAAAAATGTACATGATCGAAAGTCCCGTTATTTGGAGCTTGAGAGCGGCATTACCTGGCTGGAAAAGTGTCGCCTTGTTCTGAAAAATTATCCCATTGAAGGCAATCCACGTAGCCCGCTTGCAGCCTACAAAAAAGAGAACATGGTGAAGCTGTTCCTGATGGATGTCGGTTTATTGAACCATATGCTTGGCGTTAGCTATAAAGAAATCAAACACCAAGGCTACGAGTATAAAGGTTATGTCGCAGAAAACTTCGTTCAGCAAGAACTAGCCGCAATGGGGGTGGACCCAACATATTCCTGGAATGACGCGCGGGCCGAAATTGAATTTATCGCTTCAGACCAAGCTGGGAACATCATCCCCTTTGAAGTGAAGAGCGGCAGGCGGACGAGGGCGAAATCGCTTCAGTCCTATATCGAGAAATGCAAGCCAGTCAAAACGATTAAACTGACAGGTACGCAGGGATCATCCGCATTGGAACAGAAGAATCTGGTTTATCCGCTTTACTACGCAGCACATGCGGTTAAAAAGCATCTACAAGAATAAAAAGAGAGCGCTGGCCTAAATGCTCAATTACTCTCATCTGCCAACTGTTTCAAAATGCGCATGTAGTTATCCACTCCCTGCGCGCCGGTAACGAGATGGCGGCGGTTAAAGATCATTGCAGGCACACCGCTAATCCCTTTGTCCACCCAGCCCTTTTCTGCAGTGCGCACGGTGGCGGCAAAGCGTTGATCTTCCAGAACCGCTAGCGCCGCTGCTCGCTCAAGTCCGACTTCTGCGGCTACATCAGCCAGTACGTTCTTGTCAGACAGGTTCCGGCCATGCGTGAAATGCGCAGTAAATAGAGCCTGTTTTAAATCGTTCATCCTGTCTTGTTGGTCCGCCCAATGCAGAAGTTGATGCAGGTTGAAGGTGTTGTGCATGCGCGTGTCGTCGGTGAAGTTGAATTCGAAGCCAAGTTCCAGGCCGATTTGGGTCATGGTGGCTCGACTCGCTTCCGATTGTGCCTTGGTGGTGCCGTATTTTTCGACTATATGCTCACGCAAGTTCTGACCTTCTGCCGGCATATTCGGATTCAGCTCGAAAGGGTGCCAGTGTATTTCGTGAGCGGTGTTGGTTGCCTGTAGTGCTTGTGTCAGCTGTAGGTAGCCGATAATGCACCAGGGGCAGACAACGTCAGACACGATGTCGATGCGGAGCTTCGCTGTGTGTTCGTTCATGGTGATGCCTTAGCTTGAATTGGGTGGGCGGCTTGGCAGCCTGCATAGTTGTGTATCTTACGCCTTTAACCTTGCTACCAAAAAGTCGACGGCTGCTTTTACTTTGGGTACTGCATATTGTTGTTTCTGATAGAGCAGGTAAATAGCCAGCTCGGCATTTTGAGTGACGCGTAAGCGGGTTGAGAAAAACAGTTCTTGCAGCTGCCCGCTGTCTAAATGCTCCGCTAATGACCAGCGAGGCGCCATCATGATGCCGCGCCCTTCGACGGCTAGATTTACAAGCCATTTACCATGATTGGACACGGCCACGGGTATGCCCGAAACGTCATGCCATTCGCCGTCAATTTCGCATAGCCACGGGGAGGGGCCATTGGGTGTGCGGTAAAACAAACCGCGATGCCGAGTTAGTTCGAGAGCATTGGCTGGCATTCCCATTTCGTCAAGGTAGCCAGGTGAGGCAACGGGAATAAATTCGTTGTCCATCAGGCGGATGGCTTGCACGCGCTCGTTAGGGGCATAGCCGCCGCGAATGGCGATGTCCACTTCGTCACGTCCAAGCTTGGTTACGGCATCGCTAAGACTAAGGTCGAGGATAATATCCGGGTAGAGTTGTTGGAATTCGTCTAGTAGCGGCATCAGCAAGCGCTCACCGAAACCCGGCATCGCGCTTATGCGCAATTGCCCCATAGGTTTTGCCTGGTAGCTGCGCACGGCTTCATCGCATTGTTCCAGCTGATTGAGAATGTCCCGCACCTGCTGAAAGTACTGCTGCCCGATTTCTGTGAGTTGTACCGTGCGCGTGCTGCGCTTGAGTAGGGTGGCCCCCAGGCTTTCTTCCAAGGCGGCAACGCGTCTTGACAGTGAGGAGGGCGGCACCGAAAAGGCCTCGGCAGCACGGGTAAAGCTACCGGTCTCGGCCACTTTGCAGAAATAGCGCAATGCTCTCAATTGATCCATGGGCTGCCTACAGGGCGGTTCTTAGTCTTATATTTGTCATTAAGACAATAAAATAACGCAAATTCCCCCATTTAACTACTCTCTAATGGCGGTAATACTGTTTGCAAGTGACCCAGACCCGGTGCGTATTACTGCCGGCGAAACTGACCAAGAGGCAATATTATGAGCACCTATACCAGTATTAAGCTTGCAGCCCGTCCCTCGCCGGGGCCGATTACCGCCGATTTGTTCGAAGTAGAGCGCAAAACCATACCCAAGCCTGGCCCGGGGAAAATATTGGTCAAACAGACTCATATGTCGCTCGACCCCGCCATGATCGGTTGGATGCACCCGGATAAGGAAAGCTACATCCCGCCGGTGGGTATTGGTGAAGTCATGCGTTCATCGGGCGTGGGCGAGGTGGTTGAAAGTAACCACCCTGACTTTGCGGTAGGCGACCGCGTGAGAGGCATGCTGGGTTGGACAGAATATCTCCTTAGTGACGGCGAGGGGCTCAGCGTCTTACCGCCAAATCTGGATCCGGAAATGGTGCTGGCGGTATTCGCATTGCCGGGCTTAACCGCAACCCAGGGGCTGTTCGGTTTTGCTGACCCCAAAGCAGGAGAGACCATTGTTGTTAGCGGTGCGGCAGGCTCGGTGGGTTCTATCGTGGGGCAGCTGGCGAAGGCAGAAGGCCTAAATGTTATTGGTGTTGCCGGTGATCAGGAAAAATGCGACTGGCTGTGCAATGACTTAGGCTTTGATGGCGCGATTAACTACAAGAGCGACGACATTCCTGCGCGGCTCGCCGAGCTCGCACCCAAAGGCGTGGACATCTATTTTGAAAATACAGGTGGGCCCATTCAGCATCACGTTTTTGAGCAGATGAATGCTCATGGCCGAATTGTGGTTTGCGGCATGATTGCGGATTACACCAGCGCCACTCCTTCGCCTGGGCCTAACTGGGTTCCCTTGGTGAAAAAACGCATCACCATTCGCGGCTTTGCCATGCCCGACCATTTCGCCGATGCTGCCAAGCTGACTGAAAAGCTTACGCCCTATGTTATGGCCGGTAAGATCAAGTTCCGCACCCATATATTGGAAGGCTTGGAATCATCGATTGATGGCTTGAATCTGTTCTTTAATGGCGGCAATCGTGGGAAGTTGATCGTTAAGCTTTAGTCATCCTGAAGTAGCAACCGCCCGAATAAGTAAGCAGTTGACCGGTCTTTGATTTTTGCGGGGGAGTTTCGGGACGGCTATACAGCTGCGGCTTTCTGGGCGGGGCTAATGCAAACGGGATTTGCTCATGCAAAATTGTGGCGAGAGTCGGTACCTTCGCAAGATTGGTAGGTACCTGCTTGCTCGACTTAACATGATAAATGGTACGCTGTACAAGCCAAAGCACGGAATAATCTGTATTCACCTCCGCCCATAACTTGGGTCAAATAAAGCCCTACGATTTGTGATTCCGGATCTATCCAGAAATACGTAGACGCAGCCCCTGACCAGCCGTAGCTGCCAGGCGGGAGTGGTAGGCATGAATCGCTCTTGTCTTCAATTACCACAAACCCTCCGTAGCCGAACCCAAGACCGTCACAGCCAAACTCGGGCTGTAAGGGCGCGAGTTGGGAAATTGGCTTTTGTTCTGGCGACAGAGGGAGTTGGTTCGAAACTATCTGGGCCACAGAATTGCTGGTTAATACCCGGACGCCTTCTAGCTCGCCGTTATTGAGGAGCATTTGCGCAAAACGAAAGTAGTCAGCGGCAGTCCCGATCAAACCGGAGCCCCCCATCTCTAAGACCGCCGGCTCGCGGTGAATACTATCCTTAAACGATTCTTTGAGTTGCAGTCTGTGCCCCGTTGACATGTAGAGGCTGGCGAGTCGATTGTTGTTTTCGGGTGTAAGCCGAAAACCGGTGTCTCTCATACCCAAAGGTTGAAACAGTTTCGACGATAGGAACTCACCTAAACTAAGGCCCGAAACAATCTCTATTAGTCGGCCGAGGACATCAATACCGACACTATAATTCCATGCTTCGCCGGGATCTGAAATTAGCGGCATTGCCGCCAGGGAAGAAGACCATTCGGCTAGGTCATGATAACGATTGTCATGCGGAGAGCCGCGAAGCCCTGCCTGCTCGTAAAGTTTCGATACAGGCGAAGGCATGAAGATATATGTCAAACCAGATGTGTGAGTGAGTAAATGTTTTACCAAAATCTTGTGTTTCGCTGGCCTGTATTCGACAGAACCATTTCCTTCCGCATGATAGACGGAGACGTCTTTAAACTCGGGCAAGTACTTCTCTAGTGGATCGTCCAAATTCAGCCGGTTTTCGTCGATCAGAATCATTGCTGCGGTAGCTATAATCGGTTTGGAAAGTGAATAGAAGCGAAACAGGGTGTCTGAATTCACTGGCAGTTTTGAATCTAAATCGCGGAAACCAATGGTATCGAAGCTCGTTATGTTTCCCTGCCGCGCAATGAGTATTAACGCTCCCGGCAACTGTCCGCCCCTTACGAGTGAACTTGTTTTCTCGTAAATCAATCCTTTGCTCGTATTAAATGAATCGTTAGGCTTTAGCCCATTGACGTTGACATTATCGTTTGCCTGGATATTCGGAACTGTCACTAGTAGCGCCAGCGTAATAATTGTGGTCAACAGTCCACGCTTGTGATTCGACATTAGGTGTTCAGCCATATGGGGGAAACTGGAATAGAACCAAACTAGTCTAGGGATTCAATTGGCGGCATAGACCACGTGCCG
>JBFJTG010000083.1:0-14031 GCA_041625575.1 Litorivivens sp.
GCGTTTTGCATTGTAGTCGACATGTTGATAGGCGTATGAGGCGCGATGTACCCAGCTCTGTGAAGCGTTCCAGCGAAGGGACAATTCAACACCACTGGTATCGCCCTCGCCCTCATTGGCAATTTCCAATGGGAATACATTCGCGTCGATTCCGCGCAGACGGTCGTACTCGTTGCGATAGAGCGCGACATCCATTGACACGGCATCGGAGAAACGCTGACGGTAGCCAAGTTCCATGGCTACCAGTCGCTCCGCCTTAAACTTGTCACTTCCCTTGATAATAACCGTACTGGGTGGCGCAGGTGCCGGCGCAAAAATGAGAATGTCCTCGTCCAGACGGGTAGGAATTCTTACCGCACGGGACAGTGCCGCCCATAGCGTAGAATCCTGAGAAGGGTTAAATGCCAAGCGCAGAGTGGGCTGTATCTCCGTCCCCGAGTAATCATTGTTCTCGGCTTTTACCCCCGCGGTAAGTCGCAAGCGATCTTTCACCAGCTCAATTTGATCCTGCAGGTAAACATCATAGGTTACATCGGCACGCCTATTCGGCAGAAAACCAAGAATGTTCTGATTAGGTGATTCAATTTCATCCCACGTCCTGTGATAGGCGGCGCCGACGACAACATCGTGTCGTTCGCCAAACTTCATATGCTTGGTCATTTCTACTTCAAACGTTTTCCGATCTTCCCTGAACAAACCGGGAATATCGTAGAGCGAATCTTCCACATAGGCGCGAAGTTCAAAGCCTGCCTCGTCACCCTGCTTAACAACCCAGCTTGCCTGAATAAAATTCGTTTCATTAACTTCGTCCCGACTACCGCCGGGCCGATGAATGCGATCTTTATAAAGTTCGCCCTGCAACATCAGGGTAGATTTTTGATTATCCAGATCTATGTCCGAGCGAAAACCAAAGCGCTGGCTTTCGAACCCGTCTTCTGCGCCTCGTCCGTCACGCAAACGCAGTTCGGAAAAACTTTCCTGCCTGCCGTAAATTTGTAGGGCAGCCGTATCCCCTTTTACCGAGCTGGAGAATCCGGAATGCGTTCGCTGCCCATTGCTCGCGCCAGCCTCTGCGTGGAACTTGGATACATCAGCCGCGGAGCGAGTCACAATGTTGATAACCCCATTAACCGCGTTAGCCCCCCATAGCGACGCGCCCGGGCCGCGAATAACTTCTATTCGCTCGATGTTTTCCATGGGGATATTGTGTTTCTGCCAATACACACCCGAGAACAACGGCGTATAAAGACTGCGGCCGTCCAACAAAACTTCCAGCTTGTCGACCAGGGTGCCATTAAAGCCGCGGCTGGTAACTGCCCAGCTATGCGCGTCAACGCGCGCCACCGTCACACCGGGAACCAGCCTGAGCGCTTCAGGCATTGTCTTCACGCCGGAGCGACGAATCTCCTCTCCCGTCAATACGTGGATCGCCGCCGCAGTCCGCAGCCAGGGTTCTGCTGATTTCGAGGCCGAGTAAACATCGATATCCATCAAACTTTCAAGTGAGAGCTCAGCGAGATCGCCTGAATCTAAAAGGCTAAGTAAATCCTGACCAGCGGGTGATGCCGATAACGAGGGGCACAATGAAGCGGATATCGCTAGGGCTACGCACACGCGCAGTGGTTTTTTCTTCGCAAGGACTCTCGGCACTTCTTTCTCTCCTTTTGATAGGATGACCTATCGCGCTAAGACGAATAACTAGCGAGGTACAATCCCTGTCCGTCTACGTGTAGCCAGCCTTTCTGCACGGAAGAACGCATCTAATAATTATGATAAGAAACAAATGCTAAAGCGGGTATCGTGGGAAGTACTGACCCCTCATGCGCCGTCACTATTACACAAATTCGAGGGGATGGACAAAAGTGCAAAATGTTTCGCCCACTAGTCAACAAAAGCGCGTAAATGCGCATCGACACTTTCTGCCAGCGCCTTCAGATTATAGCCTCCTTCCAACAAGGATATAACGCGTCCGGCGCACAGCGGCTGAACGCTATCGAGTAGCAGGCGACTAAGCCGGTAATAGTCAGTGCTGGTCCAGCACAATCCGCCCAAAGGGTCGTCCCTGTGCGCATCAAAGCCAGCGGATATAATGACCCATTCAGGTCGTTGCCGCTCCAGCGCTGGCAACCAATTTCTTTCAATGAGTCGCAGCAAGATATCGCAATTGCTGCCCGCGTCTAAACGACTATGAACCAGATTCGGAGCAACACTATCGCTTTGGCGGCCCGGATAGAAGGGATGTTGGTAACTTGAGCAGACGAGCACTGATTCATCATCTTTAAAAATATCGAAAGTGCCGTTGCCGTGATGCACATCGAAATCAAGAATGGCGAATGACCGGGCACCGCAAGTACGGCGTAGATAGTTGACCGCAACAGCTGCTTGATTAACGAGGCAGAATCCCATCGCCATGCTCCGCTCGGCATGGTGCCCTGGCGGCCTTACGGAACAAAATGCCGCCTCGAAATCTCCTGCCACAATGCCGTCGACCGCTTGCATTACCATGGCGGTTGCAGTGCGCGCTGCCCTCAAACTATGACAATTCAGTCGCGTATCGGCGTCAATTTCAGCATAACCGTGCTGTGGACTACGAGCGATCAAACTTTCTAACAGCTCGACACTGTGAACCTCAGCCCACAATGCTTCGATAGTTTTGTCATCACGTAGTGTCGTCGCCGGCACAAGGAAATCAGCCAGGAGGCCGGTTTCCGTCAGGTGCTGGTTAATGGCAAGCAGCCTCGCAGGTGCTTCGGGGTGGCCGATTCCCATCTCATGGCTTAGGCAGGCTTCGTCTGTTAAAAACGCCAATTTCACCGCTTTTCACCTTGTCACGGTCACCTGAGCGATGGATCCCACTCTATCCCAGCAGGCCCTGCAGGAACAAGAATAGGCAGGAACAAGAACAGGCAGGACCAACAAAAAAGGGCCCTGACGGGCCCCAAAGAAACCGGGATGGGTAAATCAGCGCTTCGCCAGACTCCTATTCCCCGAGTTCGCGCACGCGCGTTTTGCAGCCCCCATGGCGTCCCTGAAACAATCACCCGTGCCGGGCCCTCCCACGCACCACTCGCGCTGCTGCTCCCGTTTAAATATGGCTTGTTCTGTCCTGTTACTGCAGGCTACTTCAATCTCGCGATAGCGATCGCTGCCGATGTCGTAATAGTTGGTCAAGCGGAGTGATTCCGGCTGCGGTGCGTGCGCGGAATTTGCTCCCACACTCGTTGTTAGCGCAGCGATAAACAGCAACAAAAGCGAAACAGTTCTAGCAGAAAAAATACGCATAAGCCCTCCTTGTAATGACACACTTTACGGAGGGTGTATCGAAGTGGATCACAGCGCGCAGAAATTTAATCAGCGCTGCTTTGCACGACACAGCAGGCCCCCTTGTGTTAAATTTCCCGAACGATCAACGCGGGATTGCCCTGTAGTGACTATGCGCCAAGCTATTGATTTAAATTGTGATCTCGGTGAAGGCATGGCCTGTGACGAGGCCCTGCTCGCACTGGTCTCCAGTGCCAACATTGCCTGCGGTGGTCACGCTGGCGACGGCGAAACCATGACAAACTGCATTCGCAGAGCCTCGGCACTTTCCCTGGCAATTGGCGCCCACCCCGGCTACTGCGACCCCGAGCATTTTGGGCGGCGTGCCTTGACGCTCCCAATGTCAGAAATCGAAGACCTGCTAACAAAGCAAATAACCAGGCTGTGCGACATCGCCGCCAGGGAAAACACGCGTGTTGACCATGTGCGCGTGCACGGAGCGCTGGGAAATCTGACGGACGCGAACGATATCGCGGCTGAAACACTTGCATCACTGCTTGCGCAGGCCTTCCCGACGATGGCCTTAATGACGCTTGGTGGCTCGGCGAGCGAAAAAGCAGCGAGAGCCCACGGGCTGCCGGTTATTCGACAATTTTTTGCCGACCGAGCCTATGATCGCCAGGGTCAATTGGTATCTCGGCAGCTCGATGGCAGCGTTCTCCATGACAGCGCTTTTATCGTAGAGCGCTTACTCCGCGCTCTGGACTCAGGACAACTAGCCAGTATTGATGGGCACGTAATCAAGGTTGAATTCGATACCGTATGCCTGCATGGCGACTCGCCCGGGGCACTGGCTCTGGCTGAAGACATCCGCACACAACTTGAACAAAACGGCATCGCCATTCAAGCCTACAATCGGCAATTCGCGGGCAGCAGGCCGTGACGCAGGCGCATCGCTACAGGCACCCCTGCTTTTCTGCCGTCGGCGATTGCGCCATGCTGGTCGAGCTTGGCTCGGGGATCGACGAAGGCCTCAACGAAGCCGTACTGCAACTCGAAGCCCAAATTCACAAAATGGCTATTGTTGGTGTCGAAGAAACCACCCCCGCTTATAACTCCCTACTGCTGCACTATAATCCTGAGCTCGTCAGTTTCGCTGCCTTGCAGAGCGCCGTAAGCGCGATCGAACCCCAAAATTCAGAGGCAGAGCGGGAACGCTATTTGTGGCATGTTCCCGTGTGCTACGGCGCTCAGTTCGGCGAAGACCTGAATTATGTCGCCAATTACCACCATATGAGCCCTGAAGAGCTTATTCAGCGACACAGTGCCCCACGCTACCGGGTTTATATGATCGGCTTTGCGCCTGGCTACACCTACCTGGGGGGGCTGGACGAGAGCCTGCACACCCCCAGGCGCGAGAATCCCCGCCTGCATACCCCGGCCGGCAGTATTTCCATCGGCGGTATGCAGGCCCTCATTGCCGGCGTGGCAATGCCTAGTGGCTGGCAATTGCTTGGGCAGACTCCGGTCGCTACTTACGCAGCCCGGCGCGACCCTCCCTTTCTGATTGCTCCGGGCGATGCCGTCGAATTTCACCCGATTAAAGCCGACGAATTTATGCAGATGCAGCGGGCTGCTGCTCGCGGTGACTGGGTTGCCCAACGGAGCGCGCTGCATGACTAGAGGGCTACAGGTTCTGCAAAGTTCGGCGGGTACCACGATTCAGGATCTGGGGCGCGTCGGCTATCGTCGCTACGGTGTAACACGTGGTGGCGCCATGGATCCGCTCGCCCTCCAAATCGCCAATGCGCTGGTTGGAAACCCCTTCGACACAGCCGCAATTGAATTTAACATTGGCGGCGCGGATTTTCGGGTTGCTTCAGAGTCCATGCGCGTTGCCCTGCACGGAGGAGATTTCTCGCTGGCGCTCAATGGCTATCCCGCGCCGGTTTCCACCAGCATGCGTTTGCGCAAGGGGGATATCATCACTATTAGTAGCGCCAGGCAGCGTATTCGCGGTTATCTGGCCATAGAAGGCGGCCTGAATATCGATCCGACCTTGGGTAGTTGCTCGACCCACCTGCGCGCGCAAATGGGCGGCGTGAATGGTCGCCCACTGGAATCGGGACAAGAACTCGAATTGCGTGCGCCGAGCGCGGCCAAGCGCAAAGAATTCTCGCTGCCCTATTCAGCTTTTCCAAAACCACGCCGTCAGTTTCGCGTAATTTTGGGACCCCAAGCTCACCGCTTTACGGAAGCCGGCATACAAACACTGCTGCAGTCCGCCGCCTTTCGCATTGATAAGGATTCAGACAGCGTTGGCTACCGGCTTACAGGCAATCGCATAGAATATAGGGGCGACGGCAATATCGTCTCGGACCCGGTCGTGCCGGGCTGCATTCAGGTTCCTGCCAGCGGTCTCCCGCTTATTCTGATGGCGGATTGCCCTACCACAGGCGGATATCCCAAGATCGCGACCGTCATAAGCAGCGATTTACCCGACCTCGCACAGTTACCTCCCGGTGCAGACCTTAGTTTTCGGGAAGTAACGCTGGAGGAGGCTCAACTTACGCGACGGCAGAGTACACAATGGCTGGGCGAGCTCCCCAAAAAACTCATAGCCTTAGATTAAACAGATCACACTTTACCAAGGACTCTCCATGACCCCGACATTAACTGACGCCACACTGCGTATTGAACACCGCTACGCGGTCATGACTTTTTGTCGCGATGACGTACGCAATGCGCTCACAGGCACCGCACTTGTCGACGACATTTGTACCGTTATTGATTGGGCGAATCAAAATACCGAACTCAACTGCCTGATTATAACCGGCGAGGGCAAGGGCTTTAGCTCCGGCGGCAACATCAAGGAGATGGCCGAGCGGCAAGGTATGTTTGGGGGCAGCCCGGCCGAGCTGGCCGAAGGCTACCGACGCGGCATCCAGCGCATGAGCAAAGCAGTTTTTCACTCCGAGATTCCGTTAATTGCCGCCGTTAACGGTGCCGCTGTGGGCGCCGGCTTCGATCTGGCCTGCATGTGCGATATCCGCCTTGGCAGTGAGTACGCCCTTTTTGGCGAAACGTTCATCAATCTGGGTATTATTCCCGGCGACGGTGGTGCATGGTTTTTACAACGGCTGGTCGGCTACCAGCGCGCCGCTGAACTGACGTTTTCCGGCCGCTTAGTCAAAGCCGGAGAAGCGCTGGAACTGGGCATACTACTCGAAGTACTCGGTGCCGAGGATTTACTCCCACGAGCTGAAGCCATGGCCAAAAGTTTTGCTGAAAAACCACCGCAGGCACTGCGCTTAAGCAAGCGCCTGATGAAATCGGCTCAGCGTCAGGAATTGAATGACTTTCTGGATCTGTGTGCCAGTGTGCAAGCCACCTGCCACTACACCGAAGATCATTTTACGGCCTTACATGCTTTTATCGAAAAAACACCCGCAGAATTCAGCGGAAAATAACAACAACCGAAGGTACTACAGTGCACTTAAGCGACGACATCGATCTCATCAGTCGCCGGCGCGAACAGGTTTTTCTGCTGTTGGCCGGCTTCTTTCTCTGCTCCATGACCATGCTGAATATCATTGGTATCACGAAATTCGTGCAGTTGGGGCCAATGGCGCTCGCTGTCGGGGTATTACCCTACCCGCTCACCTTCCTGTGTACTGACCTGGTTAGCGAGTTGTATGGGAAACGGCGCGCCAATTTTATGGTGACCGTTGGTTTGATCATGAACGTGTTTATTATCATAGTGCTCAGCATTGGTAATTTATTGCCAGCAGTGTCGCTCGACAACCAGCCACCGTGGCAAGTGCTGTCGCTAGCGCAGGAAATCTCGACACCGGGCGGCGCCAGTATCAGCGGGTCGGTAGAACTCTATTTTCTCATTTACTCATGCACCTCCGGCGCCGTGATCGCCTCGATGTTGGCCTATGTGGCCGCCCAATACTGCGACGTTCATTTGTATCATTTCTGGAAGCAATTGACGGCGGGAAAACATCTGTGGCTAAGAAATAACTTCAGCACCCTGATTAGTCAGGGTGTGGATTCATTTATGGTTATCACTGTGACCTTTGGCGCAGTGTTTCTGGCGGGCGGCCTAACATTTCAGCAAATGATGTTATTGATGGGAAGCAATTACTTATTTAAATTTTGCGCGGCACTTCTCGATACGCTACCGCTTTACGCCGCCGTACACTACTTGCGCCGCTATTTGCATATCGACTAGCTCAAGTCTCTCAGTGTTCTACCTGCCCGAGGTTGGCGTGTAAAACAGCGCCATTGATTACCGGCTGCTGCGACGCAAACCATAGGGTATCGGCAATTTCCTGCGGATTTATCAGGCGACCCTGGGTAACACCGCTGGCGATCGAAGTAAGAATTGCCTCGTCCTGGCCAACGTGATCACGCAGCATTTCCGTATCGGTAAAGCCCGGACATACGCAGGCCGTATGCACGCCTTTTCCCGCCAAATCCTGACAGGTCGCTCGCATTAAGCCAATCACTGCGTGCTTGGAAGTCACATAGGAACAGGTACCCGCAACCGCCTTTTCACTCAGGGTAGAACCCACGTAAATAATCGATGACCCGGCATTCATTGCGGGCAGCAACAATTGATTCAACTGCATTGCCGCAATCACATTCAATTGCATGACTTGCTGCAAACTCAGGGCCGTGAGCTCAGCCACCGAATCCTTCCTAAGCACGGCGGCATTGTGAATCACGCAAATATTGTCTGCCTTGCCAACTTCCGTTCTGAGTTCGTCAGCCACCTTGTCAGGCCATTGGATGTCGCACATATCGACGGGGATATGGACGCATCCATCCAGATCCGGCGCAGTACGCGACAGGTTGATGACCTTGTAGCCCTGAGCGATAAAGGTCATTGCTGTCGCCCTGCCAATACCTTTACTACCGCCAGTGATAACCAATACTTTCGTCATGAATCTTGCTCCCAGCTTGCCGAACCGGATTGGCCCGGCCCGGATGACACTTTCATAAGCAGCTTGCGCACGCCATTGCCTTCAATAAATTCTGCGTCTTCAAGCAGTCGCTCCAACAACAGGCGGGCGAACTCCTCCACCGTGGTATTTCTTATGGGAAGTAATAGGGTATCGGCAATCAGGAAGTGCAATTCTTCGTCGTTAAAGTGAACCCGATACACCCCTCCCTCCGACTCGATCCTCAGGTAGGGGGAGTCGGCGGGCAGAATCATATACTCGTCGTACTGAGCTACCAGAGCACGTAAACGCTGCTTGATTTCCACATAGCTAAAGCAGAGGCCGTTGGGGCCTACCTCGGCCGTGATGTCCAGAGACACCTTGAAGTTGTGGCCATGCAGGCGTTCGCGCTCCGTCGCAGAAAAAATAGTGAAATGGGCGGCAGAAAACTTTAAATCTTCCTTGCTGATTTCAATCGTCGTCAGCGTATCAATAGGCATGAATAGTCCAATCAGATAAATCGATGTTATTAGCAGCGCCCAAAGTAATGGCTGCTGCCTGAAATTGCAAAATCATCGCTCAGGTTCAGATAAAACGGCCGCCACATGAACAGCAGATTACAAATGTTCGCCAGCTCTGGCCTTCCCGCGACGCTATGCTAGTCTCGGATTGCGCTTTTTTAATCCCGCGCCACCATAATCATAATGCAGAATACTGTCTGGTACGTAATCTGGACAACAAGAGAGAGACGCTATGACAAATCCACAAGGCCCCCAGGGCAACCCGGGCGACATCCTCAATTGGCCCATGCTGAAAATCAAGTACCGCACAGACCCGGCCAAGCTTGCCGCCATCTTGCCGCCGGGCATTACCCCGGGCAAAGACCCTATTGTCACGATTACGATCTACAATTTCCCTGTGCAGAATGAGCCGGAACTGGGCTATGTGCTCAATGTCGCCGCAGACTATAACGGCGTTGCCGGCGACTACACTATCGCTCTGGGCATCGACCAGGAGGCCCCTTTGTTTCTCTGCCAGGAGCTCTGGGGACAGCCGAAATACCCCGTTACAACTCACTACTACCGATTAATGGATCACGTGGAAGCCAAGGTTATTCACCAGGGCACAACCTTTATCGAATTCTCCGGTGATGTTGTCAAAACCTTGCCCAACCCGGAAGACCACGAAGAGCACGAGTGGTGGATCAAAAGCATCCGCTCTGTGGACATGCAGCCCGAAACCTATGATTTTCCGCCGCATGTCGTAGACGTTCACACCCAATACGGGACGGCATTTTTGCAGGAACTGAAAGGTGAAGTGATCCTCCGTGACAGCGCCTGGGATCCCATAGCCAGTAAACTGCCGATGCTCGAACAAATATCAGCGCGACTATGGACGCCGACTTTTAAGGGCCGCAGCATCACCAAGGCCGGCCCACTAGACGGTAAAGCCTACTGGCCCTTCGCGGACACCATTAGCGGTACGCGCTGGCCGGGTGAGGGCGGAGCTCCGAAAAAGGGCTAAGAGCCGCCGCGTAAATAGTCGCAAGGTCTAGGCGAGTCCCTTTTTCATAACGGGCTCGCTTTTTTTATGGATAGAACGGGGGCTTTCGCCTGCAGGGCAGGCTCCTACATGACAAACCAATATTTGTGGGAGCCTGCCCTGCAGGCGAAAGCTTAGCGATTCTCAGCCGTGAGCGTCGCTCATATCGGGAATGAACATCTCCATCCCCTCGGGGCAGGACACACAGCCCTCATCCCAAAACGCACGGGCACGCTGAATTTTACCCTCGTCATTAATTTCGAAATGATCGGTCACCAGCAAATCCAAACCTTTGTTTTCAGCAGGAATGCGCACTTGCATTGTGAAGCGAAGAATCCCTTCATTGCCGCAGGCAATCTTCTGGTGCGGAACTGGGGTCAGCTGCCGGCCACTATCGGCGGGATGGGCGAAATCCCAGAACTGGCTTATACCTGCATGACCGACAAAGGCCGGAGTACCGACGGGATCTTCCCAGCTTGCGTCTTCTGCAAAGAGTGAAAGCAAGAGGTCTTTGTCGTTAGTGCTCCACGCTTTGCAGTAGCTGTCTATAACCGCCCTGACCTGATCAGGTGTCGCCGCCATCCTATTTCTCCCTGTCTGTTTTATCGATATTATCCAGATTGTAGGGCAAGTGCCGGCACCGCCACCTACCCCGAAGCGATGAGGTTTTCCGAAATATTGCGCAGCAATTTCTTTCGCTCGCCGCGACGTTCATATTTTTTGGCCGGGGTATTCACCACCTCAAGCAATGCACCTGCCTCGCAGGCTGTCTTTCGACGCTCCTCGCTCACCGGGGTATACAAGGTTGTGCGCTGCAATGGTTCGCGCTGCATGGCGCTTATCAAGGCATCCATTTCCTGGGGTGAAGTTTCCTGGCCGTGACTCGCACCGGCGGCGCGGGTGATGGTTTCATTCATCAATGTACCACCAACATCGTTCACACCGGCATTCAGGCAGGCTTCAACTCCGCTGTGGCCGAGCTTGACCCAGGAGGCTTGAATATTGTCGATGAGACCATGGAAAGTCAGGCGCGCAACAGCATGCATGAGTACCGACTCGCGAAAAGTCGGGCCGCGCCGCGCCTTGCCTTTCAAATACAGGGGTGCCTCGGAAGCAACAAATGACAGCGGCACAAATTCGGTAAAACCACCCGTCCGAGATTGTAAATAGCGCACTCTCAACAAATGCCTGGCCCAATGATGAAGACCTTCCACATGGCCAAACATAATGGTCGCGGTGGTGCGAAAGCCCTGTTGATGCGCGGCCTCCATCACGTCGAGCCATTGCTCCGTATTGATTTTGTCCGGGCAGATAATCGCGCGAACTTCGTCGTCCAGAATTTCGGCAGCCGTACCGGGTAAGGTATTCAATCCGGCAGATTTCAGTTGCTGCAAAAATTCGCTCACCGAAAGACCCAGGGTTGCTGCGCCCTGCCACACCTCCAGCGGTGAAAATGCGTGTATATGCATGTCCGGTGTTGCGCTGCGCACAGTGGCAAGAATATCAAGATAGGTTTGCCCGGTGTATTCAGGGTGTATTCCACCTTGCATACACACTTCCGTCGCGCCGCGTTGCCAGGCTTCTATACAGCGTCGACTTATTTCATCCGCGCTCAAATCGTAAGGTTTACCGCGCAAATTTTCACTGAGTTTGCCCTTTGAAAATGCGCAGAACTGGCACTTGAAGTAGCAGATATTGGTGTAATTGATGTTGCGATTAACGACGTAGCTAACGCGATCGCCACATTTCTTTTGACGCAGTTCATCCGCAGCGCGACATACGGCGGCAAAATCGGGCCCCCGACTTTGAAACAGTCGAACAAGCTCAGACTCGCTCAAGGCTTCACCGGCGCTCGCGCGCGCAAGAATGCCGCGTACATCGCCTGATATCTCACGGTCTTCGGGCTGCGCTGCGAGCCAGTGCAAATCATCTGCCGGCAATTCGCTATGCTGACCGCTAATCCAGCTATCGGTGCGGGGAAAACCTTCGGCGTCCACCGCAGCCAATACCCGTGTATGCAGGGCCTTGTCTAGCCAGCGCCCGGCATCAACAGCGTATTGGGGGTATATCGTCAAACGCTCTTGCAAAAACTTACCGGCAACTGACGTTTCCCGCGCAAGCTCTTCCAAATGCGGCCACGGCGCCTCCGGATTCACGAAATCGGGAGTCAATGGCGAAACACCACCCCAGTCATTAATGCCGGCGCCAACAATCTTCTCCAACACGCCCGGACTCAAGTTGGGCGGAGCCTGAATACTCATGTGCGGGCCAAAAATCAGGCGGCACACGGCAATGGTCCACAACAATTCGGCTAGATCGGGTTCGGGCGCCTGCGCCATTTTAGTGTCGGCTTTGGCCCGAAAATTCTGAACAATGATCTCTTGTAAGTGACCATGCTCTTCATGCACTGCGCGCAAAGCCAACAGAGATTCAATACGCTCGCGGCGAGTTTCGCCAATGCCAATCAAAATGCCGGAGGTGAAAGGCACCGCCGCTTCGCCCGCCAGGCGCATGGTTTCCAAGCGCACTTGCGGATCTTTATCGGGTGAACCGTAATGCGGCATGCCTTTTTCAGTGAGGCGCTCGGATGCCGACTCCAGCATGATGCCCATAGAGGCCGATACCGGCCGCAACATGGCAATTTCTTCTGCCGTCATACAGCCGGCATTGATATGCGGCAGCAGAGTCGTTTCTTCGAGTATGCGTTTGGCAACATGGGCTACGTATTCAAGCGTGGTCGCAAAGCCCATTTCAGCCAGGGCATCGCGCGCAGCCTTGTAGCGAAGCTCGGGCTTTTCACCCAGAGTCAGCAGGGCTTCCTTGCAACCCATCGCCTGCGCAGCTCGTACGGAATCCAGCACCTGATCCACCGACATATAGGGTGAATCGATACGCTTGGGTGTTTTTGCAAAGGTGCAGTAGTGGCAAACATCGCGGCAGAGGTGGGTGAGCGGAATAAACACCTTACGCGAGTAGGTGACAATATTGCGAAAGCCGCTGTCACGCAGACTACTGGCCAGCGCCAGTAATTCGACATCATGCTCGCTATCGAGCTCAGCCAGCGACAATGCCTCGCTCTCATTCAGCGGCTGTCGCTGCCGTGCCTTTGCCGCTACTGCCTGCCAATTACTCATTAATCCCTTACCGCTTCCGTTTTGATAAATGCGCTGTTGGCTTCGCCAGCAGTCAGAGCCTTGATGCGTTGATCCAATTTATTTTCACGCAGGTATTGCAGTGTTTTTGGCGCTCGGCTGCCCCAATCGCGAATAAACAGTTCCGCCAAATCTTCACCATCGTCCATATCACGGCTTAGCCCCAGGAGTTCCATAATTTCCACCGTCATCCCTTTGCTCTGGGCTTGGGCACGGTGGCGATGGCAGGACTCGGAACCATACTGGTAGCTCAGCATGCCCGGCGGGCTACTCAGCACAACATTCGAGCCGTCGCACTGTCGATCAGTAATAATGGTTACCTTCTCGGCGTTCGCAATCTGTTCGTGCGTGCTGATAAAAAGCTCCCACTCATCGAGTGACGCCAGCGGCAAATCACCGTGCACGACCATGACACTGTTCACCTGCCCTTTAACCGACTGCACCGCTGCGTTAACAACCGGATTCAGACCGGGACCGCCCAGGGTCTTTTCACTCCAGCACTCAATATCGTAATGCTCGGCCAGCAACTTCGCCGTGGGGTCATCCGACAACAGGATAATTCGCTCCAAACCCTGTAATTGGGTGAGCACATCGAGTACGTCTTCGACCATGGCCTGAAAAAGGCAGCGTCGCTCGGAGGGGCTGAGAAAGCCCGACAAACGCTGCTTGGCCTGAACGAAATCTTTTAGGGGTATAAAGGTCCACATGCTAAGTCACACTAATTTAGCTGTTTACTAAAGTCGAGCACATCCAGAGCAAGCTTACGCTTGCTGGCAAGAGAGCCCATCAGAGTAGATACCACCTTGCATGGCATCGACAGCGACGATGCCAGACTTTGATCGACAATATCAATCACAAAACCGCTCAATAAATCGTCGTACCAGGCCGCGACCGCATCGGCACTGGCCGGCATCGACAACTCTTCCATCATTTTGGCCGCGGGCCCTTTTACTGCCATTCCGCCGACGATGGGTGACACTGCCACCACCGGCGCGCGGCTCTTCAACATCGCCTCGCGTACGCCCTTTAATTGCAAAATCGGGTCAACACTCACAAAGGGGTTGGACGGACAAATAATAATCGCGGCCAGCGTTTCATCAAGTAGCCAGTCCATCAAAGCCTGCGCC
>JBFJTG010000084.1:0-13923 GCA_041625575.1 Litorivivens sp.
GCCCGCAGGACGTTACACTTGAGATTTCAAAGATAATTAACCCCGGGACACCCCAGGAAAAGCGCATCAAAATAGATAATCCGCGGGAGTTGGGCGTTATCGTAACTCCCACGGAATTTACCCTTGCACCCGGGGAGCGCAGAAAGGCCCGCCTGTCCTTCATCAGTATCCCCAGGGAAACCGACTTTATATATCGATTGCTCGTGCGCCCCGTCAACATTCCGGATTCAGGCTCATCAAAAAAACCGATGATTCAAGTGGTTTTTAACTACGATATTCTGGTGTCATACCGGCCAAGCTCGCCTGACACCAGCTTTACCGTCAAGCGCACGGAGAATGCCATAACATTTACCAATACCGGCAACAGTAATTTCCTGCTGTATGCAGGGGAGCAGTGTGAGGCAAAAGGAGTAAATTGTAGAGTCATTCCCGCCCACCGAATGTATGCAGGCACCAGCCACACTATCCCTATTGATCCATCAAACGCTTACATACGCTTTCTAAGAAAAGATGCCGGCAGCACTGAGTTTCTCGAATATCAGTAGAACTTAAAGCGCCATAATGAAATTGTCCCAATCTTGCTTTTCGAGGCGCTCTGCAAGAAAGTCGGCCAGCTCCTCGCTACGCTCTACCACTGTACGCCAATCACGAACACGGGCGTAATAGTCTTCACCGTAGAGGTGAAAATCCTTACGATCCGGGATTTTTCGATTGGGTAAGCTGGCAATCCACTCATCACTCGGGTGAATTACTAGCGTATTATCAAGAAACTTCGGTTTGCGCCAAGGTACAAACTTATCCAACCAACCCGGCACAATCAACTTGGAAAAATGCGGCATCAAGACGAGACCGTCATCGCTAAGTGGCAAATCCATGTGGTAATCCACCATGCCCCCGTCGCGATATTTAGGCGACTGCTCTGCGACGATAGAAACCGCCTCCATTACAAAAGGTATAGAGCCACTGGCCAGCAATGCGTCAGCAATATTAGCCTCGTTCAAATCCGCGAGACGTGTAGAGAATCCGGGAAACGCCGCTTGTTCCAATCGACCGGGACGGCTATCCGCAAAGACATGCCGCTCAAGACAAACTCCGAGCGCATTGCGGTTTATGGTATTGATCGCCGTGGCAATACCAAAGCCTGTCGACATGAGCAGCCGCTCATCGCGCCCTGCCCAGCCTCGACATAGCGCCGTTACAATATGCAGGCGAGCCCAGGGATGAGCCAAAATTTCTTTAGCACCGGATTCACCAAGAAGCTCGCGTAGTATAAGCCTTGCCGTTTGCGTCACTTCGGTAATCGAGGGCTTAAGACTAAAGGACTGCTCGATGTACAAACGCTCCAAGCGCTCTATAGCAGCCACCGCGTCTGTGTGAGAAACAGCGGCGAAGCGCCAACTGCCAATAGAGGCGCCCACCAAAGGTAAGGGGCGACTGCGTGGCTTGAGCCAGTCGCCAAACAGGAGTTTGTCCATGGCAGCCAGCACCAACCATTTGGGCCCGCCTGCGGCACCGGCAATGGCATCGATGGTGTCAGGGCTAATCCCGTTTTCGTCTATAATTTTTTTTGCCGCCGGGCCGGCTTTAAAGCAGAGGGGTGAGTTCACAATTTTCCAACTTTTGGGTCGCAGCTATTGTTGCAATAGGAGCTCGCATAAGGCGCAGGCGTTTTAGGTAAGGGGCTTGGTTCGCCTGCAGGGCTGGCTCCTACAAAGTCGACTCTGTGGGAGCTAGCCCTGCTGGCGAAAAACCAAGGCTAGAAAAATCCTACTGCTCGAGAATTTTACGCTCAGTATTCAAGTCACGGTTTACCGCATCGTGCTCGGTAAACTTATTGGGATAGCGCGCGCGTAATTTTTCAATATTCACTTTCATGGCATGCTCGAAACTTGCCTTGTCGCCAACATCGATTTTTAGCTCATCCATAAGAATCGCAACGTACCAGAACACATCGCCTATCTCTTCAACAAGATTAACTTTATCCAGCTCAGTACCGTAGAAGATATGGCGCTTAACCGCATCGGTTAATTCTGCCGTCTCCGTCTGCAAACCCATCAAGGCATGCAAAATGCGCAAATTGACGCGCGATAGCTGCTCTTCGCTGGGTTGGGATTCAGTTTGTATCGCCTGCTGTATATACTCTTCGCCCTTCATTGTTGACCTCCGAAAAATAAATAAAAATCAGCCCTCTTGCGGCCGTCGATCCCGCGCAATATAGGTGTACAGCACAGGCACTGCAAACAAGGTAAAAACGGTGCCAATCGACATGCCCGCGGTAATGACCAAGCCAATACTAAAACGGCTTTCTGCACCCGCACCACTTGCCAAAAGTAGTGGTAATACACCAAAGACCATCGCGGCCGTTGTCATCAGGATAGGGCGTAAACGCACAGCCGCCGCACGCTTTGCCGCTTCGCGGACACTCAGGCCTTCAGACTCCTGCAAATTATTGGCAAAATCCACAATCAAAATGCCGTGTTTACTAATTAAGCCAATCAGCGTTATCAGGCCGATCTGGGAATAAATGTTCAATGTAGAGAGTCCGATAGCCAATGGGATAAGCGCACCACACACCGACATTGGCACACTGATCAAAACAATAATCGGATCACGGAAACTTTCAAACTGCGCAGCCAAGACCAGATAAATGAGCAGGAAGGAAAAACCAAAGGTTGCGAGAAGTACATTGCCCTCCTCCAGAAACTGGCGGGACTGCCCCATATAATCGTGGCCAAAACCATCGGGCAGTACTTTCGCGGATAACTCATCCATATACCTTACCGCCTCGCCCATGCTCACCCCCGGTGCCAACATCGCGCCGATGTAGGTAGCATTCAATTGCTGAAACTGACTCAGCTTGTTTGGAGACGATTTGATTTCCATAGTAATAAAAGTCGACAAGGGAACCATTTGGCCGCCCATGGCTTTTACATGATAGTTCGCCAAGGACTCAGGGTTATAACGGAATTCACTGTCAGCCTGAGCGATGACCTTGTAGCTTCTGTTGTCGACACTAAAGCGACCCGTATTTGCCTCACCAAGATAGCTTGATAATGTCTGCCCAATCGCCTCCATGGATATACCCAGCTCGCCGGCAATTGAGCGGTTCACACTTAGCACCAATTCCGGTTTGTTGAACTTCAGATCCTGGCTCACATAGGTAAACAAACCACTGGCCGTGGCCTCCTCCCGAATGGTACTAGCGACCTGAAATAGCAATTCATCAGAAACCGTCGCCGTCAGAACATATTGCAGAGGCAAGCCGCCGCTGGCACCGGGCAATGACGGCATATTGTAGGTATATAACTGCAGGCCTGTGACATCGTTCAGATCCGCCAGCAAGGCATCCTGCACCTCTTTCGCACTGCGCTCTCTATCTTCCCAGGGCTTGAGCATAACCAGCGAAAACACACTGTTGTCCGAAACCCAAAAGAAACTGCGGTCTCGCTCTTCAACCCCTGCTACCGCGGCCTCAGCCTGTGCCACGTACTTTTCCATGTAGCTCGCGTTTGCATCGATCGGACCGGTACCCGCGACTGTGACCACACCATCGTCTTCCAGCGGCGCCAACTCCTGTTGAATGGAGTCATACAAAAAATAGATACAGGTCAGAATGATTCCGCAAAACAAAACTGTCAGCCAGCGCATCTTTATCGCTTCGTTGAGCGCCCGCAAATACAGCTGCGTTAACGCCTCCAACACAGAGTTTACTCCCTGCGCAAAGCTGCCGCTCTGCTCGTCAGACTTCAGAAGCCGCGAACACATCATTGGCGATAGCGTAAGTGCAACGATACCCGAAACAATAACAGCCGCCGCCAAAGTAAATGCAAACTCGGTAAATAGCGCTCCCGTCAATCCGCCGAGAAAGCCGACCGGTCCATAGACGGCAGCCAAAGTCAGAGTCATGGCGATGACTGGAAAAGCAATTTCGCGCGCGCCCATTACCGCAGCATCCCTTGTGCTGGCACCCTCTTCAATATGGCGCTGTATATTCTCCAGCACCACAATAGCGTCGTCGACGACAAGACCGATGGCCAGCACCATAGCTAGCAAAGTCAGCAAATTGATTGAAAAGCCCATCGTCAACATCAGCACCATGACGCCAATCAAAGACAGGGGAATTGTTACTACCGGAATAATGACGGAACGTAGATTGCCCAGAAAGACGAAAATAACAAGTACAACAATGAGGCTTGCCTCGAGCAGCGTCTTTATGACCTCATTGATCGAGCGCTCAATAGCAAAAGTTGTATCGAAAACCAACTCCATTGTTAATTCTGGTGGCAACTGCTTGCTTAACTCTGGCAAGGCCTCGCGCACATTTCTGGCGACATCAACAGGGTTCGCGCTTGCCGCCGAATTCGTCTTAATAAACACGGTGCGCTTGCCGCCATAGCGAATAACATCGCGATAGTGCTCAGCGCCAAGCTCAATCCGTGCAACATCGCCAAGACGCACGAGAGTGTGGCCGTCACTACGAATAACTATTTGCTCAAAATCAGATACAGAGCTCAAATCAGTTTCGGCACTTACCGAAAAACTGACATAGGCGCTATCGATTTTACCCGCTGCACTTTGGAAATTATTCTGAGCGAGCGCCTTTTCAATATCCTGGGTCGACACTCCCAAAGAAGCCATACGATCGCTATTTAGCCAAATCCGCATCGCAAAAGAGCGCTTGCCACGAATCTCCGCCTGCCCCATTCCCTCAATCGTGCTGATCTCAGGCAGTACAACTTTAGTTAGGTAGTCAGTGATTTGCTCCTGACTCACCACATCGCTGACGAAACTAATATACTGCAGAGTGTCAGAACCCATCGCCTCCATCTTCTCGACAAGGGGGTTTTCAGACGCCTTTGGCAACTCACTGCGAACTTTATTAACCTTGGCGCTAACTTCAAGAAAAGCGGAATCTACGTCGTAGTCCGGCGTTAGAAAAATAGTAATGGTGGAGACACCATCGGTACTGGTTGCCGTAAGGTAGGCAACGCCCTCGGCAGACCCTAATACGTTCAGGATCGGTGTTGTTACAAAGCCCTTGATAAGTGAAGCAGAAGCCCCCGGATAGACCGTAGTGACGTTAATCGCAGGAAAGGTGATTTCGGGATATTGCCTCAACGGCAGACTATCAAAGGCTTTAAGCCCGGCAACCAACATTAGCAGGCTAAGTACAATAGCCAGGACGGGGCGACGTATGAAAATATCGGTAAAATTCATACGCGCTCTATCCCGCTTTATCTGACAGATCGACGACCTTTACGCGCGTGCCGTTGTTCAGTTTTAGCTGCCCCGCTGTGACGATAAGCTCGCCCGCCGCAATACCTTCTCGTATTGCCACCTCGCCATCACGACGCTGCCCCAGTTTAATATAGCGTCGACTGACTACCAATCCTCGCTCCGGGGGCGTCTCCATTGTGTGGATAGCCGACAGATCAATATCAAATCCAAAGAGGCTCACCGTTGTATCAGGTGTTTTCAGGTTTAAATCCTGTTCGCTTACAACAAAAACCGAATCACCGTATAAGGAGTAGCTAATCGCTGTTTGAGGAACAGTGATAACATCCTGATGCTGATCGAGTACTACGGTAACATTGGCAAACATCCCCGGTACAATCGTCAGATCACTATTACTAAAACTACCCTGCACCTGAATGTTACGCGTCGTCTCATCAACCTTGGCATTGATTGAAGACAACGCCCCCTCAAACACGGTTTCGCCAAAAGCCGGCACAGTAAATCGCAAGGGCTGACCTACAAAAAGCTTGGGAAAATGTTGCTCAGGTACGCTGAAATCAATCAGCAATTCATCTAGCGCTTGTAGGGTTACGATTTCATCGCCAGTATTGATGAATTCGCCGACATTGATTTGACGTATGCCTAATCGTCCCGCAAAAGGGGCCTTTATTTTCTTCTGGGATATTTTCGCCTGAGTACTTTCGACTTGTGCCTGCATGTCATGCAAAGTCGCCTCAACTTTATCAAAAGCTGTTCGTGATATTGAGTTGGAACGAAGCAGCCGAGCATCGCGATCGAAATTGATTTGCGCAAGTCGCAGCTGAGCCTTAAAACTTTTCAGGTTGGCGCGTTCAACCTTATCGTCCAACTGAATAAGAACGTCGCCTTCCTGCACGGTCTGGCCGGATGCAAAATATATTTCTTGTACTAATCCGGCCACCTCAGTCGTAATATCGACACCGTTAACGGCCTGTATCGTACCGATGGCCGCCAAAGTGTTGTCCCACTGCCCTGCTTTAGCCGGTTCAGCTTCAACGCCTACGGCGGGGGGCACATAGGCCGCTATAAAGCTGCCAATCATTCGCTCCCGAAAATCTATCCAGCCAAAAATCGAACCAAACACAATGCCCAGAGTCAGCAGCGTTATCGCCGTATACATAAATTTTTTCATGGAATCACCAGGTGCGATAATTTCAAGTGCCGGACTCGCTATTCTAGCACGCTTTGTTGGCCACGCAGGCTGGGGCAAACAGGCCCGCAGCGCCGGCAAATCACAGGTTTTGTTTAAGCCAATCCAATACATCGTCGTGATGCGTCTTGGTCTTAAATTTGTCCATAACCTGCAATAGACGACCGTCCTTACCTATGATAAATGTGGTCCGGATAAGACCCATAAATTCACGGCCCATAAATTTTTTCATACCCCAGCAACCATACTTGTCCGCAACAGCGTGGTCTTCATCCGATAATAGGGTGAAATTCAAGTCCTGCTTTTCAATGAAACGCGGCAGTCGGGCAACGGGGTCAGGGCTTACGCCTAACACGACCGTGTTCAGTTTTTTAAATGCCGCTTTACTGTCGCGTATTCCGCAGGCCTGCACGGTACAACCGGGCGTCATCGCCTTGGGGTAAAAGTACAGCACAACATTGCTCTTACCCTTAAAATCTTTTAGGGCGACCTTATTGCCGTCCTGATCCAGCAGACTGAAGGCAGGTGCCATATTGCCAACTTTGGGATGAGCCATCGTTCGTTCCTCTTATTCCTGATTGTCAGAGTCCAGCAGCGCTTCGTCGCCACCATCATCAGTAAATTTGCGCGGCAGGGTCTTTTTGACCTTCGCACCCAGTTTCTCCAAACGCTCTACCCGGCGGACTATATTGCCCCTGCCGCGGCTAATGCGGTCAACGGTTTTATCATAAGCCTCTCGACTGCGATCAATGTGCTTACCCAGATCTTCCAGCGAATTGAGTACCAATACGAACTGATCGTGAAGGCCACCCGCTTCTCTGGCAATTGTTTCGGCATTCTGGTTCTGATGCTCATAGCGCCAGATGCTCTGCACTGTGCGCAGAGTCGCCAACAGCGTCGTGGGACTCACGACGATTATGTTTTTCTCATAAGCCGAGCGAAACAATTCCGGATCAGCATCGAAGGCAGCCATAAAGGCCGATTCAATAGGGATAAAGATAAGTACGAAGTCTAGCGTCCGGATGCCTTCGATGTGCTCATAAGACTTAAGGCTAAGACCGTCAATATGCTGCTTGATCGAACGAATATGCCCCTGCAGCGCCTGCTTACGTTCGCTGTCTTCCTCGGCACTTGTATATTGTTCGTAGGCAACCAGTGACACTTTGGCATCAATGACAATGTCCTTGTTGTCAGGCAAGTGAATGACAACATCGGGCTGCAAGCGCCGCCCGTCCTGCTCTGTATAACTTGTCTGGGTTTCGTATTCGTGACCTTTGCGCAGTCCCGACTCTTCGAGCACCCGCTCGAGAATGACCTCCCCCCAGTTGCCTCGCGCCTTGCTATCACCCTTCAGTGCGCGCGTCAGGTTCAGCGCTTCGGTGCTCATACGCTGGTTCATCTGCTGCAATTGCGCGAGCTGTTCTTTGAGGGAGCTTCTGTCGCGCGTTTCCTGATCGTAGATATTGTCGACCCGACTGCGAAATTCCTTCAATTGTTCCTTAAAGGGGTTGAGCATCGTCTCGAGTGTTTGCTTGCTGCTTTGGGTAAAGCTCTGCTGCTTGTTTTCGAAAATTGAATCCGCAAGCTGCTTAAACTGCATTGAAAGTTGTTCGCGCGCAGTTTCAAGCAACTTGAGTTTTTCCTCGTTGATTCGACTCTGCTCTTCCAGGCGAGTGCCCAAACTGGCATTCTCGCTAGACAAAGCCTGAATCTGAACGCGCGCTTCCTTCAATTCACTACTGAAGCGCTGGCTCTGAATCTGGGCTGCTTCCAGCTTTATAGCCAAACCGCCGGATTCGAGCTTGCCGCTCTGCAACTCTTTCTGTGCGAGGTGCCGACGGCGAAGATCGCCAATAATGCCGCCCAACAACAAGCCAAGCGCCAGTATGCCAATCATCATGGGAAGCGTGGTCATTATGCTCTCTTATTAGTGGTTAGCCGCGCACGCATCGACTACGGGAAATCAACGTGACTTTTTATTCCAGCCCGTGTGTTCCGCCCAAAGGGGGCCGGGTTCTGCTACGCGCACGGGGAAGTTCCCCGTTTTTCGATCCTGAAGATACTCTGTCAGTAAGTCGGTAACGACCGGAAAGGCGAGTTCCGCCCAGGGAATGTCCGCTTCGTCGAACAATTTCACTTCAAGGCTTTCCGGCCCAATTCCGAATTTGTCATCCCGAAGTTCGCCACGATAAAACACATAAACTTGATTAATACGCGGGATATCAAACAATCGGTAGAGTGCTTCGCCGTCAACGTCCGCGCAGGCTTCTTCCCGGGATTCACGCAGCGCACCATGCAACATGGTTTCACCGTTCTCAAGAAAACCGGCAGGCACTGTCCAGTAGTTTTTGCGGGGTTCAATCGCACGGCGGCAAAGCAATATTTGCGGGCCCTGCGTAATTAGGCAGCCTACGATCACTCGAGGGTTGTGGTAATGGATAATATCGCAGTGACTGCAGACATAGCGCAAACGATCATCCCCGTCTGGAATTCGCTGCTCAACCGACTTTCCACATTCACTGCAATAATTCATATCGGCTAACGAAGCTCCCGATACTTACCCGAGAAAAACAGCAAGGGATTGTCGGCAGCATTATTCTGCATATGTTCAACTTTTCCGACGAGAATAGTGTGATCGCCGCCTTCATAGCGAGCCCAAATATCGCATTCAAAACTGGTCAGGGCACCGCGGATCAATGGTGTTCCGTGCCGACCCATTGTGTAGTGCGCTTTGTCGAGAGCATGATCACCTTTTTTAGCATAAAGATTCGACAGGGCCATCTGGTCAGCGGCGAGTATATTAACGGCGTATTTGTCGGCTTTTTCAAAGGCCGCAAAACACTCGGAATCGTTCTGCAAGCTCCACAGCACCAGCGCAGGATCAAGCGATACCGAGGCAAAAGAATTAACGGTCATGCCAAAGGGCTCATAACCTGCGGGATTAGCGGTTATCACGCACACACCCGTGGGAAATCGCCCCAGAGCATTGCGGAATTCGCGGCTGTCCAAGCTCATAATTATTCCTGTTTCAAAATTAGATAAAGACCGCGCATTATACACGGCTGCCCGGCTATTTTAACGTACCCGGAGAATCCGAGACTCGTCCGAAGCAACTAGAACAGCGCCGAAGGATTTGCAACTGTCCCGGGCATCGAACTACTTGCCCCAACGTTCGGCTGCTTGCTCATCACTACAACGCGCCTCAACCCAGCGTTCGCCGCTATCGGTGAGCTCCTTTTTCCAAAAAGGCGCGCGGGTCTTGAGGTAATCCATGATGAATTCGCAAGCTGAAAAAGCCTCTCCCCTGTGCGCGGCCGCGCTTAGTACCAGCACAATCTGGTCACCGGGCTTCAACTTACCCACGCGATGAATAAGGGTAACGGCCTCCAGGGGCCAGCGACTCGCCGCTTCATCGACGATTGACCTCAAGGCCTTGCTCGTCATGGCAGGATAGTGCTCAAGTAACATGCCTTGAACCTGCCTGCCCTCATTGTTGTCTCGCATTACGCCAACAAAGCTGGCCAATCCGCCAATGCCAGTTGAGTGCTGCAATATGGCAGAGGTTTCAGCCCCCACATCAAAACCTGCCTCATCGACACGAATTTTGATCGCTATCCCGGACATCATTTAGCCTCCTGTAACCGGAGGGTAAAAAGCTACTTCGTCGCCATCGCTCACCAGGGTCTCCGGATTTGCGACTTCCTGGTTACAGGCAACAATCACATTCGCTGCACACAGCGCATCACGCCACGCCGGCCGCTCTGTGAGAATGTGCTCTCTCAACGCCTGTATACTCAATGGCGCTTTAACATGCGCGCTGTATTCGTTTTGACCAAGACTTTCACGAAGTTTGGCAAAGAACAGGACCTTGATCATGCCTCCGCCCGCCAGTCACCCGAACGGCCGCCACTTTTTTCAAGCAGCTTAACCTCACCGATCACCATGCCCTTGTCCACAGCCTTGCACATGTCGTAAACCGTCAACGCGGCCACCGAAGCAGCGGTAAGCGCCTCCATCTCCACTCCTGTCTGCGCCGAGAGCCGGCATCTGGCTTCAATACGCACACAGCTTGCGTTTTGATCCGGCGTCAAGTCCACCTTGACGGAACTGAGCATGAGGGGATGACAGAGCGGAATGAGGTCGGCGCATTTTTTGGCTGCCTGAATACCTGCAATACGGGCTACTGCAAGCACATCACCTTTTTTGTGGCCACCTGCCACGATCATCGCCAGCGTCTCGGGCTTCATGCTGATAATGGCCTGTGCCAAGGCCTCCCGCGAGGTGACAGCCTTGTCGGTCACATCCACCATTTGCGCATTGCCCTGCGCATCGATATGGGTCAATTTGTCGCTCATTGGCGTTTTACCCTACTCCTGTGACAGGCGAAATGCGACAAAGGCATTGCCACCTTTCTGTTCAAAACTGCCGTAACCTGATGATACAAATACCATTTCTCTATCAATAAATGCGCCGTGCACATCCATAGAACCACCTTCTGCCTGGCCGTTCACGGCAGTGAGGGGACCCCAGGTATCGAAAGACCAAAGCGGCTCACCACTTTGGCCATCAAATACCCTCAGTATACCCGGCCCAGATCAAACCAGGGCTGCTGGTCAGGCTCGCTGACACCCCATTGTGGCAGTCCTGTCTATTATTACATCCATCCACGATCGGCTGGTGCCAAAGCTCCCTACCCGTAGCAATATCGAGGGCAAGCAAACCACTGCGCGCCGGACCCTCTGTATCACGGTTGGTAATCCAGCCGCTGGTACGGTCGCTAATGGGGACAAATAAGGTATGAAGCAGCGGATCTATCGCCATGCCCCAGTGAATACCGCCCAACTTGCCGCCGCTACCCGTGCGGTGACGCCAAAGCTCACTGCCATCGTCAGCATTCAGAGCATATACCATGCCCGATTTCTGCCCCGCCAACACCAGCTTTTGACCATTGGCCAGGGTATGCAAAATAACGGGAGCCCCAAAATCAAAATCCGGCCCCTGATTCTCCGGACAGTTGGCGGTCAACGGCGTTTCGCAGGACACGTTCCAGGTGTCGTTGGCCGTGAACTGCTTGCTCCAGCGCACAGAGCCGTCTTTAAGGCTCAGCGCCATAATCGAATCGCTGTTGGCGGAAGCGGGCGCCGAGTAGTTTTCGCCCGTACCAATGACTATTTGGCCCAGCTTCGAATCAATGGCCGGTGCCGACCACACCGGCACGCCCGAGGGAGCGTACTTTGGAATCACAAACCAGCGCGTACCCACTTTTTTAGCCGGTTCATCGATCGTACTCCTATGCCATAGGTACTTGCCGGTTTTAGCGTCCAGCGCCACCAGCGCTCCCTGAAAGTCACAGCACGGGTAAATTGGTATGATGGCGACAAACATTTCAAAAGAAGACACTGGAACGTAAAGACGACCGTCATGATAAGTCGGTGAGCCCGTAACCATCGCCGCAAAGTGGCGAGACACCTTCTGCCGCCAAGCCAGCTGCCCATCAGCCAGTTTCAAGGCTACAACCTCTCCACCTGCGGTACCAAAGTAAATAAGCCCTTCCGCGCCAGCAACAATCGCCGTGCGGATGTCAGCGCCGGCGTCGAACTGCCAGCGCAAACAACCACTGATTTTATCCAGGGCATGAACTAAGCCCGCCCGACTGCCCACCACGACAGAGTCTTGTGTCACAAGAGGGAAAGAGTGCGGATCTTTTTTATCATCCAGCTTGTAGACCCAGGCCAACTCCAGGTTCTTTACATTGGAGGCAGTGATTTGGGTGTCGCGCTGGTAGCGATGGTTTTGCAGGCCGTATCCCCAGCTACCCTGGCTTTCACTAGTGTCGACATTAGCGCTCCCGCAACGCTCCTGCCCGTAGGCTCCGGCGGCGACAAAGAACAAAAGCCCAAGTAGCACACGAAAGTCGTTCATATTTATCTCTATTTCTTATTATTAGCCGAAGCGCTTGTCAGCCACGAAGGGGTTGGATTGGCGCTCCTGCCCGAAAGTCGACGTGGGGCCATGGCCGGGAATAAAGGTGATGTCATCACCCAAGGGCCACAGTTTTTGCTGGATGGACGCAATCAGGGTGTCGTAGTCGCCCTTCGGAAAGTCCGTACGCCCGATAGAGCCTTGAAACAATACGTCGCCGACAATCGCGAGCCGCATACCTTCATGAAAAAAGATTACATGGCCTGGTGTGTGGCCGGGGCAATGTCGCACCTGAAAGCTTTGCTCTCCCAAAGTGACAATCTCCCCATCCTCCAGCCACTGATCCGGCACGAAGGCGTCCGCATGCGGAAAGCCAGACATCTCACACCATTCGGGTAACTTATCAATCCAAAAGCTGTCCTCTTTGTGAGGCCCTATAATAGGAACACCGAACTCCTTGCGCATATCGTCTGCCGCAGCGCAGTGATCCATATGACCGTGAGTCAGGAAAATCCGGTCTAGCGTACCCCCCAGTTGCTCAAGGGCCTCTTTAATCCGGTCTATATCACCGCCCGGATCAACCACGGCGGCCTTACCTGTCGCCTCGCACACCAGCACACTACAGTTTTGTTGGTAGGCCGTTACCGGCACGATTGCACACTTCATAATCACCCGCAGACATTAGCTCAAAGCACGCAATGATAAGCAGTCGGACACGAAGTTAATAGCCCGACCCCACGACCTGCAGGATTATACAAACGTCTATCAGGGGATTCGCACCTGAATTGCCCAAGCTGAATAGCTAAATGCCGAAAAGCGCACCATTGCCATGCAAGGTACCTATCGTGGATGAGTCTATTTCACGACGACCTGCCCCCTGTAGACCTGGCGCGACGAGGAGGACTTGGCTCCGGTATACGCCGGATCTAGTTCGGCTGCACCTGGGGTGGACGTTCGGCTAAGCTTACTACCGCGATAGGTAACCTCGGTAGGCGCGGCGGCCTGATTCTGGGCAAGCATCCTTGGGGGGCTTAACTCCGCTTCAAGCCCCGCGAGCGCCAGTAATCGCGTAATCGCATCAACAGTCATACGATCACGACTCTTTTTGGCAAATCCGACCAAACTAGGCAGAAGTTCAGGATCTGCAAGACGGATCCGGACGCCGAATTCTGCCAAAATTCGGGCCCGCAGCTGCTGTAGAAGCGCGACCATTTCCGACGAGTAAAGCATAATATTCCTTAGAACTTTTTGACCGTCACAGCAATCGCACAATGACGGCAACCATGAAGCGTTCATGCTTAACCAGCAAAATTCATTCCAGCTCTACATACCCGCGCGCCAATTGCCATTCCCGGCAACTTCCGTTAGAGTACCCGCCCTTCGGAATGGGCGCATAATGAGCTGCGGCAGTCCGAAGACAAGAGTTTGGTGAGGTGTCCGACAAAATTGCACCGCAATTTTGGACGTCGGAGCCTTGCGACGACGGGGCGCAGCCCCGAGCCCCCGCAGGGGCGAGTCAATGGCTGAAGGATCGAGTGCGCAGCGCTCGCTATTTGCACAACAGCTTTGCATCGAGA
>JBFJTG010000085.1:0-13863 GCA_041625575.1 Litorivivens sp.
ACCCGATACCAGTTCAAGGCACCTCGAAAGCCAGACGTTGAAAAAGACTCGGTGTAGACAGCAAAATCAGCCAGGCTAAGCCAGGACCACGGCAATTTTTCTGGCACTGCAGGCAAGGCTTCCAAATAGCCGCCGCGCGGATCACCCTCTTCAAAGGCGGTCAGCAAATCACCTTTCGCACTCAACACCCAGAATATCCGCTCCAGAAATTCACTACAGCGCGCATCCAGCTCTGCTTCGGCCACATTGGGAGCCTGAAAATAATGCGCATGCAAAAATTGCTTTCTAGCGATAGATGAAAATACTGCGCTTGGCGGAACTTCATCCTCTTGCCCGCGCCCATATCTCCCATAGTAGTCGTGATCGTAAGGCACACTAAGGACAATTAAAGCGCTAACCCGCTCCGGGGCCGTTAGCGCCAGGTGCCACACAACGGGGGCTCCAAAATCGTGCCCCGCAAATACGGCGCTGGTCTCTCCCAGAGTATCAAGCAGTGTTAGTAGATCCCTTCGACTATGTATCAGGGAGTAATCTGCTATCGCCTCAGGCGCATCGCTTTCACCGTAGCCTCGCATGTCGAGAGCAACGGCTCTGTAGCCGGCATCGGCTGCTGCAAGCAATTGATGTCGCCAACTGTACGCGAGGCCCGGAAAGCCATGACAAAACACGATGAGCGGGCCCTTTCCCGCCGTTTTGTCGGCAATCAAATATGAAATCCTTACACCATCTGATGATTGGTAAGCATCACGCTGAATCGCGAGCATGTGTCCCTCAATGCTGGAAAAAAATTAAAAGCTACTTTTATTGCCCCGAGACAAGAATAGTCTGTTTACACGCTTGTTTGTGAAAAAGAGGCCTGTATAATCACGGACTGCCGCGGAGGGGTGGCAGAGTGGTTGAATGCACCGGTCTTGAAAACCGGCGTGGGTTAGCGCCCACCCAGGGTTCAAATCCCTGCCCCTCCGCCATTTATCCTACCGGTTAGCACTCCTGAATTTTCCCGACGTACTGCGCGTGAATGCCTTGATTTTGGCGCTGTGGGCAGTATGATCTATGCACGTTCGACCATTACGCGGAGACTGCGATGCAAGACCGAACCATTGCCCAATCACCAGCTGGTATTGAAGCTGTCGGCACCACCAACAAGGTGCTGAAAAACACCTACCTCCTGCTAGCCATGACACTGATGTTTAGCGCGGTAACAGCCTATCTGGCCCGCGGCGCGGCGCCCTTAAACCCCTGGGTTTTCCTTGGCGGCTTTATCGGACTGTCGTTCCTTGCGCAAATGCTAGCCAACAGTGCGTGGGGGCTGCTCGCTGTTTTCGGCTTTACCGGCTTTGTCGGCTTTGCCATTGGCCCTCTGCTCAACGCACTGATGCAGAGCAGCGTTGGCTCTGAAATTGTAATGCAAGCGCTGGGTGGAACTGCCTTTATCTTCCTCGGGCTGTCTGCCTACGCCATCACCACCAAGAAGGACTTTTCTTTCCTGTCGGGCTTTATTACGGCAGGCGCAATTGTTCTGCTACTCGGCGTGGTTGCCGTGTTGGTTTTTGAAATGCCGACGCTGCATCTCGTGCTCTCCGGTGCCTTTATGCTCTTTTCCAGTGCCATTATTCTGTTCCAAACCGGGCAGATTATTAATGGCGGGGAGCGCAACTACATCATCGCAACCATCACCTTGTATGCTTCTATCTACAATATCTTCTTAAGCCTGCTGCATATACTGATGGCCTTCTCTGGCGACGATTGATCTTTCGTCGAATTTGGATAACGGAGATGCAAACAAAAAAGCCCCGCTAGTCCGGGGCTTTTTGATACACAAATGAAATTTTCCCTGCTCGTCCTAGGTTCACCCCAATCCAGTCCTGCGGTCAGCAGCGCATTGAAATTCGCGCAAGCAGCAATTTCATCCGGTCACGAGTTATTTCGGGTATTTTTCTTTCACGACGCCGTACTGACCGGCAACGCCTTTACCATCGCCCCCCAGGATCAACTAAACCTGCCGCGCGCCTGGCAAAACTTTGGCGAACAACACAATATTGATATGGTCTTGTGTATTTCCAGTGCGTTGCGCCGGGGAATCGTGGACCAGCGCGAATCAACACGCTACGAAACTGCCGCTGCTAACAGTTTCGAGGCTTTCGAGCTGTCCGGCCTTGGCCAGTGGGTGGAGGCGATGATGGTGTCCGATCGTATTGTGACTTTTGGTGGCTAGGAAAATGCAGTCCCTGCTCTTAATTAGCCGACATTCGCCCTATGGCGGCAGCTACGCTCACGAGGCTCTCGACATAGCCTTGTCGGCAGCGGCCTTCGATATTTCCGTTAGCCTGCTCTTTATGGACGACGGAGTATTCCAGCTCACCAAAGGCCAACAAGTGGGCAAAGGTGAAGCGTCTAAAAACCTCGAGGCCGTGTTCGGCGCTTTACCGCTCTACGACATTACCGAACTGTGGGTAGAGAGTGAATCACTCTCCGCGCGCCGCTTGCAGGCAGGCAACCTGGCGCACCCTGTAAAGGAAATAGAAAGCGCACACATCGCCGAGTTTTCACGAGGCTTTGACAGGGTTTTGACAATCTGATGAGTGGATCAAGTGTTCATCTGATACAGAAATCGCCCTTCGCCAGCGACGCTATGGACGCTTGTCTTCGCATATGCCACGAATCGGACGTCATTATATTGATGAACGACGCCGTGTACGCCGCCAGCCTGCCACGGATGTGGCCGACAAAACGTGTTTATGCACTGGCCGAGGATCTGGCCAGCAGAGGAATTTCCGATAGTATAGATGCAGCCATATCCAGCATTGATTACAAGGAATTGGTCGAGCTTTGCAGCCAGCATCAGCACTCACAGAGCTGGTTTTAAAATGCCCGCGCAGTTTGAAAGCGATTCCGAAGGTTACTTAAAAAATCTCGAGGACTGGAGTGAGTCTTTGGCCGAACAAATCGCCGCCAATGAGGGCATTCAACTAGGCCCTGCCCATTGGGAACTTATTTCACTGATTCGACAGTTTTATAGTGAGTTTCAGCTCTCCCCCGCCATGCGCCCTCTGATAAAATATACTCGTCAGCATTTAGGATCTGAAAAAGCGAGCAGTCTGTATTTTCTTAAGCTTTTTCCCGGCAGTCCAGCCAAAGTGCTAAGTAAGATTGCCGGACTGCCGCGCCCTGAAAATTGCCTTTAACATCACACCGTGAAGATTTATGACTGAGCACCTGTTTGCACAATATGTTCGCATTCTCGGCAAGGGAAAAACGGGGTCGCGCGCGCTAACATTCGAAGAAGCACAGCAAGCCATGGCCATGATATTACGCGGCGAAGTTGAGGACATTCAGCTCGGCGCCTTTCTTATGCTGCTGCGGGTCAAGGAAGAAAGCCCGGAGGAACTCGCGGGCTTCGTGAGTGCCGTTCGCGAGCACATTGGAGCACCCGAGCTGGCGGTTGATTTGGATTGGGCAAGCTACGCCGGCAAGCGGCGACAACAACCCTGGTATATTCTGGCCGCACTCGCCCTCGCTAACGCCGGGTACAGAATAGTCATGCACGGGGCTGCCGGCCATACCGAAGGCCGCGTCTACTCGCAGCATACACTCGCCGCCCTTGGCCATGAAGCGTGCACAGATTGGACGCAGGCCGAAGCCGCTCTCGCCACAAGTAATTTTGCCTTTGTGCCTCTGCAAACTTTTTGCGCCCCCCTCCAACGCATCATTGACCTAAAGCGTTTCTTTGGTTTGCGCTCTCCGGTAAACACGCTTACACGCTTGATAAACCCCTGCGCCGCCAATTATTCCTTACAAAGTATTTTCCATCCGGCCTACGCCGACAGCCATCAAGCTGCGGCCCTGCGGCTGGGACAGGCAAACGCGGCGGTGTTCAAAGGCGAGGCTGGAGAAGCCGAGCGGCGTCCGGAAGCCGATTTGCGCCTGCACCTGATAGAAAATGGCAAAGCGGGAATAGAGGAATGGCCACGACTGGTCTCAGGGCGGCAAGAAAAACTGGAGCAACTTCCGTTCGAACAACTTAGGGCGGTATGGCTAGGCGATGCCAAGGACGAGTATGGAGAGCTCGCAGTCATCGGCACAATCGCCATCGTTCTGCGCCTACTGGGAAAAGTCGCCAATGCCGACGAGGCCCATCGGCAGGCCGCAGACCTGTGGCAATTGCGCCGCAGCTGATAGCCGCAATACCAGGCACCCACATTCATTTTCAGACGATAGGCGAACTATGCCACTCAGCAATTTTCAACCAGAGCATTACGATGCTCTGCTGTCGGAGAAAACCGATCGGGTGCGGAAACTGTTCACGCCATTTACGGCGATAGAACCAAGGGTATACTCCTCCACTCCAAGTCACTACCGAATGCGCGCCGAGTTCCGGATCAGACATATCGATAACGAACCCTATTACGTTATGTTTCGAAAGGACTCCCCCAAAGACGCGCATGTTATCGAAAATTTCAATATCGCCTGCCCAACGATCGCGGACATTATGCAGCCACTTAGGCAGCTGATCGCAAGTTCGGACGAGCTTAAGCGTCGCTTATTCCAGGTAGACTTTCTAAGCGGACTTTGCGGAGAACTGCTTGTCACCTTAATTTATCATCGCCCGCTCGACGATGCCTGGCTCGCTGAAGCCCGTGCACTCAGCGACAAACTTTCCGTGAAAATCATTGGTCGCAGCCGCAAACAAAAAATGATTCTCGACAGGGACTATATTACTGAAACGCTTCAGGCCGACAACGAAAGCTTCCAGTTTCGCCACTACGAAAACAGTTTTACCCAACCCAATGCTCACGTTAATGAATCAATGATCAGCTGGGCCTGTTCGCAAATCGCCTCGCAGGGCAATACTGACAGCAGCGATTTGCTGGAGCTATACTGCGGCTGTGGCAATTTTACGATTCCATTGTCGCGTTACTTTGCACGTGTACTGGCAACAGAAGTTTCGAAAAGCTCGGTTAAAGCGGCTCAGGAAAATTGCGAACTAAACAAGGTCAGCAACATTGAGGTGGTTCGCCTATCTGCTGAAGAAATATCCGCGGCGCTGAAAGGCCTTCGGCCGTATCGCAGGCTGGCACACTTGGCGTTAGGCGACTATCAGCTCAACACGGTATTTGTGGATCCTCCGCGCGCAGGGCTGGATGACTTTACCCGCGACATGGTGAGTGAATTCGATCAAATCCTGTATATTTCATGCAACCCGGAAACACTGGCTCGTGATCTGGAACAACTTTGTCGCAATCACGAAGTGAAATCACTGGCCTTTTTCGATCAATTTCCCTATACAACACATATGGAATGCGGTGTTTTTCTACAAAGGAAGCCAAGATGACAGCACGCTTTAGCGAAGCTCAACTTAACGATGTGATGGCTGAGTTGCCCGGTTGGACCGTGCGCGACGACAAGCTCTACAGACAATTCAAATTTCCGGATTTCGTAGCTGCCTTCGGCTTTATGAGCCAGGTAGCACTACTGGCCGAGAAAATGGACCACCACCCCGATTGGTCGAATACCTACAATCGCGTAGACATCTCACTAACGACACATGACCTGGGCGGCATCTCAATGCGAGACATCACCCTGGCCAAACAGATCGACGAACACCTTGAAAGCAATTCGCAATAGCGCCTAATTACTGGCAGGCCGCCTACGTAAATTGCACGCCAAATTTGTGTAACTGGCGCGGCATAAAATCGTCCAGCTGAGCAATATCTTCAGGGTGGACTTCAATCGTGGCAAATCCGAGTTCTTTATAAAGCTCGGCCTTGCGCATGTTCGCCTTCAGCTCTGCCGGAGACGCCTTTGCTGACCAGAAGTCGATAAAAACACGATTCAGCGGCAGATAAAAATCCGACCGCAATGACTCCTGAACCGGTAGCTGCCTGCCACAGGCATGCAGTACACCCGCCATATACAACCAATGACAAATTGCCAGGAGCTCACGATTCTCATGCCGATGGCCGTCCACGCTCTCAAAACTACTCTGTTGGGCAAACAGGTCGTCACCCTGCTCGCCGTGAGTAGCAGCACTACAGCTTTCCAGCCTTAGCTCTACTATTTTATTTTCCAGTACGCTTGCAGGCCACAGAGCGTACAGCATATCCGTTTGCTTGTTTTCCATTTGCACGCCGCCACTCTGCTTGCCCGCTGCGGTCAATATCCAGCCATGCAGTTCCCGCTTCAGCCAACCCAACTCAGCCAAAGCACGGTTAACCGCGCGGCCACTTAGCTGAAAACTCTCACCAAGTGCTGCCGCCGACAGCATTTTATTGTTCTCCAGAGCCTGCAACATCGGGTGCTGCTCTAACTTGGCCGGCCAGACAATATAGCGACCGTAGCGCTTGCTTGTTTTGTATTCCCCTCCCTCAAACTCGCCTTTGGGAGTCAGCGCCCAGCCATCCTGAATCTTCCTGATCCAGTCGTAATCCTTGAGGGTGCCAAACAACTGCTGCACCGGTACTTCCAATTGGCGCGCCAAGGCTGAGGTGGAGATTTTTTCCTTGTCCATGAATAACTTCTGTCTCAATTCGATCGGGCTAGACTACTGATTCACCCAGTTAGCGGCAAGCCGGATATTGCCATGACAATATTGGTTCTATATATTTGGAACTATGGAATCAAATCAGGCCGTAACAGCCCTCGCCGCTCTTGCCCAAAACTCCCGACTCCTGCTGTTTCGCACTCTCGTTCAGCACGCGCCGGAGCCTATCAGCGCAGGCGAACTTTCGGCGAAACTGGCAATCCCAAAGGCGACGCTATCGTTTCACCTGAAAGAGCTTAGCCACGCCGGCCTGATCAGCGCCGAAGCCCTTGGTCGCCAGAAACTTTATAGGGCTAATCTTGATTCCATGAATACACTGATCGATTACCTGCTCGAAAATTGCTGCCAGGGCGAGCCCTGCGACAATTCCAGCCCTCGTTCATGCTAATTAATATCAAGAGAAGCCAATGCTCAACATACTCGTGCTCTGTACCGGCAATTCCGCTCGCTCGATTCTCGGCGAGGCGCTGCTCAATACACCTGAGCTAAACAAGGGCAAGTTCCGTGGTTTTAGCGCGGGCAGTCAGCCCCTTGGGCAAGTAAACCCCGGCGCCATTCGCCTGCTTTCGAGCTATGGCTACGATACGGATTGTTTTCACAGTAAATCCTGGGACGTTTTTAGTAGCGCCGAAGCCCCCGCCATCGATATCGTCATAACGGTCTGTGATAACGCAGCCAATGAAGCCTGCCCTCTGTTTTCCGGTGCGGCTATCAAGAGTCACTGGGGTTTACCCGACCCTGCCGCAGAGCCTTCAGAGCGAAGTGCAAAGGCCTTCGAGCAAGTCTATCAACGCTTGCGTGCGGGCATTGAACAGCTCGCAGCACTGCCTCTGGAAGCCCTGGCTAGCGCGGAGCTCAAAAGGGAACTCGAAAAAATTAGCGCTACCCTATGATCGAACGCATAAGCATCGAGCAAGCCTTGGCGGAATTTTTCGGGACCGCGGTGCTGCTAGCGGCTGTTGTCGGTTCAGGGATTATGGGGGAAAACCTTGCGCAAGGTAACGCGGGTGTGGCACTACTGGCAAATTCCTTGGCCACGGGCGCCATCTTGTATGTTCTGATCGCCGCTCTGGCTCCCCTTAGCGGAGCCCATTTCAATCCGGCAGTAAGCTTGTGTTTTGTCATCGGCGGAAGGATGCCGCTGGCCCATCTACCAGCCTATATGGCACTACAATTTTCGGGCGCTTTTCTGGGCGTCGTAGCAGCTAATCTAATGTTCGACCTGCCGGCTATTTCGCTCTCCCTGAACGAGCGCTCCGGAGCCCATCTGTTACTCAGCGAATTTATAGCAACCTGTGGTTTATTGCTTACCATTATTCTGTTTATAAAACATAAGCCCGATGCCGTGCCGCTCGGCGTTGCGCTTTTTATTACCGGAGCCTACTGGTTTACCAGCTCAACCTCGTTCGCCAATCCGGCAGTGTCCTTTGCCCGAATATTCAGCGACAGCTTTACCGGTATTGCCGCCTACAGCGCCCCCGCATTTATCGCCGCCCAAGCACTCGCTGCGGTATTAATCGGACTGGCGCTAGCGCGTAAAAAAACCGGGATCAGGAAAAGCGCTTAAGAGACAGGAAGGCCTAACCTTAATGCATCCCGTCATCTTCAATTGGCATTTCTTCCAGAGACAAGGCAGCTCTGTCGTCGCCCTCTCCACCGGCAGAATTCGAGTCCAGCTTGATTCGCAAACGTAAATTATTCGCTGAATCAGCATTTTTTATTGCTTCGTCCAGAGAGATTCGCTCTTCCTTGAACAATTTAAACAAGGCCGAGTCGAAGGTCTGCATACCCAGACGCTCGGACTTTTCCATTATCTCTTTTATGCCATCCATCTCGCCGCGCAGAATTAACTCCTGAATTGTCGGCGTTCCCAACAGAACTTCCACAGCGGCTGCGCGTTTACCATCGACCGTTCTTACCAAACGCTGGGATACAAAAGCGCGCATATTCATGGCGATATCGGTGAGCAATTGGGTACGACGCTCTTCCGGAAAGAAGTTTATGATGCGATCCAGTGCCTGATTGGCATTATTGGCATGCAGCGTAGAGATCGCTAAATGACCTGTTTCGGCAAAAGCCAGTGCATGCTCCATAGTTTCACGGTCGCGAATTTCACCGATCAGGATAACATCCGGCGCCTGCCGCAAGGTATTTTTGAGTGCCGCCGCAAAGGAACGTGTGTCCACACCAACTTCGCGCTGGTTGATAATGGACTTCTTGTGCCTGTGTACGAATTCGATGGGGTCTTCAATGGTGATAATGTGACCGCCGCTATTGGTATTACGGTGGTCTATCAGTGCGGCAAGCGATGTGGATTTGCCACTGCCAGTACCACCCACAAACAGGACCAGACCGCGTTTCGCCATGATGACGTCTTTGAGTACTTCCGGCAGTCGCAGGTCATCAAATTGTGGAATCTCAGTAACAATGTTACGCGCCACGATGGAAACTTCGTTGCGCTGGCGAAAAATATTAATTCGAAAACGACCGACACCGTCAATGGAGATTGCGAGATTCATCTCAAGCTCATGCTCAAATGTCTCGCGCTGCTCCTCATCCATAATACTATTGGCGATATCTTTAATGATACCTGCACCTAAAGGCTCCTTCCCCAGCGGTTTTAGCACCCCTTGAAATTTACCGCAGGGAGGAGCGCCCGTACTCAAATACAGATCGGAACCGTCATTTTTAGCCAGTACGCGAAGGTAGTCAGTGATATCCATTGCTACTATTCCTGCAAACTAAGGCCGCGCGACGCGAAACTTTCGACTACCAAGCTTTTCGAAAGCAAGCAAAGATAAAATCGTAGGGCCGGTGCCTATAATTAGAATCTGGGTGTGTCAGTGTAACTCAAGGCAATTAGCTCATCACCTTGTAGAAAGCGCCCGAGTATACTCGGGCACCACGGCTTATGCCTGAGCCGCTCTAAGGGCAGCACCGCTCTCAAGGGTAAGCCCCTGGCCTATTAGCGTTGCTTCCAGCGCCGCGAGACAGGCCGCAACATTATCGGGCCGCGCACTGTGTCCCATCAGCCCAATACGCCAAACCTTACCCGCCAGAGCGCCAAGTCCAGCACCAATTTCCAGGTTAAATTCGCTCAGAAGTGATTGCCGAACTGCCGCTTCGTCAACACCTGCCGGCACTGTTACGGCATTGAGTTGAGGTAGCCTGTAGGCCTCGTCCACTAAAAAGCCAATACCCAGAGCCTCAAGACCGGCCGCCAGTGAAGCGTGCATGCTTGCATGGCGTTTCCAGGCGGCTTCCAAACCCTCTTCCTGCAAGAGCACAAGCGACTCATGAAGGCCATAAAGCGCATTGATTGGCGCAGTGTGGTGGTATGCCCGCTTGGCACCGCCGCCCCAGTAACCCATGACCAGATTCATATCAAGAAACCAGCTTTGCACGGGTGTTTTGCGGTTGCGAATACACTCTGCAGCTTGCTCGCTAAAGGTGACGGGCGACAGACCCGGCGTACAGGACAAACATTTTTGAGTACCCGAGTACACCGCGTCCAGGCCCCAATCGTCCACCCTCAATTCAACACCACCAAGCGAAGTCACGGCATCAACAATTGTCATACAGTTATATTGTTTGGCCAGTGCCGCCAAAGTCTTGGCATCGGAACGAGCACCTGTGGAGGTTTCTGCGTGTACAAAGGCAAGAATTTTGGCATCAGGATTGGCTTTCAGTGCAGCCTCAACCTTATCCGGATCGACCGGCTTACCCCAATCGTCGTTTACCGTAACGGCGACAGCACCGCAGCGCGTCACGTTCTCAACCATGCGGTTGCCAAAAACGCCGTTGATGCAGACGACGGCTTTGTCACCGGGCTCCAGCAAGTTCGCAAAACAGGCTTCCATGCCCGCTGAACCAGGCGCAGAAACAGGAAGCGTTAGCGCATTTTTTGTCTGAAAGGCGTACTGCAGGAGCTTCTTGATCTCGTCCATCATCTGTATAAATTGAGGGTCAAGATGGCCAATAGTCGTTCTGCCCAGGGCTTCCAGAATGCGCGGATGAACATCCGAGGGTCCCGGCCCCATCAGGGTTCGTGCTATAGGCTTAAACGAGCCAATCATGATCACTCCTCTCAGTTAAAAGGTTTTGCGCCTACTGGCGCGGTAAACGACTAAAGGGTCTTCTTTCTTCGTGGGTCGAGCGCAATGGATTGATATCCAAACCACCACGTCGGGTATAGCGTGCATAGACTGTCAGCTTTTCCGGCTTGGCAAGCTCAGCTATATCCGCAAATATTCGCTCTACGCATTGCTCGTGAAATTCATCGTTATTTCTGTAGGACAGCAAATAGCCGAGCAAAGCCTCAGGCTCAGGCAAGTTACCGCTGATTTCAACCTCCACTGTCGCCCAGTCAGGCTGCCCGGTAACCGGACAGCGTGATCGGAACAGATTACTGTAGTATTTTTCGCTTCCTTTTACATCTGAAAAAGACAGTAATCCGGCATTCGGCTCGGCCGCTAATTCCGGCACCTCCAAATCGTCCAGACAACGTCCTACGGGCCTTTGCACTTGCAATGTTTTTTGCCACTCCTCGGGAGCGTAAAGGTTCACCGAGACTTTACTACCAGCGACCGCAGCCAGATCGACTTTCAAGACCTGTTCTACCGCAGCCGCCGAATCAAAGCGCGTCTGATTAAACGAATTCAAATAGAGCTTAAACGACTTCGACTCAATCATATTCGGAGAATCAAAGGGAAACTCGAATTGCGCGCAGGCGACCTGAGGTTTACCGCTCGCGTTGAGCCACGAAAGTTCGTAGGCGTTCCAAAGGTCGCTGCCGGTTACGGGCAACAACTGAAAGGCGAGATTCTGCCGCCCAATGGCACGCGATATCCCCTGCAATTGGGCCGGATCGTAGGCCTCGGGATAGTCAACGGACTTTCCCAGTGACAGACTCGCATAATCCGTTTTTTCTTTCATTCCCCTACTGCCTCAAGCGTTTGCTATTGGCCAACAAATACATGCAGTAAACGTAAGCAGCCAGGGTGAAGCACAATACCATGACAAAAGCCCAGGTCACATTCACATCGGAAACCCCCAGAATGCCATAGCGAAATGCATTCACGATATATAGCATGGGGTTGAGGTGCGACACGTTAGCCCAGAATTCGGGCAGCATATCGATCGAGTAAAAGACACCGCCGAGATAGGTCAGCGGCGTTAGTACGAATACGGGTACGATGGACACGTCATCAAAATTGTTGGCAAACACTGCGTTAACAAATCCCGCCAAAGAGAAGAAAACCGAGGTCAAGGCAACAATCGCTATGGTTATCCAAATATTATGTATGTGCAGCTCGGTGAACAATAAAGAGAGCAGCGTTACGATAAATCCGACCAATAAGCCTCGCGCCACCCCGCCAACCACGTAGCCCCACAATATAATGCTGTTCGACATGGGTGAAACAAGAATTTCCTCTATAAAACGCTGAAATTTTGCACCAAAAAAAGACGATACAACGTTAGAGTAGGCGTTCGTCACCACCGCCATCATCACAAGCCCGGGCACTACAAACTGGATGTAACTGAAGCCACCCATTTGGCCAATGCGTGAGCCGATCAGCGTGCCAAAAATAACAAAATACAATGTCATGGTGATTGCTGGCGGCAATAGTGTTTGCATCCAGATACGGAGAAAACGGCGCACTTCCTTGCGAACGATAGTCATGAAGGCGATCCACTGCTCAGTCACACTCATTTCGCACTCCCTTGAGCCAACAAGCCCACAAATAATTCCTCCAGTCGATTCGCTTTGTTGCGCATACTGGCAACTTCCAATCCGAGCTCGGATAACTTCTCAAAGACCTTGTTCAGGCTACTCGCTTTCTCTACCACTAATTCAAAGGAGTGCTCGTCAACTCGATGAGTCTCATACCCTTCCACCTCGAGCTCTGCAGGAAGCTCACCAATGACATCAAAGATAAACACCTCACGCTGAAGCTGCTTCAATAAGCCTTTCATGTTGGTATCTTTGATAATGAGGCCTTCGTCAATGATGCCTATGTGACGACAGAGACTTTCGGCTTCCTCAAGATAGTGAGTGGTCAGAATAATCGTAATACCCTGCTTATTGATCTCTCGCAGAAATTCCCACATCGAGCGTCGCAGCTCAATATCCACCCCCGCAGTGGGCTCATCCAGTATCAGCAGCTTTGGTTCATGAATCAGAGCTCTCGCAATCATCAGGCGCCGTTTCATACCACCTGAGAGCATGCGCGCTGCATCGCGACGCTTGTCCCACAAGCCCAACTTCTTAAGATATTTTTCGGCGCGCTCGCCAGCGAGCTGGCGCGGGAGACCGTAATAGCCGGCCTGATTCGTCACGATATCCCAGACCGACTCGAAATTGGAGAAGTTGAATTCCTGAGGCACCAAACCGATAAACTTCTTGGCTTCCGCGGCTTCGTTCGTAATCGACTTGCCAAAAACGTGTACTTCGCCGGCGGTTTTCTTTACCAATGAACTGATAATACCGATTGTTGTCGACTTACCGGCACCGTTCGGCCCCAGCAAGGCATAAAAATCCCCCTCGGCAACATCCAGATCAATGCCTTTTAAGGCTTCGAAGCCGTTGTCGTAAGTTTTTCGAAGCCCTCTGATCGATAAAGCTTTCGTCATCCGTTGCAACCTGTAATGTTTAGTAAGCCTGTCGCGGACAGCCACGGTGCTATCCGAACTGCGAAGCCGCCTATTTTGCCACGGTAGCGACCTGTCCGATACACTGGGCACTGACTCAGCCAGCAGGGATAACCGTGATTAATCGTTATAACTACCACCTCCAGTTGTTTGATGCTCTGGATAAATTATTGAGTGAGTTTCTGGAAAAAGATCCGGACCACGATAAGCAGAGTCGTGAGGAAATCGCTGAAATGCTCAGCGAGCTGCGTACAACAATGCATGACCGGAGTGACTATGTTGACGCGGGACAGAGGCTGCTATGCCGCTTGGTTAGCCACTTTCCGGCCTTGACGCCCCACATCCAGCGCGACCTGTTTTGGTTTTACGGCGGTGATTGCCTGCACTTTCTGGGTGACGAGGAGATGGAAAAATTCCAGCTTCTGGAAGAGAAATTCTACGAAGTATCCCAGTCTACTGAGACAGCAGATTACGCCGATATTCGCGCCCAGGTATTTGGTCTGCATTAATGCAGATTGCTTTTGCGCCGACCTGAGGCCAGAGGTGAGCATAAGGAAGGGGCATAAAAAAAGGCGCTCAACACTGAGCGCCATTTTAAATTTGGCCTATTTTTTGGAGCGGGAAACCGGGTTCGAACCGGCGACCTCAACCTTGGCAAGGTTGCGCTCTAC
>JBFJTG010000086.1:0-13566 GCA_041625575.1 Litorivivens sp.
CACGCGCTGAAACGCTAGTGATCGACAAGCAAACTTTCCGGCAAGATTTTGGTCCGCGCCTGCATCTGCTATTAGTGGGCGCCAATGAGTTGGCGCGCTGCATCGCAGAGCTGGCAACGGCAATGGATTACGCGGTTTCGGTCTGTGACCCGAGAGCAGATCGTTTGGCTCAGTGGTCTGTCTCCGGTGTGAATCGGCTCGGGGGAATGCCTGATGACGCGGTGCGGAACGTTGCAGACGATGCCCACAGTTTGGTGATTACCCTGACTCACGATCCTCGCATTGACGACATGGCCTTGATGGAGGCCTTGCAGTCGAGGGCCTGCTATGTCGGGGCTTTGGGTTCGGTGCGGACCTCCGCTAAGCGACGTGAGAGACTGTTGCAGCTCGATCTTAGCGAGGAGCAGGTTGCGAGACTCCACGCGCCGGTCGGTCTGCCGATCGGCAGTAAATCAGCCATGGAAATAGCGGTGGCGGTTATGGCGCAATTAATTCAGGTGCGCGCAGCCAGTCGATGACGAAACTTGAGGCTGATAAGAAAGGCATTCACCTCCTGGTTTTAGCGGCGGGGGAGAGTCGTCGCTTTGGCTCTGATAAACGGCAAGCGCTTTTACCTACGGGGAGGAGCCTACTGGAGCAGTCTCTTCATATAGCCTCGGTGACAGGGCTTCCCTGCAGCTTTGTATGCCGTCCAAACGATCCGCTCGCAGCTCAGCTACCGTCGGTACTGTACGTCGAGGAGGCTGTGCAGGGAATGGGCTCAAGTATTGCGGGCGCCGTGGCATTGCTCAAGGCCGAAGCGCATGCCATTTTGGTGTTGCCGCTTGATCTGCCGCTGTTGCGTTCCGACACTATTTTGCGGGTGGCTGAGCGATGTCGTCCCGACCAGATCGTGAGGCCTGGTTGCAATGGCCGCTACGGGCACCCGGTTGGCTTTGGTTCATTATTTTTTGAGGGCTTGATCGCACTTGGGGGGGAAGAGGGCGCGCAGTCGGTTATACGGGCGCATACCGAGGCGCTGCAGGCTATCGAAGTGGAAGATATCGGTATTTACTGCGATATTGATACACCTGCGGCCCTCAGTGAATTGACTCTTTCGCAGTTTCCCGAAGAACATCGATAAAGGCCTGGGCGGCATTCGATAGACTGCGGCTTCTGTGGCAGACACAACCCAGCTCCCTGTGTAGATGATGGCCTTCGAGGCTCAGTGCTTTAATGCTGCTATCGAGCAGCGTAGTGGGCAGAATGCTCCAGCCCAGACCGATGCCGACCATAACCTTGATGGTTTCCATATAGTTGGTCGACATTGCTACGTCCATCTTTAACCCGGCTTCGTCAAACAGGCGCTTGATGATCTGGCCGGTGTAGGTATTCAGGCCTGGCGGAATAGCGGTATGGCCTTGCAGCTCCTCCAGACTTACCGAGCTTTTACCGGCTAGAGGGTGTTCCAGTCCAACGGCGACCGTCAGGGGGTCGTCCCACACCAGAAAGGATTCCAGGTTGGACTCCCGAACCGGAGAGAGGGTGATCACCGCCAAATCGAGGTCGCCATGAAGAATCATTGCATGAGCCTGCTCAGAGTCCATGAAATCGATGTCCAGTCGCACATTGGGGTAGGCGCGGGTGAAATAGCGCAGCACCGGCGGCAAACGGTGCAGGCCGATATGGTGGGAGATCCCCATTGACAGTTTGCCGCTCACATTGCCACTCAAGTCACGCACGCTGCGCTCTGCCTTGCTGATAGACAGGAGTATCTGGCGCGCTTGCGGCAAGAGCGCACTCCCGGCTTCAGTGAGATTGACCTTGCGGCCGATTCTGTCAAATAAGCGGTGGTTGAGCCGTTGCTCCAGATTGCTGATGCGTTTACTGATGGCAGGCTGGGTGATGTGGAGACTTTCTGCGGCCTCAGAGAAGGAGCATAGTTCGGCGACCGCGACAAAGGCCTTCAGGCTTTGAGTATCCATAGAGAGCTTGATCCCGGTTTTAGAATAGAAATATGTTATCAGAATGATAAAAAATATGAATTTGTTTTATTTGTTTTCACTGAGTAGACTGCCAAGCATCGAATTACCTTAAGCACGGAGCCGGCCATGACCGCCAAAACCCTGTATGACAAACTCTGGGACGATCATCTCGTCGCGATCACTGATGCCGGCGATGCCCTGATCTATATCGATCGCCATCTTGTTCATGAGGTGACCTCTCCACAGGCCTTTGAAGGCCTTCGTTTAGCGGGTCGCAAACCCTGGCGGATTGATGCCAATCTGGCAACGCCCGACCACAACGTGCCCTCGGATGCGAAAGAGCGTTCAGGTGGCGTTGCGGGGATCATTGATCCGGTATCGCAACTTCAGGTTAAAACCCTGGACGACAACTGCGATGAATTCGGCATTGAGGAATTTAGAATCAATGATGTCCGCCAGGGCATTGTCCACGTTGTAGGGCCGGAGCAGGGTGCGACGCTGCCCGGCATGACGGTTGTTTGTGGCGATTCGCACACAGCCACGCACGGAGCCTTGGGTGCAATTGCCCACGGCATAGGCACCTCTGAAGTTGAGCACGTCTTGGCGACCCAGTGCTTGCAACAGCGCAAAATGAAAAACATGCTGGTTAAGGTGGACGGAAAACTTCGTCCCGGAGTAACCGCCAAGGATATTGTGCTGGCCGTCATTGGCAAAATTGGCACCGCCGGTGGCAATGGCTGCGCCATCGAATTTGGCGGCAGTACCATCCGCGCCTTGTCGATTGAAGGACGAATGACGATTTGCAATATGGCCATTGAAGCGGGTGCCCGTATTGGCATGGTGGCCGTTGATGAGACGACGATCAATTACGTCAAAGGCCGACCCTATGCTCCCACGGGGGAGAACTGGGATAAGGCCGTTGCCTACTGGAATACCTTGCACAGCGACGCCGATGCCGTGTTTGACAAGGAGGTAGAGCTCGACGCCCAGGACATTCTTCCCCAGGTGACCTGGGGTACTTCGCCGGAAATGGTTGCCAGCATTAACGCCAAGGTACCGTCCCCCGAAGACTTTAATGAGCCGGTAAAGCGCGCGGCCTGTGAGCGCGCCCTGAAATACATGGGCCTTGAAGGCGGCATGGCGATTCGCGATATCAAGCTCGACAAGGTGTTTATCGGCTCGTGCACCAATTCCCGAATCGAAGACCTGCGTTCGGCTGCGGCCGTCGTTAAAGGCAGAAAAATTGCCGCCAATATCAAAGAGGCCTTAGTCGTACCGGGTTCTGGATTGGTAAAGAAGCAGGCCGAGGAAGAGGGCTTGGACAAAATTTTCCTCGATGCAGGAATGTTGTGGCGTCAACCGAGTTGTTCCATGTGTCTTGCCATGAACTCGGACAAACTCGGGGCGGGTGAGCATTGCGCATCCACCTCTAACCGGAATTTTGAAGGGCGGCAGGGTTTTGGCGGTAGAACGCATTTGGTAAGCCCGGCAATGGCTGCAGCGGCCGCCGTCGCAGGCCATTTCATTGATGTGAATGAATTACTTGAGGGAGCGCAGGTATGAAAGCCTTTACTCAGCTGAATGGATTGGTCGCGCCGATGGATCGCGCCAATGTCGACACTGATATGATTATCCCGAAGCAGTTTTTGAAATCGATTAAGCGCAGTGGCTTTGGCCCTAACCTCTTCGACGAGCTGCGTTACCTCGACGAAGGCCAGCCGGGGCAGGATTGTAGCAACCGACCGCTGAACCCGGACTTCCCCTTGAATTTTCCACGCTATCAGGGCGCCTCGGTGCTTTTGGCGCGAGAAAATTTTGGCTGTGGTTCCAGTCGCGAACATGCTCCCTGGGCGCTGGAGGATTACGGTTTTTGCTGCGTGATTGCGCCAAGCTATGCCGATATTTTCTTTAATAACTGCTTCAAGAATGGCATTTTGCCCATCGTTCAGGACGCCGCGATAGTCGATCAATTGTTCAGCGAGATGTACGCGAACGAAGGCTATCAGCTGGATATTGATTTAGAGGCGCAAACAATTACCACGCCCGGCGGTGAGGTATTGCCTTTTGAGGTTGAGGGCTTTCGCAAAAACTGCCTGCTCAACGGATTAGACGACATTGGCATTACCTTGCAGCAAGCCGATGCCATTCGGAGCTATGAGGCGAAACGCCGCGAACAGACGCCCTGGTTGTTTGCCAGCCGTTCGTAATATCCCTGCGCAAACTCTGCGCAGCTTTGTTAGAATCCGCCGCCGGCTCGGTACGAGTAAGTTGGCAGTCTGGCGCAAATAAGGAGATTTTGGGTGAGTAAAAAAATTCTGGTGCTGCCCGGCGACGGTATTGGTACCGAGATCATGGCAGAGGCCGTGAAAGTACTGCGTTTGCTGGATGAGCAATATAGTCTTGGTCTTGAGTTGGAAGAGGCCTTGCTGGGTGGTGCAGCTATCGATGCGCAGGGCAATGCTTTGCCGGAGTCGACATTTGCCTTGGCTAAGGCCGCGGACGCCATTCTCCTCGGCGCCGTTGGCGGTCCTAAATGGGACAAGCTGCCACCGGCCGAGCGGCCGGAGAAGGGCGGTTTACTGCGCTTGCGTAGCGAGTTGCAGCTGTTCGGCAATTTGCGTCCGGCCATACTGTATCCTCAACTAGCCGGTGCTTCGAGTTTAAAGCCGGAGGTCGTGTCAGGCTTGGATATCCTGATCGTGCGCGAGCTAACCGGTGGCATCTACTTTGGTGAGCCGCGCGGCATTCGTACGCTTGATAATGGCGAGCGGCAGGGTTTTAACACCTACGTATACAGCGAATCGGAAATTCGGCGTATTGCGCGTCTGGCCTTTGAGCTGGCGATGAAGCGCGATAGGAAATTGTGTTCGGTCGATAAAGCCAACGTATTGGAAGTGACCATGTTGTGGCGCGAAGTCGTGCAGGATATGGCTGCCGATTATCCCGAAGTTGAATTGACACATATGTATGTCGATAACGCTGCCATGCAGCTGGTGCGGGCGCCCAAGCAGTTTGACGTGATGGTAACCGGCAACATGTTCGGCGATATTCTCTCTGACGCAGCAGCGATGCTCACGGGCTCTATCGGCATGCTGCCGTCGGCGTCGCTGGATGCAAATAATCGCGGCATGTACGAGCCCTGCCACGGCTCTGCGCCCGATATCGCAGGTCAAAACAAGGCAAACCCGCTGGCGACAATTATGTCAGTCGCCATGATGCTCCGCTATTCTCTGGGCATGGAAGAGCCTGCAGCCGCGATTGATCGCGCGGTAAGCACAGTCTTGGATCAGGGTATTCGCACCGGAGATATCTATTCCGAAGGGTGCACTTTGGTCGGTACTGACGGTATGGGTGACGCGGTGGTAGCCGCCCTGAAAAATTAGCACTTCGGTCAATTGACCGGATTATTTACTGTAGGTTGCAGTCACATTCACGACAGCAAAAGGAAACGATAAGTCTATGTTAAAAACGGGTTTAGTAGGTTGGCGCGGTATGGTCGGCTCTGTTCTGATGGGTCGCATGCGCGAAGAAGGTGATTTCGACACGATCATCCCCACTTTTTACAGCACCTCCAACGCCGGTGGCGAAGCCCCAGATATAGGCAAGCCGGTGGATGCGCTGCACGATGCTGAGGACATTGATTCGCTAAAGGAAATGGATGTCATCATTTCCTGTCAGGGCGGTGATTATACCAAGGCGGTATTCCCCAAGCTGCGCGCTGCCGGCTGGGATGGCTACTGGATAGACGCGGCATCTGCGCTGCGGATGAACGATGATGCCGTTATTATTCTCGACCCTGTTAATGGCAATGTCATTCAGGACGCTTTGGGGCGTGGCATCAAAAACTTCATTGGTGGTAACTGTACTGTCAGTTTGATGCTGATGGGCATTGGCGGTTTGTTTCGCGAAGGTTTGATTGAGTGGGTGAGTGCCCAAACCTATCAGGCGGCAAGTGGCGCCGGGGCTCAAAATATGCGCGAGTTGATCGCGCAAATGGGGCAACTAAACGCCAAGGTCAGTGATTTGTTGGCCGATCCTCGCTCTAATATTCTTGATATCGACAGTGCGGTTGCTGCTGCCATGCGCTCCGATGATTTTCCGACAGAGAATTTCGGCCATCCACTGGCGGGAAGTTTGCTGCCCTGGATTGATACTCAGCTGGAAAACGGCCAGAGCAGGGAAGAGTGGAAGGCGCAGGCAGAGACCAATAAAATTTTGGGTCATACGGGCAGTCCCATTCCGGTGGATGGTACCTGTGTGCGCATTGGCGCCATGCGCTGCCACAGTCAGGCCATGACCATCAAGCTCAATAAAAACGTATCCCTGGCTGAGATAGAGCAGATAGTTGGTTCTGCCAATGAGTGGGTAAACGTGGTGCCAAATCAACGTGAAGCCAGTTTGAAGCAACTGACACCGACGGCGGTAACCGGTTCGCTGGCAATTCCGGTCGGAAGGTTACGCAAGCTTAATATGGGCGAGCAGTATCTGTCTGCCTTTACCGTGGGCGACCAGCTTTTGTGGGGCGCGGCGGAACCTTTGCGCCGTATGTTGCGCATAATTCAGGACGGAAAATAGTAATGCGATTGGCGATTTGTGGTGTCGGTGGGCAGGTCGCCGAAGGTTTTATCGAACAGCTGGAGTTAGGCGCGATTGATTACAGTTCGCTGCATGCCTTTGCTGTCGACATCGAGGAGGCTCGTTCGCATCGAGTGCGGGGCGCAACGCTAAGCGCACGCGCTATTGCCGAGGCTGATTTTGCCGAGCATGACCTCATGGTGCTTTTTGAGCCGGTTCCTGATTTGGCCGCCCTGGCTGCCGCCGCAAACGATCTTGGCTGTCATGTAATCGATGCAAGCCTGAGTGATACCTGTCTCGGACGGCCTGTAGTGCCTGAATTAATGCCGGACGAGCGCGTGGATTACCCGGTATTCTGGTCGCTTCCCGCACCGGCGATCAGCGCTTTGGCACCCGTGCTAAACGCGTTGCTTGAAGGCAATGACTTGGTTTCTGTGGCGGCCCTGGTTTGCGAGCCCGCGTCTGCGCGCGGAGATGCCGGTACGAGGCAGCTGGCCTCTGAAACCGCCAAGTTGTTGAATGGGCAGGCCATCGAGAATCATGCCGATGAGGAGCGCCTTGCCTTTAATGTTGTACCCCATGTGTTCCCTTACGAGGCTACCTGGGGGCAAAATCTCGGAGATTTATTGGGTTTGTCTTTACCCAATATTCGTCTCGAAAGCCTGCAAGTCCCCTTGTTTTACGGCCAAACCATTCAGTTGAGCGTCGGCTTGCAAACACCTGCAGATGTGACGAAAATAAGCGCTGCCTGGCTCGGCGAAAATATTCATGTGGTTGATAATAAAGAACAATTTTCGCCGATAGCACTCGCCGAGGATGACCGCATACACGTGGGCCGCATTCGTTGTTCGCAGGCAGCGCCCCATAGTCTGAGTGTATGGATAATCGCGGACAATGTCCGAAAAAGTGCAGTTGTTAACACAATGAAACTGATAGAAATCTTGATAAAAAGTTCTATATAGCTAATATTTACGTCATGTAGTGGAGAATTTTTCTAGCTTCTGCCCGATTGGAGTCTCCGCGACGGTGATGGGCCTGGGAAATACAAAAATTCAAATAGGCAGTTTGCTGCAAACAGGAAGTCCATATGTTTAGAAGATCACTGGCCGGCGTAGCGCTTTTTATAGGCCTCGGAACCGCGTCTTTGAGTCATGCCTTGAGTCTTGGTGAGCTCAGCTTGAACTCGGCGCTGAATGAGCCCTTTCAGGCGCAGATTCCGCTCAAGGACGCTGCCAGCCTTAGCGAAGAGCAGATTACGGTAAAGATCGCCTCAGTTGATGATTTCGAAAAATCGGGTGTCGATTACAATTACCTGCTGTCGAACCTGATCTTTAAAGTGACTGTCACCGGCAAAGGCGACGGAATTGTTCAGGTTAGTTCGCGCGAGCCTATTGTCGAGCCCTACCTCAATTTTTTAATTGAAGCGCGCTGGCCGGCCGGCCGTATGCTGCGTGAGTACACGGTGCTGCTTGATCTGCCGGTTGTGAGTAACGCCAAGACATCGACCGTTAGCGCCGCGCAGGGTGGCTCAGCCACGCAGGCAGCCCGGGAAGTCCCGGCAAGCCGGGAGCAGGTCGTTATTCTCGATGAGACCCTGGAGTCTGCAGGAGGACCGGCGGGCCCTAAAAAACGTGCAGAGGGTGAACGTACCAATCTTCCCAAGTCAGAGCGGCCCACCGAATATCGTGTCCAGCACAATGACATGCTATGGAATCTGGCTACCGAGTTTAAGCCCGAGGGTGTGAGCGTTCACCAGACAATGCTGGCCTTGCTCCGAAAGAATCCCAGAGCCTTTATTGGCGACAATATCAATCGCTTGAAGTCCGGTTACGTGCTCCGCTTGCCAACAGCAGAGGAAGCCCGTCGCCTTGGTCAGGATGACGCTTTAAAGGAAGTCCGCCGTCAGAACGCGGTATGGAGAGGTGAAGCACTGCCTTCTGACGGAGAGATTGAAGCAAGCCCGCAACTAGATGCCACCGGAAAAGTTGATCGTACCGAGGCTGGCGCGGCAAAAAAGCCTGAGGCAAGACTCTCGATAGCGACGCCCGGGCAATCGGACAGTGAGGGCGCAGGCCAGTCCGGCGCGTCTCAGGCAATGCGTGATCAGTTGGCGGCAGCGCAAGAAGAGGCGGATCGCACTGCACGTGAAAATGCGGAGCTAAACTCCCGTCTTGGCGATCTCGAACGCCAGTTGGCGACCTTGCAGCGTTTGCTCGAATTAAAAGATGATCAGCTCGCGACGCTTCAGGGCCAAATGGGCGCTGAAGCCCCGAAAAAGCCCGCGCCACCGCAGGTCGAGCAGCCAGAGCAGGCAGCCCCGGTTGCTGATGACGGTGGGTTCCTCGATAACCCTTTAATTCGTTATGGCCTGATAGCGCTTGCCCTGCTGGTTTTGTTAGTTCTTATTCTGCGTCGTTTTAGCCAAACTAAAACTGAAGCTGCATTCGATTCCGCACACTTCGACAGTGAAGAGGCAGATCGTAACAATGAGCCAAGCTTTGGATACGATGATGATCAGAATGACGACGAGGGTCACACGACGGTCATTATTGAGCCGCAAAAGCGCAACGATACTTCGGCGGCTAGCGAAGAGCAGGACACCGAATTTGAAAATTTGGACGATTTGCTTGCCGATGATGATGAGGCGGATTCCGAAGATAAGGGCGTAAGCGCGCAGCCGGCGGCCCCGGTCGAAGCTGAAACCGATGACGCCTTGGCTGAGGCCGAAATCTACGTCGCTTACGGTCGCTATGAACAGGCGGCGCAGATGCTGAGCGGCGCCATCGCAAAAGAGCCCAAGCGAAGCGATTTGCGAGTCAAGTTGCTGGGCGTCTATCTTGAGACACGTGATCAGGCCAACTTTATGCGCGAGTTTGATGCGCTGGAGGCTTTGGGCGACAGCGCGGCAATTTCCGAAGTTAAGGAAGCGATGTCGGCGGTGGAGGGGGTTAGCGATTGGTTGCGGAGCGCTGACGCTACCACGGCAAGCCACGATAACGATTTCGGGGATTTGGATTTCAATCTCGACGAGCCCTCTGAGACGCCGCAAGCGCCGACTTCTGAAGACAACGCTTTTGATTTAGACCTTGAGGAAGAGGGTGGCGTGCTTGATTTGACGCCGACATCGACGGTCGCGGATACCCAAGAGCGTGCACGTGGAGAGGATCTCGCAGCATCAGAGCTTGCTGACGATGAGTTCTCGCTTGATCTCGAAAAATCTGAAGCCGATGAGGAAGCATTAGACGAAATCAGTTTCGGCGACCTGTCTCTTGATGATGATGCTGAGAGCTCGTCTGATTTAAGTTTTTCCAGCCTGGAAGATGACGACGATCTGGATCTTTCGTCATTTGCCCTTGGGGAAGATGAGAAGCCAGAGGCGGGCCTGAACGAAGAACTTGGCTCGACGCCCGCTGACGCGGACGTGGCTGCCAAACCCGAAGACAAGCCCGCTGCGGCATCAGACGGCGGTTTCGATCTGGATCTTGATGATGACTTCAATCTCGATGATCTTGAGCTTGTCTCTGCGGCATCAGAGGTGGATGAGGATACCGCAGACGATCTGGGTGAATTGTCCCTGGACGATCTTGAGCTGGACAAGCCGGAGCTTAATCCTGAGCTTAAAAAGGAAGACGTCAGTGATACCCTGATTGCATCACCTGAACCCTCGGTCTCGGAAAGCGCCAACGATGAGATACTTGGTGATCTCACTCTGGACGATGAATTTGGTCTGGATGATGAGCTTTCCCTCGACGAGACAGCATCTCCTTCGACATCCGGTTCTGACGAAATTGCAGAGCTTGATGATGACGATATGAGCGATGATTTGGGCTTGTTGGGCGACAGTGATGAGGTTGCGACCAAATTGGATCTTGCGCGAGCCTACATTGATATGGGTGATGCCGAAGGTGCGAAAGACATGCTGCAGGAAGTTCTCGAAGAGGGGACAGATGAGCAAAAACAGGATGCAAACGAACTGCTAGGGCGCCTGTAACACGCAACTATACCGGCCTTGCGGCAATCGCATGCAAGGCTGGTGTTTTCTGAACCTTCTACTTTCAATTTTCTGATGCATCCCTATGAACAGGTCATCGCGACAGCGAATATTTCCGGCGGGAACTCGCCTAGCGCTTGCGCTGCAATACGATGGCAGCAATTTTAATGGCTGGCAGCAACAGCACTCGCCGACTATGCCCAGCGTGCAGGACGCTCTGGAAAAAGCACTGGCCAAAGTGGCCGATCAGCCGATCCGTGTTCATTGTGCCGGCAGGACTGATACCGGGGTGCACGCATCCCATCAGATAGTGCATTTCGATAGTCCAGTGGCCCGACAGGAGGGGGCTTGGACGCTGGGGGTTAATTCACAGTTGCCCTCGTCTGTCGCGGTGAAATGGGTCTGCGAGGTAAGCCAGGATTTTCACGCGCGTTTTAGCGCTGTAGCGCGGCGATACCGCTACATCATTCTGAACAGTGAAAGCCGCCCGGCCCATTTAAGTGCCGCGGTGACCTGGGTTTTGCCCTCTCTGGATGCCGAGCGTATGCATGAGGCCGCGCAGTCCCTGCTGGGCGAACATGATTTTGCCGCCTTTCGGGCGGCTGGCTGTCAATCCCGCACGAGCAAACGTTCTGTCCATCAGGTCAGTGTCAGGCGTATGGGCGAAATGTTGGTGATCGATATTCAGGCGAATGCCTTTCTGCATCATATGGTCAGGAATATTGTGGGCTCGCTGATTGAGATTGGGATTGGCAAGCAGGCCCCGGCTTGGCTTGCCGATTTGCTTGCTGGCCTAGACCGGACTCGGGCTGCGGCTACGGCACCCGCGGCAGGCCTGTATCTGGTTGATGTTCATTACCCGGCCTCCTTTGGCTTGCCCGCGGAGACCCCCGGTCCTTTTTTCGTCAGGCAATTACTGGCATAACGAATAATCTCCGGTCGTTGCTGCGCATCGGAGCAGGATTTACGCGCCGCAGTCTGCTAGAATTTGCGCCTTTATTCTGAGGGCCGGGCGTGTCTCGAACTCGCGTAAAAATCTGTGGGATTACCCGTGCCGAGGATGCGCGGGAGGCTAGCGTCGGCGGTGCCGATGCCATTGGGCTTGTGTTTTACCCACCCAGCCCGCGCCATGTCTCGACCGGGATTGCCGCAGCGATAGTGGCGTCGACGGGATGTTTTGTAAGCACTGTCGGACTTTTCGTGGATCCGGACGCGGATGATGTGCGTAGAACTCTCGACAGGGTTCGTTTGGACCGCCTCCAGTTTCACGGTGATGAGAGCGAGGCTTTTTGTAGTCAGTTTGGCGTTCCCTATATCAAGGCATTACGGGCCAAGCCTGGCGCAGATTTTGTAGGGCTGGCATCGGCTTATTCCTCAGCGGCAGGAATACTGCTGGATAGCTACAAGCCCGGCGTTGCCGGTGGAACCGGCGAAGTCTTCGACTGGGAAAATATTCCACCGCAACTGCGCTCCAGCATCATTCTCGCTGGTGGTTTGAATAGTGAAAACGTTGCTGCGGCTATACAGAAAATTCATCCGGATGCGGTAGACGTTAGCGGGGGGGTTGAATCCTCGCCAGGTGTTAAATCCGCTCAAAAAATTCGAGCTTTTATCGAGGCAGTAAACGGTGAGTAAAGCAATAGATTACACGGCATACCCTGATCCCAGTGGCCACTTCGGCCCCTATGGCGGCAAGTTTGTGTCAGAAACATTGATGTGCGCGCTTGACGAGCTAGAGCAGGCCTACACCCAATTACGCGATGATCCGGATTTTATTGCGGAATTTGACCGCGATCTGGCGCAATACGTCGGGCGTCCTTCGCCGCTCTATTTTGCAGAGCGGTGGACCCGCGAAATTGGCGGCGCACAAATCTTCCTCAAGCGCGAAGACTTGAACCATACCGGTGCGCACAAGGTAAACAACACCATAGGCCAGGCGCTTTTGGCCAAACATATGGGAAAAACCCGCATCATTGCCGAAACCGGAGCCGGCCAGCACGGTGTTGCTTCTGCGACGGTTGCAGCTCGTCTGGGTATGAGCTGCCACGTTTTCATGGGCGAAGAAGATGTTCATCGTCAGTCCCTGAATGTGTATCGCATGAAGCTACTGGGGGCGGAAGTGATTTCGGTGAAATCCGGCTCACGCACGCTCAAAGATGCGATGAATGAAGCCATGCGCGACTGGGTCACCAATGTTGATGATACCTTTTACATCATCGGCACCGTGGCAGGGCCACATCCCTATCCGCAACTCGTACGGGATTTTCAGTGCATCATTGGTCGCGAAGCGCGGCAGCAGTGTCTCGATCAGACCGGGCGTTTGCCCGATGCCCTGATTGCCTGTGTCGGTGGCGGTTCCAACGCGATCGGCTTGTTCCACCCCTTTTTAGGCGACGATTCCGTGGCAATGTACGGGGTGGAAGCGGGTGGCTATGGCGTGGAAACAGGTCAGCATGCAGCGCCCTTGAGCGCAGGTACTCCAGGTGTTTTGCATGGCAATAGAACCTATTTGATGCAAGATGATAACGGCCAAATCATTCATACGCATTCTGTGTCGGCCGGCCTGGATTATCCCGGTGTGGGCCCCGAGCATTCGTGGCTCAAGGATAGCGGCAGAGCCAATTACGTCACGATCAATGACGACGAGGCTTTGGCGGCCTTTCGCGAATTAACCCTGGTTGAGGGCATCATGCCCGCACTGGAGTCCAGCCATGCGCTGGCGTATGCGAAGAAGCATGCGGCCAGTATGGCGAAAGACCAAATCATCATCGTTAACCTATCGGGGCGCGGTGACAAGGATATTCATACTGTCGCGCAAATCGACGGCATCCAATTAACTTAACGGGATTGTAGAGTGAGTCGTTTAACGCCCACCTTTGAAAAATTGCGCCGGGAAAATCGCAAGGCCTTGGTACCGTATATTGTCGCCGGTGATCCGGCGATGAAGCTCACCCTGCCACTAATGCATAAATTAGTCGCTCACGGTGCCGACATCCTCGAAATTGGTGTTCCTTTCTCCGACCCGATGGCGGAGGG
>JBFJTG010000087.1:0-13171 GCA_041625575.1 Litorivivens sp.
CCTTCCTGAGCATAGCGCCAGGCCTTATCGATATCGGCTTCGGATTTAAGCAGACTTTGGCCTTTGCCGGAGGAACTCATAATCGGCTTTACGAGGCAGGGCAGGCCTATGTCGGCAATGGCTGCCTTATAGTCTTCAATCGTTCCGGCAAAGCGATAGGGCGAGCAGGCAATGCCGAGTTCTTCAGCAGCGAGTGTTCGAATTCCTTCGCGATTCATTGTTAGCCTGGCGGCCCGAGCACTGGGTATGACAGTGAAGCCTTCACTCTCTAGTTTCACCAGCGTATCGGTAGCGATTGCTTCAATTTCCGGCACGATAAGATCCGGCTTTTCCTTGCGTATTAAATCTTCAAGGGCGGCTCCGTCCAACATCGATAGGGTGTAAGCGCGATCGGCAAGCTGCATGGCCGGCGCATGGTCGTAGCGATCTGCCGCGATAACTTCGACGCCAAAGCGCTTGAGTTCAATAACCAATTCACGGCCAAGTTCGCCCGAGCCCAGTAGCAATACACGTTTGGCAGTGTCTGAAAAGGGCGTGCCTATCGACGTCATTATGAATTCCTTATGGTTTTTCCGGGCGCTAAATCTGGATTATCGCTGACTGGAGGCCTGCAGGCCAATGAGTAGTGCGTTGCGGAGCTGGCGGGGGTCTACAATCTCGTCAAAAGCCATATTATCAGCCGTGCTCCAGGAGGCAGTCGATTCAATCTCCTGCATTTTGGCGGCCGTCTCTGCGTCGAGTCCGGCGGCTTTATCGCCACCGCGAGTCGGTAAGCCGCCGAGCATCACGCCCGGCAGCGCCAAACTCAGGGTTTGGCCGTCGAAAGGATTCATCGCCATGAGCGAACTGCCGAAGCCGTAGGCTTTACGCAGGGTAACGTGGAGCTTCGGGTGGCGGAATTCGCTTTGTGCGCGATACATCGCTGCGGCGGCGCGCAAGGTACCAGCGCGTTCGGCCTGACTGCCCGACATAATGCCCGGATTGTCAGCCAGAAATAGCGCCGTCAGGCCAAAGCGGTTGGCCAGACGAATCACCTGCGTTGCTTTGTCGGCAGCTTCGGCGGTAATAGTGCCCGCCAGGACATTGGGCTGATTCGCGATTATTGCGACAGCGCGCCCACCCAGGCGAGCAAAGCCGGTGACCATTGAGCGGCCGTAGTCGGGCTGAAACTCAAAGAAACTATCGGCGTCGCTCAGATGCCGAATCAGTTTGCGGATATCGTAGGGAGTCTGGCTGTTGCGCGGCAGGATTGTGAGAATATCGCTTAATTCGCGGGGACCGGAATCGGCGCTATTGGATTGCGGCAGTGCTGCACTGCGATGACTGGGAAAGTAGGACAAATAGCGTCTTATCTGATCACACAGATCTGCTTCGTCGTTCGCGATATTGTGGGCAACGCCTGAAATGCGGGTGTGCATTTCGGCCGCGCCGAGTTCCTCTTTACTAACGACTTCGCCGGTTGCGGCAGCTACCAGCGCGGGGCCAGCGGCAAATAGCGTGGCCTTGCGTGTCATCAACACGAAATCCATCAGTAAGCCGCTAATGGCGCCGTGGCCAGCGCTGGAGCCGATTACACCTGCAACTGTAGGTGCAATTTCGTTGAGTCGCGCAATTTCAATCATGTCATTGGGTGCGTAGGGATGGCGTTCCAGGGCATTGGTGGCGCGGGCGCCGGCACCATCAAGCAAGAGGACATAGGGAATTTGTTCCTTAGCCGCCAGGCGAGCAAAGCGCACCCGCTTGGCGTTGGCGCCATGGCCAATGGAGCCGCCTTTGACGGTAAAGTCTTCACAGGCGACGACGATCGGACGGCCATCGATTCTGGCCAATCCCCCGACTATGCCGTCGCAGGGCAGTTTTTCCTCATTGTGGTAGCTTACGCCACCCACTAAAGTGCCCAGCTCCATAAAGCTGTCGGTATCGACCAGCAAAGCAAGTACTTCTCGGGCATTGAGACGGCCGGCAGCCTTTCTCGCGGATAACTTTTTTTCGCCGCCCATGGCGCGGCCAGCACTCTGGCGCGTATTAAATTCCTTTAATAACTCTGCCCACTCTTTGGGCACGGTCGGCTCAGGCATGGGTGCTCAGGTAATCTTTCTGGAGTTGTTTTTTCAATATCTTGCCACTTGCACTGCGCGGCATGGGTTCAACACGTATCCACACGTAGCTGGGCACTTTGAAACCGGCGAGCTTGCTTTTCACGTGGTTGCGGACATCATCGGCCGAGCATGAAGATCCGGGCTGGAGGGTAATGGCAACAGCGAGCTCTTCGCCGAGCTTTTCGTGGGGGACGCCGAAAGCGGCCACTTCGTGAATGGCAGGCAATTCCAGTACGCAGGATTCAATTTCACCGGACGAGATATTTTCGCCGCCGCGAATCACCATATCTTTGGCGCGATCAACGATAAAGACAAAGTCTTCGTCATCAATGTAGCCAATATCACCGGTGGCTAGCCAACCCTGATGGAAAGTTTCGGCACTGGCTTCGGGTTTGTTCCAGTATTCTTTGATAACGGTGGGGCTCTTAATCCATATTTCACCGATAGTACCGCGCGGCAAATCCTTGCCGTTTTCATCGACGGTCTTGAAATCCACGATGGGTGACAAGGTGCCGGAGCTTGTGGGTTTGTATTCAAAGGCCGCGCCGGTGCCGCTGGCGCAAATCGCGTTGGTTTCGGTCATGCCGTAACCGGAGCCAAGGTAGGGCGACTCGACCTTTTCGTGAACCAGGCGGGTGAATTTCGGCGGGCAGGCAGTGCCACCACCGCCTATAGCGCTTAGGCAGGATGTGTCGGTCTTGTCGAAATCGGGGTGTTCTAGCACATCCATTACCATGGACGGGACACCGCTTAAGGTTGTGATGCGCTCGCGCTCAATAAGTGCGAGTGCTTTACCGGGGTCCCATTTGTACATCATCACGAGGCGTCGACCACCAATAAGTGACAACAAGAATAATGCATAACAGCCGGATACGTGGAACAGGGGGACCGCCAAAAGTGCGGTAGGTTGCAGTCCGCTACCCAGCATTTTCCCGATGAGGTCAAGGTTCGCCATCGCCGAGGTGTTGGCATGAAATTCGAAACTGGTGAGTGCCTGAATAATATTGCGGTGGCTGCTAAGCGCGCCTTTGGGCAGGCCGGTCGTGCCGGAGGTATACATGATCATGACCGGATCTTCGGGCGAACAGTCAAAAGCCGGCAGCGGCTTACCGAGTCCGTCGGCAATAAATTCGCTATACAATTCGGCATTTTTCGCCAAGCTGTCTAGCCGGGTGCGAGCAACGACGGCTTTGGTATTGAGTTCGGTGAGCGAGTCGGCAATGTGTTGGTAGCGTTGCTCGTCGCAAAATACGACTTTAGCGCCGGAGTCGGTGATACCGTATTCAAGCTCGGCTTTCTGGCCCCAGGAATTCAAAGGCACAACTATGGCGCCCAGTGAGACCACCGCGACATAGACCATCATCCACTCGGGGTAATTGCGCATGGCAATGGCAATCCGATCGCCTTTGACAATGCCGTAGCGTTTTGCCAGTTGGTAGCCGATTGCGTCAGCCTGTGCGAAAAAATCGTTGAAGCTGTAGTTTTCGTCTTCGTAAACGATAAAGGAAACATCACCGTGGGCGCGCGCCTTATCCAGCAATTCCTTGAAGGTCGCGGCGGTGTTCTTGAAGGTTCGATAGTCAATGCCATCGAAGGTTCTATTTTCTATCTCATAGGGCAGGCCCGGTTGCATCAGCTGCGCGGCGCTTTCACGGAGTTTCTCGACTATGGTGGGAGTAGAGGTCATTACTGGTCCTTGTCCTGCAATTGAGTGGCTACGGCATTGGGGTTCGCCGATGCGGCGCTTACCGCGTGATTAAGCCGATACATTATAGGAGTTGGGATAGGGGGGTCTATGGCATTTTCATCCAGATCGTCCACATGAACGACCCATAATGTCATCGACCCCCTTGCAAGTCCTTCTGCTTGTTCAGCAATTTGGGGTGCTGGCTAAGCGCCGGGTATTTAAGTAGCTCACTAAGCTGAAACCGATACAGATTCCGTTCTTCTTCTGACGGCTGGGCCTCCATGCTGTCGAGCATCAGCTCTACCAACTCGTCCAAGGATTCGACAACGTCGGGGTTGCGAGGGTGTAATTCATAGGCTTTATCGAAATAGAACAGGGCGCCGTTAATATCGCCAAAGGAAAGTGCCTGACGACCTTCGCCAAGGCTTGTCATGACTTTTTCCTGGGTTGCCAGCGGGAGCTCATCGAAGGGGATGTCCGGCCCACTCTCGGGCTGGAAGAAGAGGATGTAGCTACCAAAGCCCAGCACGGCCACCAATAGCGCTGCGGAAAGTTGCCGAACGCGGCGCCCGGCGCCAACAAATTGGCGGCGGAACTGCTCTGCGTCCTGCCAGCGATCTTCCCGCTTGAATTCCAGCGCTTTGGCAATCGCTTTCCACTGGTAGCCCGGAATTCTCTTGATACGCTGTGGTTTCATCTTTTTGGACCAGGCGCGAGGTGCGCTTTTGCGGTCGAAGGGGTGTTCGCCAGTGAGCATTTCGTAGGCTATCAGGCCCAGTGCATAAACATCGTCTGCCGGGTGGGGTGGCTGGCGCTCGAACATTTCATAGCTGGCGTAGGTTGGCGTAAGGCCTGAGATCTCGTCTTCGCCGCCCTCGACGGCCTCGCCTTCAATGGCCGAAAAGGCGCGAGCGATACCGAAATCCAGAACCTTCAGTGTCTTATTGTCGGTGATGAATATATTGGCGGGTTTGAGGTCGGAGTGAACAATATTACGTTTGTGAGCGTAAGCGATGGCGTTGGACAGATCATTGATATAACCGATAACTTCGGCGTCGATTCCGGCATCGTCCTTGATGTAGCTGTCCAGGGTTTTGCCGGTCAGCGACTCCATCGTCATGAAGAAAATGCTGCCGTGTCGGTCAAAGTCGTACACGGTAATGATGTTCGGGTGGGCTAGTGTCTGCGATTTATCTGTTTCGCGCTGCAGGGCAACAAAAGCACGAGAATCCCGGGCAAAGTCGCCGGTAATTACTTTTATCGCAACCGAGGGGTCGTGGTGTCCGGTCTCCACTTTGCGTTGGTCAGTCGCTTTGAATACCGCCCCCATACCACCCTGGCCGAGCTTTTCCCCCAAATTAAAGCGTTCTTTCAGCACGTACCCCGGTACTAAATCTTCTATTCTGGCTCCGTCGTTTGTGAAGCCTGAGGTACTTTCGTCCGCATTTGTCCGGCCAGACGTCGACACTTGTGTTTTGTCGTCAACGATCTCGGTGGCTGGCGATACGAGGGTTGCATCGTCGTCTGTCGCCGCAGTCGCTCTGGTGGTATCGGGATTTAGCCGGGTTTCGTCGTCAGGGTTCATGCTTGACTCTCAATCTAGGTTCAGTGGACCGCCGGACTGTCTTGCAGGTTACGCAATAGCCGGGGCCATTGTTGTTCCCAACAGCAGACGTGGTTAAAACCTGCGTTTGAGATGAACAAGCCCGCGTGTTGCTCGCTAAAGCGCCGAACGAACTCGGGCATTACATTGGTGTCGTCAGTACCTGCATGGTGACGGTGCGCGATTCCCTCAAGTCTGGCTGAAGTCATCGGGTTAAGTGACTGCGTTAGCGGCAGGTAGTTGTGTAAGCGGGTCCAGGCATCAATATCCAGATTGGCTGCCAGCGTTAGTACCTCTGTGTGGCTGCGTATATGGGGTGCCATCAACACGGCTAATGTGCCGCCACCGCTGTAACCGATCAACAATACTTCCTTAATTGAATGCTGCTCGACATAGTTATTCAGTGCGACGGCCATGCTGTTTACCACGGTTTCCGAGTACCGCGCCGAGGTCCAGTATTTCTCGCTACAGTGCCCGTCATCAGCAAAACCGAAATAGCAGGGGCGCCCCAGGTAAAGGGCAGGGCTGTCATCCTTTGCCATAAGGCGCAACGCCAAGGGATTGGCCGGAGTTGGGTCGGAGGATGGGAGCAGGCCACCGGCAATCCAGGGCCGGCCGTCGCCCTCAATATAAACGTGCAAGCGCGCGCTGTCGTTGGCCTTTGCTTTTGGGCTTTGGTAAGCGCGATGCCGAAATTCGCGGCCGCTGAGTATTTGCCCGCTCCAGCCTTGCAGATTTGCGTAGGTATCTGCACGTTCGGCCAAACTGCTGCAACCCGCGCTAATAAGCCCCGCAAGGGCAAGGCTGCTGAAGGCAAACTTTTTATAGCTCGTAGCGAAAGCCCAGAGCCACTGAGTCGCGGTCGAGTAATTCATGGTTGGCCAATCGCTCATAGCTCAGAAACCCGGAAAGGCCTCGTTTGAATTGTGCTGCCAGATTCAGTCGGACTACCTTGAAGTTTTTGGCAGGATCTTCACCGGCTTGCTGTACGGTCGTCCCGCTGTTTACCACGGTGATATTGTCGGCGCCCAAATGTTCGTGATTATAGGCAAGATAAAGGCTGGGAATTAACACGCCCCAATTCATCAGAAATACATAGTCGGCCTGGACAGATGCGCGTGCGCTAAAGGAGTCGAATTGTTGCGATGCATACCGGCTTGTGGTGGCGGTGTTGGATTTCTCGGTGTAAGCGTCGATTTCGCCACGAACATGCAATAAGCGTACTGTCGGAGTAATACTCCATTGCTTGTGACGCATCATCTGCCCCAAAGCGATTTCGGCAGAGTGAAAACTTCCGTCCGTAGAGCCGTTGAACTGAGTGGCATTTAGCACGCGCTCGGTATCGATATCCATTTGCCCGTAGGTGACAAGTGCATCCAAATAGGTGTCGCCCCAATATTTTGAGCCGTGCAAACCCAATACGAGGTTGTCAGTCTCGGCGCCCCCGGCGTTGCCGTCAATATCCGTATCGGAGCTCATATAGTTCAGCGTAGCACCGGCGACAAGGTCGGCATCTATGCGGTAGTCAAATCCCAATACCAGGGTTTGGGCATCCTGTTCGTAGCCTCTTGCACTGAGCGTTGCACGTTTATCCGTGCGGCTGCCGTCGGCCACGACAAAGGGAGAGAATCGGCCGGACGAAGCGATATCACTGTCCGCGCTCGCTGCACCACCGAGGGCCGATTTGGCCGATGCTATGCGCGAGCGACTACTGCGGAAACCGGATCGTTGTTGAGCAATGCGATCATTGAGGCCACCGACAAACTCAACGGTTTGGGTTTGGGTGGCGCTTTCAACGCTTTTTGCCTGCGAAGTGGTGGTGCCGGGCTCGTCGTGACAGTGCTTCTCTTCCTGCTGGGTCGTTTCGTTATATCGTAAGTGACATCCGTCGTTATCCAATGGCGGGGGCTCACTGTGTGGCGCTTGAGTTTCAGACGGAGGCGGCGCAGTGGGCTGCCTTAGTTCATTTGTTGTGCCGGTAACTTCAGAGGGATAAGTCTCTTGCTGCGCCGACGTTATTGCTGCGGCGCAGTGACAGAAGATGTTTAAAGCGACTAGTAGTATTCCGTTTTGGGTGTAGCGAGCCATATTCATTATGTCCCCGGTCCTTAGTCATTGTGCCCAGCAGCGTATAGGTTATTGGTTTGCGCGCGGTACGAAGAAGAAATCACCCACTTCATGACCGGCACCCTTAATACTCTTGTATATGGGTTCCTGATTAAAATTGTTTGCAAGCGCACGTTTTGTCACGGGCTCTTTAATGCTAGTAAAGAGCTTGGGCGCCGAGAGCACGCTGGTGTTGCTTTTTAGCGCTTCAATCAACTCTCGGGCAAACACCGAGTGACCTTCGCCACCGTTGTCGATGACCGGTTTGTCACCACCGGATGAGAGTAAGAGGCGAGAGCGGCGCGGTAGTTTGTATCGTATGTATTCAAGTTGGTTGGCTTGCGCGCTATTGCCAAAAAACAGGTGGCCTGGGGAATTTGACAACAGTCCGCCATAACAGGAGTCTGCAACAACTAGCACACGCTTGGCTTTGATGCGCCCGAGATGGTTGGTAATAAATTCGTTGGGCACCCAGAATGAATCATTGGGCGGCGGATCGGCGTTTACCGGAAGCCAGTAACCGGTGCTGCGATCGCCAACATCAACCAGATTGCCGTGCCCGGCGTAGTAGATGAGAAGATTGTCGTTTTCGCCGAGCTTGTCATGCAAATCGTTTATGGATTTCATGATATTGAAGCGATCGGCATCCAGCAGTAGCTCAACCTGAAACCCGTACATGGTTTTTAGGATTTTTGCGAGTTCGCGCGCATCGTTCAGCGGTGTGTCCAGCGGGCTCAGTGCACTGTATTGCCGGTTGCCGATGATCAGTGCGTAATATTTGCCAAAATTCAGATCACCGATCATCGTTGGCGATACTGCCTGGCTGGTAGAGGACCGGGTGGTGACCAATTGCCCCGGAGTTTGTGCCGAAGGCGTTCTTAATTTCAGGGCATCTGCAGGCAGTGCGGCCAGCTGCGTTTGAACAGTCTGTCGGCTTTGTTGAAGACTGGCCACAAGTTGCTGCAGTGATTCCATTTCGGCTCGCACATCGGTGCTGTGAGAGCTTGAGCTTGCCGATGTTTTTTGCGTTGTTTTGAGTTTTTGATTTAACGAATTTATCTGCTTTTGGAGAAGACGTAATTGTGTGTCTTTCGCTTCCAGCTGGCTGCTAAGACTTGCGCGCAGCTGTTCCTGTTCCTGACGGGCGGTTTCCTGGAAGATCACGCTGTCTTCGGGCAAGCCCCAGGCTTGTCGATAGAGATTCAGGGCCTTTAGTTTGTCCGCAGGCACGCCTAGTCCTTGCTCGTACAAGGTGCCCAAATTGAACAGGGCCCGCTCATTGCCTTGCGCAGCGGCTTTTTCGTACCAGATAAACGCGGCTTCATAGTTGGGTTGCGTGCCAAGCCCTTTTTCAAAAATTTCCCCAATGTTGACCTGCGCTTCGGCATCGCCGGCTTTTGCTGCTGGCATCCATACATTGAGAGCGGATTTGTAGTCGGCGCGGTCATAGGCAACGTACTCACCGCCGCGTATATTGCAATCTGCCGCGGTCGTTTTGACCGGACGTCGTGCAGTGAGGTAGGTTTGGTTGCCCAAGCTTCTGACCTGTCCGGGCAGCAAGCAATCTACGATATGCATCCCGGAAATGAGCTCTTCCTGACTGACTGGCTGCCCCGTATTTTGGGTGCTCGTACTTGAGCCGCAGGCGGACAAAAGGGACGCCGTCAGCAGCGGTAACAGATAGCTTTGCAAGCGACTGACTGGCAAGCTTTTGACAAGAAAACTCTTGGTATCGCGAACAGCCACTATTATCGTCATGAGTGAGACCTCTAGTGGTTTTATTGTGGGGCTTTTATTCCGGATTGGGTAAGTGTGATCCAATCGGGAGCTACAATCAAGCGTGTGTCAGTCTTTGCCAATGCCTCGGCAAAGCGTGTTTTTAACCCGCTTGACTCACTTCTCGTATGTGTTGCAAATAACTAATATAAGTACATTATTTTCAATTTGAAGCCTGCGCTGGCAGCTATATTTGCGGTCTGGGAGTAGGTGAATCTCACTTTTAGAACAGCTCGTTTTGGACTTGCTGGACCGTGAATCAAATGATTAGTAGCTTTGCCCTATTCATCGGGGTTTGTTGTGAGAGGCCCTTCGATAAGGTTCGCGGGCTGTTCGCGGCTTTATTAATTGTAATTTACCAAGTCTCCCGTAATCTTTGCCTACAATTGGGCACTTGTCTGCGACCGCATCGGGTTAGGAAAAGGTACCGTCAACGGTAGGGGTTGCGAAATTGTTTGCTACGGTAAGGGCTTACATTAATTAAACAGCTTTTGGAGTGGGTGGCGATGGACTTGGGTTCAATAAAATTGGAGCAGGGCGAGCAGAGTGTTTCCCTCCCTGAGGTTTGGCGAGAGGGGCCGGTATTGCTGGTCTTGTTGCGCCATAGCGGCTGTCCAATCTGCCGTGAACATCTGGTCGTTACCGAAGGTATTCTCGATGATATTAGGGCCCTGGGCTGTCGTGTCGTTGGAGTTTGTCACGGCAGGGGTGGCGACGCGGAATCTATGCGCGCGGAATTGGATCTTCGCTTTCCTGTTTATGCCGATCCCGGGCTGGCTCTCTATAAAGCATTGGCCATGCCCAAAGGCAGTTGGTGGCAGGTTACTCTGGGGCCCATGCTGCGTGAACCACTGAAGGCAATGCGGCGGATGCGTGATGTGCGCAAGCCCGGCAAGGACGTGCGCCAGCTGGGAGGCGTTGTGCTGCTTGACGCCAAAGGCGAGGTCAGCTTCCGTTACTGTCAGCGAGATTCCGCCGACATGCCTGCTGACGACATTGTTCTCTCTGCGGTTAGGGCGCTGGCGGCCTAAGCATCGCGGTCAGTTTTTCTATAGGCGTATGAGAATGTTTAGCGGCCATGCTATCGTTCGGCGCGCTCTGCCAGGGCTAGGCACGTATTCGGATAAACATTAAAAGAGGATTTCATGACAAGGTCTAAACGGTTTCAGGGCAAGGTAGTCTTTATTACTGGCGCCGCGTCGGGTATCGGTCGGGCGTGTGCCGAGCGTTATGCTGCAGAAGGCGCCCGTCTCTATCTCTGCGACATCAACGAATCCGGTTTGGCTGAGGTGAAGGCCAGTTTGTCCGCCGAGGTCGTCACACGTGTAGTGGACGTCCGCAAGTCCGCGGCCTGTAAAGAGGCGGTTGAAGACTGCGTTCAGCACTTTGCGCAGCTCGATGTGCTGTGCAATATCGCCGGAATTGCGCTGACCCACCATTTTCACGAATTGAGCGACGATGACTGGGATCGTATTGTGGCAATCAATTTGTCCAGTGTTATGTATTTGTCACGGGCTGCGATTCCCCACCTAAAGCTAACTCGCGGCAATATCGTTAATCTGTCTTCCATCGCAGGTCAGATGGGGCAGGCGTATACCTCGGCCTATTGCGCAACGAAGGCCGGAGTGGTGATGCTTAGCAAGTCTATTGCCCTGGAATATGCAAAAGCAGGCGTGCGCTGCAATGCGCTGTGCCCGGGTGGCGTACAAACGCCCCTGGTAGATACTTTCTCGGCGCCGGACGATATCGACTTCACGCTGATGTCGCGCTATATGCCATTAACAGAAATGGCTCAGGCTGATGACGCGGCAAATTCCGTACTCTTTCTCTCATCCGAGGAAGCGCGGTATATCAACGGCGCTGCCTTGGCTCTGGATGGTGGCGTATCGGCCGGGTGATCTCACTCAAGGTTCGGACGCCGGGATTAAATTAGCGATTGGCCCAGACCAATGAATCTGCGAGCACGCGCCCCTCATTATGGATTACACTACCCAATCTGAATTACGCTGTCCGCAGGTGCAAAAGGCACCTGTGAGCTTAAATTAGGTAAAACCTTTAACCTTTTGAAAATTAAGGATTAGTATATGAGTTTCTTTATTTCGCAAGCACATGCCCAAGCCGCATCTCCGCAACCTGCCGGCGGCGATCTGTTCCAGCTCGGATTCCTTGTTGTGCTGTTTGTGATGTTTTACTTTTTGGCAATTCGTCCCCAGCGCAAGCGCCAGAAAGAGCATCAGGCGATGGTGGCAGCACTGGCCAAGGGCGACGAAGTCGTTACCAGTGGCGGTATTTTGGGCAAGGTTGTGCGCCTGGACGATCACTATGTTGTTCTTCAGGTTGGCGACAATATGGAATTGAAATTTCAACGCGCCATGGTAAATGCCGTGTTGCCCAAAGGCACCATTAAGGCGATATAAGTCCTTGTCGCTACCCCGGCAACCACCACGCCTGGCGCTTGCGCGCCTGCCAACTCCGCTTCAGGCGCTGGATCGAATCAGCGCCATCGTTAATGGCGGGGGCTCCGGCCCACGTATCTGGACAAAACGCGATGATTTAACCGGCAGCGTGTTGAGTGGCAATAAGGTGCGCAAGCTGGAATTTACCCTGGCTCAGGCTCTGGAAGAGGGCTGCAACACCATCATTACCTGCGGGGGCCTTCAGTCTAATCACTGTCGCGCCACCGCATTGCTCTGCGCCCAGCTTGGCTTGCGCTGTCATCTCATCTTGCGCGGTGAGCCCTCGGGTGACGCCGACGGCAACCTGATGCTGGATCAGTTGGCCGGTGCCACTATCGATTATTATCCCGCCAAAGACTACCAGCCAAATCTTGAGCGCTATTTGCAGGCTTGCAAGGCCGATTACGATGCAAAGGGAGAGTCCGCCTTTATTATTCCCACCGGCGCTTCAGATGGCATCGGCGTATGGGGATATCTCTCTGCCTGCGAAGAGCTGAAGGCCGATTTTTCGGCAGCGGGCATCGCGCCGCAGCACATTATCTGCGCGACCGGTTCAGGTGGTACTCAGGCGGGACTGACTCTGGGCGCTCATTTGATGGACTTAGGCGCGACGGTCTGGGGCATTAACGTGTGCGACGACGAGGCCTGGTTTCTCGATAAAGTTCGTAAGGATATTAAGGACTGGGCACAGCGATATCAGCCTGACTTTGATTGCAGCGCCCTGGATCCGCGAGTGATTGACGGTTATGTCGGGCCGGGTTACGCGATTGCGGAGGCGGAAGTTTTCGAAACTATCGCGACTGTTGCAAGAACGGAAGGCTTGGTGCTGGATCCCGTTTATACGGGCAAGGCCTTTCATGGCATGTTGGCCGAAATCAAAAAAGGTCGATTCGCGGGCGTCAGTGATATTGTTTTTATACATACCGGCGGCAGCTTTGGGCTCTTTCCCCAGCGTGCGAATCTTGCCAGAGTCTTGACGCCAACCGCGAACTAATTCACTAAAAAAATAAAAAGGATGTCCAATGCAGGAATGGGTAACAGCACTTAACGGTCTGGTTTGGGGCATTCCAATGCTTGTGCTGATTTTGGGCACGGGTCTCTACCTGATGTTAGGCCTACACTTGATGCCCCTGCGAAATATTGGCCGCGCTTTTCGCATGCTTTTTGCCGGGCGCAGTTCAAGTCGTGAAGGCGACATTACCCCTTTTCAGGCCCTGATGACTTCGCTGTCTGCCACCATCGGTACGGGCAATATCGCCGGTGTGGCCACCGCGATTGCGCTGGGAGGCCCTGGCGCTTTGTTTTGGATGTGGTGTACGGCCCTGGTGGGCATGGCAACGAAATATGCCGAGGCCGTGTGCGCCGTGCAGTATCGCGAGCGTGACGCCAACGGCGACTTCTGTGGCGGCCCGATGTATTACATAAAAAACGGCCTCTCGACCAA
>JBFJTG010000088.1:0-12913 GCA_041625575.1 Litorivivens sp.
GCAGCCGAAAGAGGGACCATCGGTGATTCAGGAGCGCGCCTACAGTTCGCCGCTTTGGTATACGCCCTGAGTTGAATGCTTTTTTTCGTGAAAATAAAAAAAGGGCTGCACCTGTGCAGCCCTTTTTCGTTTAGCGTGTTTCTAATATAGCGCGGACTTAGAAGGCCGGTTTTTCGTCGGCTTCTTCGTAGCGCTTTACGCTATCAATAATTTCTTGCTTGGCAGCGGCGGCATCTTCCCAGCCTTCTACTTTCACCCATTTGCCGGGTTCCAGATCTTTATAGTGCTCAAAGAAGTGCTGGATCTGATTGCGCAGCAGTTCGGGCAATTCTGTAGCCTGGCCAACGCCCCGGTAGATCGGGCTCAATTTGTCCACCGGTACGGCCAGCAGCTTGGCATCGATACCGGATTCGTCGCTCATTTTCAGAACGCCAATAGGGCGGCAGCGAATGACAGAGCCGGGCACCAGCGGGAAGGGGGTTGGTACCAGAACGTCTACCGGGTCGCCATCTTCAGACAGGGTGTGGGGCACGTAGCCATAGTTACAGGGGTAGTGCATGCAGGTAGACATGAAGCGGTCTACAAAAATTGCGCCGGAGTCTTTATCGACTTCGTATTTAATGGGGTCTGCGTGGGCCGAGATTTCAATAATAACATTGATTTCGTCGGGGATATTCTTGCCGCTGGGCACGTCATTCAGGCTCATGGGGTTCCTCTGATCCGGGGGTAGTAAAACGTATCACTCGCGCAAGGCGCGGGCTGGCGAAAGGCGCGCATTATACAGGCCGCAGCCGCTAGCGAGAAGGGAATTGGCCTGAGCTTTGGCCATTAAATGAACAAGTCGGATTAGCAATTGGTCGCATTTGCTGCTATATCCTTAAGCCAATGAGGCGCTAAGCCACCCAATAATAGTAATAAGGTGCGAGCCATAAGGTACTTCTCCTGACGTAAAAGCAGTAGTCATTCATCAAGCGATTGAGGGCATTTCTATGACCGAGTATATCGTGGTACCCCCGCTATTCGGGGTTATTGGACTGATCTGTGCATTTCTCATCTACCAACTCGTAAAGCGCTATCCGGCGGGCGACGCCAAAATCCGCAAGATCGGTGACGCGATCCATCTCGGTGCGATGGTCTTTATGCACCGTGAGTACCGGACCTTGGCTATTTTCGCCGCCGTTCTGCTCGTTATTTTGTATTTCACGCCGGGTTTGGGCCCCAAAACAGCATTGGCCTTCGCCGTTGGTGCCGTGTCATCGGCGCTGGCCGGCTATATAGGCATGTATACCGCTACGAAAGCCAACGTCAGAACCACGACAGCGGCCCACGAGAAGGGCGCAGCAGAAGCACTTACCGTTGCCTTCTTCGGTGGTTCAATCATGGGGCTGTGCGTGGCATCGCTGGGTTTGATTGGTCTGGGTTCGCTGTACTGGTATTTTGGCGGCGACCCGGTCACTGCGCACTATATTCACGGTTTTGGCATGGGCGCCTCGTCGGTTGCGCTGTTTTCGCGTGTCGGTGGCGGGATATTCACCAAGAGTGCCGATGTTGGCGCAGATTTGGTGGGCAAGATTGAAGCGGGTATTCCCGAGGATGACCCCCGCAATCCCGGTGTTATTGCCGATAACGTCGGTGATAACGTAGGCGATGTGGCGGGGATGGGTTCGGATATCTTTGAATCCTATTGTGGCTCTATGATTGCCGCCATTGCGATTGCCTCCACTATGGCGGCAAGCGTATTAGGTGCCCAGCAGGCTTTAATGTCCTTGCCCTTGGCGTTGGCGTCGATCGGCTTGGCCGCTTCGATTGCCGCCATCATGCTTGTGAAGAGCCTGTCGTCAAAGTCACCTGAAGTGGCTCTGCGTATCGGTACCATTTCAGCGGCGGTGCTATTTATTGGTGGGGCCTGGTTTTTGATCGGAGCCGCTGGCTTGAGCAGTAATATATGGTGGGCCGTAGTCTCCGGTGCTGTTGGCGGAATCATTATTGGTTTGGTCACGGAATATTACACCGCCTCAGAGCCCGTGAGGAAAATCGCCCGGGCGGGCGAAACGGGCGCGGCCACGGTGATGATTGCCGGTCTTGCTTTGGGCATGCAGTCGGTTGTTATTCCGGTGCTGACAATTAGCGCCATCATCTATGCATCAACTGAACTGGCGGGCCTGTATGGGGTTGCCATTGCCGCTGTCGGAATGTTGTCTACGGTGGGTATGACCATGGCAATCGATGCCTATGGACCCGTGGCCGACAACGCCGGCGGCATTGCCGAGATGGCCGGGCTTGGCAAGGAAACTCGCGAGATTACCGATTCGCTGGATGAGCTGGGCAATACCACGGCAGCGATCGGCAAGGGTTTTGCGATTGGGGCTGCTGCCTTGGCCGCACTGGCGATTATTGCGGCCTTTGTGGAGGTTATGCAGCACAACGATCCGAGTTTCACCCTGAATTTGGGCGACCCGAAGGTGCTGATTGGTATGTTTATCGGCGGCTTGCTGCCCTTCTTGATAGCCTCGATCACCATGACAGCAGTTGGTGACGCGGCCTTTGAAATGATTCAGGAAATACGTCGTCAATTCAGGGAGATTAAAGGTTTGATGGAAGGTACGGCAGAGCCGGATACCGCACGCTGCGTGGATATTGCGACTCAGGCTGCCTTGAAAAAAATGATTTTGCCGGGTGTTATCGCTGTGGCAGCGCCTGCGATTGTGGGCTTTGGCTTGGGCGCCGAGTCCTTGGGTGGCATGCTGGGCGGCGGCTTGCTGGGGTGTGTGCTGCTGGCCTTAACCATGGCCAACGCTGGTGGTGCCTGGGACAACGCCAAAAAATATGTTGAGAAGGGCAATCTGGGTGGCAAGGGTTCTGCGGTGCATGCTGCTACCGTGGTGGGCGATACCGTGGGTGATCCCTTTAAGGATACCTCAGGGCCCTCCATGAACATTTTGATCAATGTTATGGCCATTGTCAGCTTGGTAATCGCCCCTATTTTGTAAAAATAGCGGCGGAGGCGGCTTATATTTTGACTTGAGGGTGGCGGTTCGAATGGCTCTTGAGGCCTGTGTTTACGGGCCTTGCCGCCCTTTCGGGGCTTGCGCTGTACTCGGTGGCGAATCTAGGTGTTGGCTTTTTACCCGGTAAAGGGTATTGTGAGGGTCATATGAATCTAGTTTATGTCGAGTTTTTTACATCATAAGTACAAGAAACGCCTCTGCTGTTCTCCCCGCCATTCCGTCGAGTCAAATCATCGTCGGAGCTTCTACGCGGCTTCCAGCCTTTACTGATTGCGAATCTTCCCTTTTTGGGCACTTTACTGCGGCCGCTCTTCGAGCTGCCTAACGTACGGCGCGCCTTATGATTAAGCTACAGAGTCACGATTTATATTCGGACCGGTGAATTCGAATATAAAGTTATTACAATTTCACCAAAACACAATCAAGGTAATTACGATGAGTAAAGGTACAGTTAAGTGGTTCAACGCCGATAAAGGTTTTGGTTTTATTACTCCTGAAGACGGCAGCAAGGACCTTTTTGTCCATTTTTCAGAAATTCAGAGTGGCGGCGGTTTCGCAACTTTGAACGACGGCCAGGCTGTTGAATACGAAGTAGGCCAAGGCCAGAAAGGCCCATGTGCCAACAAGGTAGTGCCGCTTTAATTAGCGATCGTCAGTGCTATCATCCTGCCTGCGCCTGATTCCTGATCGTCGATACTAGCTGAGTTGTAAGTTCGATAGATTGGGAGTTTAGGTTGGCCAGCCACAGCAAAATACACTGTGACTGGCCGGGGGGGAGAAGTTGTACTGGTGTGGATTGTGGATCAGGCTGCGGCCTGATCGGCAATGCCAACCAACACTGTGTCACCGTCCAGTCTGACACTATAAGCGTTTATCGATTGAGTCTCGTCTTCGATACAGCGACCATCTGCTAGCGAAAAGTGCTGTTTGTAAATCGGTGAAGCAACCACAAGCTCATCACCAAGACTTCCTGTAATTCCTCGCGAAAGTACATTAGCTCCGCTAAACGGATCGTAATTGTCCACGGCGAATACTTGCGTCCCAATTTTAAAGATAGCAATTTGCTTGCCGTGCAGCAGAGCAGCTACGCCGGCCTGGGGTGGTATGTCTGCTATTGAACATACAGCTGTCCAACTCATGGTGCTTTCCTTTTCGGTCTTTGTCTTCATAGGTGGAGTGTTCACCGGTCAATTAAGCCACTGCTATCAGGTTTTCATCCAGCGCGCGCTCTTCTTCAGTAGCGGGCCGAATCTGACCTCGCTCCTGAACAAACACGACGTTGTCGTCACCTTTGTCGCTGTTTACAAAGCTGCGGAACATTTTCACTTTGTCTTCGTTTTCAATGGTGGTTTTCCATTCACATTGGTAAGTGCCAACGATGTGAGCCATCTCGGCTTCTAGTTCCTCGGCGATGCCAAGGGAGTCGTTGATAATGACGTTCTGCAGATACTCCAAACCACCTTCGAGATTGTCCATCCACACGCTGGTGCGCTGTAGGCGGTCGGCTGTGCGGACGTAGAACATCAGGAAACGGTCGATATATTTAACGAGCGTTTCGGTGTCAATGTCTGAAGCAAACAGATCTGCGTGCCGGGGTTTCATGCCGCCGTTACCGCACACATAGAGGTTCCAGCCCTTCTCCGTAGCGATAATGCCCACGTCTTTGCTTTGGGCTTCGGCGCATTCGCGGGTACAACCTGATACCGCCATTTTTAATTTGTGGGGTGAGCGTAAGCCCTTGTAACGGTTTTCGATGTCGATGGCAGTGCCAACGCTATCTTGTACGCCGTAGCGACACCATGTGGAGCCGACGCAGGATTTGACGGTACGTAAGGACTTACCGTAGGCGTGGCCGGATTCGAAGCCGGCATCGACCAATTCTTTCCAAATCATTGGCAATTGATCAACGGTTGCGCCGAAGAGGTCGATGCGTTGACCGCCTGTGATCTTGGTGTAGAGCTTGTATTTCTTTCCGACTTCGCCAAGCACAATTAATTTGTCGGGAGTGATCTCGCCGCCGGCAACGCGCGGCACAATAGAGTAGGTGCCGTTTTTCTGCATATTCGCAAGCATGCGGTCGTTGGTATCTTGCAGGCCTGCGTGTTCTGATTCCAGAATGTAGTCGTTCCAGCAGCTGGCCAGTATGGAGGCGGCGGTGGGTTTGCAAATATCGCAACCGTGGCCTTTACCGTGTTTTTCCAGTAATTCGCTAAAGCTTTTTATGCCACCGACGCGCACCAGATGATAAATTTCCTGACGCGTGTAGGGAAAGTGCTCGCAAAGATCAGTGTTAACTTCCATTCCCAGCTTGGCCAATTCGGCATTAAGCACCTGGCCGACTAAGGCGGTGCATCCGCCGCAGGTCGTTGCGGCCTTTGTGCAGCTTTTTAAATCGCCGACGGTAATCGCACCGCCCGCAACAGCGCTGCATAAATCGCCCTTCGATACATTGTTACAGGAGCAGATTTGAGCGCTGTCCGGCAAGGCATCAACGCCTAGACCAAGAGAGGCGCTGCCATCGAGGGAGGGCAGTATCATGGCCTCCGGATGTTCGGGAAGCTCGATGCCGTTGAGTGCAAATTGCAACAGGTTGCCGTAGTCGTCGGCGTCGCCTATGAGCACAGCCCCCAGGACCTTGCTGCCGTCTTCGCTGACAACCAGTTTTTTGTAGACTTCAGTTTGCTCGTCGATAAAGGTATAGCATTTAGCGCCGGGTGTATTGGCGTGGGCGTCACCGATGGAGGCAACGTCGACCCCCATGAGCTTTAATTTGGTGCTCATGTCAGCACCCAGGAACTGCTTGTTCTCGGCGCCCCCCAGTACATGATCCGCTGCGACGCGAGCCATTTCCCAGCCGGGTGCGATCAAGCCGAAAATACGGCCCTCCCACAGTGCGCATTCGCCGATGGCATATATAGACGGATCGGAGGTTTGGCAGTAGTTGTTGACGACGATGCCGCCACGCTCGCCAATCTCAAGCTCACTTTGACGCGCGAGTTCGTCCTGTGGGCGTATACCGGCGGAGAACACGATCAAATCGGTTTCCAGTTCCTCACCGTCGGCAAAGCACATTTTGTGCGTATGCTCTGCGCCATCAATAATTTGCTGTGTGTTTTTACCTGTGTGTACTGATACGCCGAGGTCTTCAATTTTCTTGCGTAGCAGTTTGCCGCCGCCATCGTCGACCTGAACGGCCATAAGGCGCGGGGCGAACTCAACGACGTGTGTCTTTAAACCCAGATCATGCAGTGCTTTCGCGGCCTCCAGACCCAATAGGCCGCCGCCAACGACGGTGCCAATCTGACTGTTGGCACTGGCGGCGGTAATGGCTTCGAGATCTTCTATTGTGCGGTAAACAAAGGTATTGGCGCGGTCGTGACCCGGCACCGGAGGAACGAAGGGGAAGGATCCGGTGCCGAGCACGAGCACGTCGTAGGCGACTTCGATACCGCAATCGCTTGATACAGTTTTCTTGTCGCGATTAATCGCGGAAATCTTGCGGCCGCTGTACACGCTGATTCCGTTGGTCTCGTAGAAGCCTTCTGTCACCATGTTCAGGGGGTCTGCACTGCGGGTTTCAAACCAGGCCGTTAGATGAACGCGGTCATAGGCGACCCGGGGTTCTTCGCCAAAAACGGTAATATCAAATTGATCAGCACGGCCGCTAGCGGCGAGCGTTTCCAAAAATTGGTGGCCGACGGGGCCATTGCCGACTAATACCAGTCGAGTGGTTGTGCCCGCTGTTGAGCTCATAGTGCATTCCTTCATCTATCTGTCGATGGCCGTAAGTGCGTTGTTGCCAAATGGCCAAGCAATCAATGTGCCAAAAAAAGAGCGTGCCCATATAAGTCCCTAATATCCTAGCGAAAAGCCCTCTTTTTTGGGTGGCGCACCAATATAGATAGCCGCCCAGGGAAGTGATTCGCACTGAATTGGGGCGCTGCGAGGGTATGCCGCAGCTTGCTTGTGCTTATGTGGGGCGCTGAGCTTGCCGTTCATGCGATGCACCATTTAATCGGCTTCGTTGGACGGATTAAAAAAGTCTCTAATTCAATGGTATAGCGTAAAGGTGGCAGGGTTGGCACAGCACTTGCTCTCGGCATGACCAACCTGATTTCGTTTTGTTCTGGAGTTTTTCATGTCTGGCGGTAACTTGAATCTTCTCAATCTAAAGCAACCAAATGTGCGTTTGCTGCACCTCTCGTGGTTTGCATTCTTTCTAACCTTTATGGTGTGGTTCAGTCACGCGCCCATGCTTGCCTCGATTAAGGAAGCCTTTGACCTGAGCGGGCAGCAGGTTAAAGCACTGATGATTTTAAACGTCGCGCTTACCATTCCTGCCCGAATAATTGTAGGCATGTTGGTTGATCGCTTTGGTCCTCGTATTATTTTCAGCATGCTGCTGGTAATAGGCGGTGCGCTTTGCCTGGGCTTCGCCTTCGCCGATTCCTACGAAACCATTGCACTTATGCGTTTCCTGATGGGCTTTATCGGTGCAGGTTTTGTTATCGGTATCCGGCTTGTCGGTGAGTGGTTCCCGGCGCGGCAGGTTGGTTTAGCTGAAGGAGTATACGGAGGTTGGGGTAATTTTGGTTCCGCAGCCGCAGCTATGACCTTGCCTTCTCTCGCCTTGCTTTACGGTGGTGAAGATGGCTGGCGCTATGCGATTGCAACAACGGGCGTGATGACCATCCTTTACGGTTTTTTCTTTTATGCGCGTGCACGTAACACGCCCAAGGGCTCTACCTATTTCAAGCCCAAAAAGAATGGCGGTCTGGAAGTAACCAGTAAAAAAGACCTCTACTTTTACATTGCCATGTGTCTGCCAATGTACGCGGCATTGGTAACGCTGACCTGGAAGTTATCGCCGGCGAATCTGGGCTTGTTGTCTGACAATGCCTGTTTCGCGACCTACGCGATCTTGTTTCTTGTAGGCCTTGTGCAGATAAGCCAAATTATTCGCGTTAATTTGCATTTGTTTTCGGGTGAGCTGATTCCGGAGTTTCAGCGTTATAAATTCAAGCAGGTAGCAATACTTGATGTCGCTTACTTCGTTACTTTTGGCTCCGAGCTGGCGGTGGTATCCATGTTGCCGCTGTTCTTTATGGAGACTTTTGAGCTAAACGCGGTAACAGCTGGTCTGCTGGCCTCCGGTTTTGCCTTCATGAATTTGGTGGCGCGTCCTAGTGGCGGTTTTTTCTCGGACAAATTCGGCCGCCGAAAATCGCTGTCGATACTGATTGCCGGTTTGGCCGTGGGCTATATGACGCTTAGTCAGATCGACTCGGGCTGGCCAATTGCACTGGCGGTGTTGGCGACAATGGCTTGCTCCTTCTTTGTGCAGGCGGGAGAAGGCGCCGTGTTTGCGATCGTTCCACTGGTCAAGCGCAGTATGACCGGTCAAATTGCCGGAATGGCAGGAGCCTATGGCAACGTGGGTGCTGTGATTTACTTGACCGTGCTCTCCTTTGTTGACGCTTCTTCTTTCTTTATGTTGATTGCGGCCTCTGCTGCGCTGGTCTTCGTCGCTGTTCAATTTCTGGAAGAGCCGCAGGGGCACACGGCAGAAATTAATGAAGACGGCTCAGTGGAATTGATTGAGGTATCCTAAGGAAAAAATTGTCAGGACGATGGACAATTTGCTAACTACCGGCGTCGCTGAATAAGCGCGTCGGTTTTACTTGTTGAGAATGTGCATGCACCTTGATGGTCAAATAAATTTCACCCTGGGGCAGGCGACTTACGCCGGCCTTAAGCCCGACAATGAAGACAGCATTGGTATCCGCATTCCGGAAGGCCATCTGCTGACCACCAAGGGCGCTGTCGCGGTGATTGCTGATGGTGTTTCTGCGGCGGAGGCAGGGAAGGAAGCTAGCGATACCTGCGTTACCTCCTTTCTCTCCGACTACTTTTCTACGCCTGAATCTTGGACTGTCAAAAAGTCCACCCAGCAAGTGCTCAATGCCTTAAACCGCTGGCTGTACGGACAGGGGCAGCGTTTTTTGCAGGCCGAAAAAGGCTATGTGTGTACATTGAGTTTGGTTGTTTTTAAAAGCCGAACGGCTCATGTTTTTCATGTGGGCGATACCCGCGTGTATCGCTACAGGAATGGCGATCTGGAACAGCTTACCCGGGACCACGCCACACTGATTAATAAGGATCAGTCCTATCTTACCCGAGCGATGGGCCTGGACGTGTGGCTGGATGTAGATTACAGGGCAGTAGATCTGGAGTTGGGCGATATATTTCTGCTCACCTCCGACGGAGTGCACGATTTTCTCTCGCGGCAGGAGATACGCGATCGCCTGGCTAAGCTCAGCGATTCTCCTGAGGAAGATTGCAATGCAATGATCGCAAGCGCACTTGAGCATCAGAGCAATGATAATCTGAGTGCGCAGATCATTCGCGTAGATCAGCTGCCGTCGGAGCAGGCCGATGACGCTTTCAGGCGTTTAACGCAACTCCCATTTCCGCCTAACCTGAGCGAAGGCGTGCTGGTAGATGGCTATCGGATCAAGAAGGAATTGCACGCGAGTTCGCGCAGCCAGCTCTATCTTGTTTCCGACACGAGGGAAAGGGACCCGCAGAACTATGTAATGAAAACGCCGTCGCCGAATTTTGTTGATGACCCTGCTTACATCGAGCGCTTTATCATGGAGAGCTGGATTGGGCGGCGTATTGATTCTCCGCATGTTGTTAGAGTGCTGGACGACGACCGCGATAAAAGTTGTTTGTACTACATTGCAGAATTTGTGAAGGGCGAGAACCTTGAGCAATGGATTCGCCGACACCCGAAGCCTAATATCCACGGCGTTATTGATATAGCCGAACAAATCGTCCGCGGTTTACGCGCCTTGCATCGCCGCGAGACCTGGCATCAGGATGTAAAGCCGGCCAATATTATGATCGACGAAGACCAGCAGGTGACTCTGGTAGATTTTGGTTCCTGTTTCGTCAGCGGTATTGCGGAAATAAACACTCCAATTGAACGAGACATCATATTGGGTACGGCCCAGTACTCTGCACCCGAGCAAATCCTCGGGCGGCCTGTTAACGCAGCCGCGGATCAATATTCATTGGCGGTTGTGATCTTTGAGATGCTTACCGGAAAACTGCCCTTTGACGGCGGTCTGGAACATGCAAATAGTATTGCGGCATACTCGCGCCTGAGTTACGTGCCCAGCTACCACTATAACCCCTTGGTGCCGGTATGGATGGATGCGGCTATTAAAAAGGCGCTCAGTTTCAGTCCCGATTTGCGTTATCAGGATGTATCTGAATTTCTTCACGACTTACAAAACCCGAATACCGGTTTTTCCCGCCAGGCGAGTTTGCCTTTAGCCCAGCGCAATCCCGTGCGATTTTGGCAAGTCATCGCGGTTGTACTGGTCGTCACTCAGATTATTACACTGGCAATGCTCATTTAGCATGCACTCTATGGTGCGAGGCGCGCACCATAATGAAATTCAATTATCGCGATAAACCGCTTCGAAGTAGTGCAATCGTCGATTATTTGCTCTTGATTGAGGCAAACTTCTCCTTTTTACCCCATTGCCGACGATTTTCTAATTGGCACGAGAGTTGCTCTATACCCTTTGTAACTTACTGCACTGCATTTATACACATTTAGGGGATAAGCATGGGTACATTTAATTCAGCAAAGTTCGCTTTCGTTGCGGCGGGATTGTCGACGCTGCTGCCTGCGTCAGTGGCATACTCGGATAGTCTCGGTGAGGCTCTTGAAAACGGTAAAACTTTCGGCGCCTTTAGGTTGAGATATGAAGATGTCGAACAGAAAAATACTCTCAAGGATGCATCGGCTTTAACTTTGCGTAGCCGGCTGGGATACACAACCGCAAGCTTGTCGAACTTTAGTGCAACACTGGAGTTCGAAGATGTCCGTGTCGTTGCCGGAGGCGACGACTATTCGGTACCCCCCAGCGGATTCAAGAGCGGTCGATTTTCCGTAATAGCAGACCCGGAGGTGACTGAGCTCGATCAGGGCTTTATACAGTATAAAAATTCAAAAGTTACGGCTAAATTGGGGCGTCAGGTTATTGCCTATGACGGACATCGCTTTGTCGGACATGTGGGTTGGCGTCAGGATAGACAAACCTTTGACGCTGCGCGTATAGACTATTCGCCTAGTGAATCAGTGAAAATCAGCTACAGCTATATTGACCAGCGCAATCGAATATTTGCGGAAGCGGCGGATCAGGATGCCAAAGATCATTTATTAAATGCTTCTCTCGCAATGCCTTTAGGCACACTAACCGTGTACGCCTACCTGCTTGAACAGGATATTAAAACCGAAAATTCGCTGGATACCTACGGCCTAAGTTTTTCTGGCTCCAAAGAAGCGGGATCCACAAAATTACTGTACGCAGTGGAGTACGCGGGACAGGATCTTAAGCAGGGATCTTTTGAGAAAGATGCCGAGTATCTTCTTGTCGAAGGCGGTGTAGGCCTTTCCGGATTGACGGCAAAATTGAGCTATGAGTCTCTGGGCTCCGACAATGGCGCGTTCGGTTTTTCTACGCCGTTGGCGACTTTGCATAAGTTTAATGGTTGGGCAGATACTTTCCTGAGTACGCCCGCGGTGGGTCTGGTCGATACCTACGTAACGTTGAGCGGACCGCTGGCGGGCGGTAAGTGGACTATCATGTACCACCAATTTGATGCCGACAAAAAGACAGCGATTCTTGACGATCTTGGTAGTGAGCTGAATGCGTCCTATGCCAGAAAATTCGGCAAGCACTATAGTGGTGGCGTCAAGTACGCTTCATACACGGCTAATGACTTCGGCGTGGATACCGACAAAATCTGGATTTGGGCGGAACTAAGCTTCTAGGGATTTTAAGCTCGGCTCTCACTATGTGGCGACTGAATGTGGCCGTGTAGTGAGGGCTGTGGATCAATAGGCCTTATTCGGCAGTGCGTGTTATTTTGGAAGCCATGCGATGAGGGTGCTTAGCGCGGGCAGATCAATGAGTGTAATAGCGATGCCGCCGCCAAGTATGCCTCCGACAATAAACTTTCTTACCATGCGTGATCCGAGTTCAAATAGACTGCCGTCCACCACAGCCAGTATGGCGATAAAAAAAGATGCCCCGAAAATCAGCAATAGAATATACATGCCGCTAGGTAAAGATAGCATTGTTGTCTCCTGTGAATTCCTGCCGGGGAGCCGGATCCTACTTACAGAATACAGCGATAATATTATTCGGCTAGTAAGATGAATTGATTTATGCTCAGGTATTTGATCATTATCAATTATGGATTGATTGGCGGGCGTTGATCGTAAGATAGTTAAGGATTAGCTTTCATTAACAAGTGTTGTCATACCTGGCCGATGCTATATTTTTCGCTATTGAATAGCTGGCAAAGAGTCAGGCAAAAAAAAGCCGCAAATAATGCGGCCTGAAAGCTAGAGAGCCTGTTGCCAGGCGCCTGGATGGTACTGCTCACCAACAAGGTTGGCTTACTACAAAAAGGTTTATCTCGCCAGCGATCAAATTCGAATTTTTAGTCGCGCGAAAAAGTCTACTTCTGAGGCCTCTAATAAATCTGTGGGTACATTGCTACTACTCAAGGGACGGGCCACAACTAATTCCAGATCACTGGTTTCACCAAAGAAAAACTGCAACCTGAGGCCTGCGTCGGATATAGATCGGCCAATACCAGCTTCACCTTCTGCGTCTTCAAACCAGACCTCTCCGTGTTCTACAAAAAGAGAGGGAATGATCTGGAATGGTTCCGGTTTCCGGCTGTTGCCTGTAAACGTTAATCGCGAGAGATATCCGGAATCGCCGATAAGTACGCCTGGGAGATAGGCGCTAAGTTTGTCCATGCCACCCAGTACGTACTGTTCTTGCTGCGGTACCTGCTTGCCATTTGATAGCACC
>JBFJTG010000089.1:0-12909 GCA_041625575.1 Litorivivens sp.
CAGAAACGGTGTCGCGGATGAGTTTTTGGAGTTTATTTAATGTATTTTTCATGGCCGCCCGGAAATATCATTATAGACATCAGCTTAGCTAAAGATTGGGCGAATTCAAATTGGGCCGAATGTTCGGGCACCGTCTAGGTGCCCGGGAGGGAGTTGTCCAGATTCAAGCTGACGTTAGGCAGCCTCGGGATCAAAGGTTATTGGCATCGTTTTCATGCTATTGAGGAAGTCGGAACGCATGAAATTGGGTTTTTCGACAAATTTGGGGTTCCTCAGTCTGGGGATGATTTCTTCGAACATGACCCGCAGTTCCAGCCGTGCGAGGTGCGAGCCCAGACAGAAGTGTTCGCCAATGCCGAATGAGCGGTGATCCTTGGCATTGCTGCGGTGGATGTCAAACTGGTTCGGCTTGCTGAAGTAGGCCTCATCGCGGTTTGCTGAGGTATAGAACATCAAAACCTTGTCACCGTTTTTTATCAGCTTGCCGCCGAGTTCTACGTCAGCCATGGCGGTGCGCCGGAATTGCATGACGGCGGGCTCGTAGCGCAGGAATTCTTCTACAGCATTGCCAATGAGTGAGGGGTCGTCCACCAATTCCTGCAGCTGGTCAGGGTTTTCGATGAGCAATTTCATGCCATTGGCAGTAACGGTACGGGTAGTTTCGTTACCTGCCACCAGGAGTATCAGGAAGAACTGGGAAAATTCATCGTCATTGAGCCGCTCGCCGTCGACGGTGCCGGAAACAAGCATGTCGATCAGATTGTCGCCTGAGGTTTCATTGTTGCGATATTTTTCCAGTATTTTGTAGCCGTAGGCGAATATCTCGGCCGCCGCCATCATGCCTTCTTCATCGGTAGTCGAGAGATCCGGGTCGTCCGCGCCGATCATGATATTCGTGTTGTGGAAAATGATGTGGCGATCTTCCTGGGCAACCCCCATCAGTTCGCAAATGACCTGCAGCGGCAGTTCCGCCGCCACCTCTGATACAAATTCGCACTCACCGCGTATAGCCACTTTGTCGATAATGGCTTTGGCCATATCGCGAATATGGGGCAGCTTTGACTCGACAATTTTTGGAATAAAGGCCTTGTTAACGATACGGCGGAATTTCAGGTGATCAGGTGGATCCATGTTGATCAGCATCATGCGCTGCATCATGACTTCCTCTTCCGTCATCTCTCGTGACAGGGCGGTGCGCGCCGCAGAGGAAAACAGCTCGGGATGCTTGGAAATATATTGTAAATCGTCGTACTTGGTGACTACCCAGTAGCCGACACCGGTGTTGGGGTCTTCCTGCCAGTAGATTGGCTCCTCTCGACGTTGTTGCTCAAAAAAGTCGTGGGGTATGCCGTCTGCGTAAGTATCCGGGTCTAGCAGGTTGCGGTGAGGGCAGCTCATGATATGTACTCCGATGCAGGTGTCATTATTATTGAGCCGATAATGACTAATAGGTGTTAGTTATACAATGGGCCCCAGATCAATTTTCTGTAATGTATAGGCGAGCGGCTACCTGCGCACGATTGATATTTAGGCGCTACCACTCTCCGATGTTGGCGGCCGAAGCCCAGGGTTCTTTGGGCGGCAGCGCACCACCGGCCTGCAGTAATTCCACAGAAATATTGTCAGGCGAACGAACAAAGGCCATATAGCCGTCCCGCGGCGGCCGGTTGATTGTGACTCCGCCGGCCTGCAAGCGCTCGCAAGTGGCGTAAATATCATCAACAGCAAAGGCGAGGTGGCCGAAGTTCCGGCCGCCCTGATAGTCCTCGGGGTCCCAGTTGTAGGTGAGTTCCAGCGTCGGGCTTTTGCTCGCCTTCGCATTGTCTTCGTCTTCCGGTGCGGCGAGAAAAATCAGGGTGAAGCGGCCCTGTTCGCTGTCGTGGCGTTGAATTTCCTTCATGCCCAAAAGCGTGCAATAGAAATTGAGGCTCGCCTCGAGATCGCTGACTCTGACCATGGTGTGTAGATATTTCATTGTGCCTCCGGTGTTGCCTCTTCGATCGGCGCCTAGGTCAGCGGGAATTCTTCGGGTCCGCTCACGGAGGGGTAGCCATCATCGAGAATGGTTTGCATGCGTTTGCGCACTTGCTCGCGACTGCCTTCGGGGTGGGTAAGGATGTAAAAGCGTCCGCTGTGGATGCTGTCGAATACCAGCTGGGCAACGTCTGCGGTTGGCATGGCAGTAGCAAATAAGCTGCCTGCCATTTCCTCGATCACGTCCAGCTCCGCGTTGCGCTCGGGGCTCTTCGCCAGCTCTTCGCTGACGGGGCGGTTGCGCTCGGAACGATAAATGTTGGTGTTGACGAAGGAGGGGCATAGTACGGAAACGCCCACGTTATCGGCCCCTTCTCGGCGCAAGTCACCGGCGAGCACTTCCGAAAGCGCAACAACTGCGTGTTTGCTGACTGTATAGGGCCCTGTATCGGGTGCGGACATCAAGCCTGCGATCGATGCGGTATTGACGATGTGGCCCTCGTTCTGGGCAATCATATGCGGGGTGAATTCTCGGATGCCGTTGATGACACCTTTCAAATTAATGTTCAGCACCCAATCCCAATAGTCGAGATCAAGCTCCCAGCACTTGCCGCCACCACCTACGCCCGCGTTATTGCACAATAGATGTACGCCTCCGAAACTTTCGATCGCGAGCCGTGCGAGATTATGAATTGCATCGGCATTCGCCACGTCGGTAACAGAGGTAAGGATTTCGCAGCCGGCCTGGTGGGCGTGGGCGCTGCGAATAGCGGCGGCAGCCTGCTCCAATTGATCGCTGTTAATATCGGCGATCACAACCTTCATCCCTTCATCGGCAGCCTTGTGGGCTAGCGCCAAACCAATGCCAGAGGCACCGCCGGTGATTACGGCTACTTTTCCCTGTAGTGATTTCATCTGGATTTCCCGTGTGTTTTTCAAAAAACCTGGTTTATGTTTTAACGTGGCTCGGCAAGTTTGAGTAATTGTTTGCCGTCGTTTTTGCCCGCGAACAGGCGCTCGAGTGTTGCCGGGATATTCTCGAAGCCTTCCTGAATATCTTCCCGTGTCTTGATTTTTCCTTCCATAAACCAGGCGCCGAATTCAGAGTTGAACCGGTCCATCTGGTCCAGGTAGTCGAGCATGATGAAGCCCTGCATGCGTATGCGTCTGGCTATCAAGACCATCAGGTTGTTGGGCCCGGGACCGGGAGTGGCGTCGTTATAGGATGATATGGCACCGCACAGTACGATGCGGCCGTGTTCGGCCATTTGCGAAATGCCTGCTTCGAGAATTTTTCCGCCAACGTTGTCGAAAAAGACATCAATACCCATGGGCGAAATTTCCTCCAGACGGCCAGCGACATCTTCGCTGTGGTAGTCAATTGTTTCATCAACACCGCACTCGCTTTTTAGCCACTGACATTTTTCGCTGCTACCGGCAATGGCTATAACCCTGCAGCCTTTAAGCTTGGCGATTTGGCAAACGACTGAGCCGGTTGCACCGGCGGCGCCGGACACGAGAACGGTTTCTCCTGCTGCAGGTTTGCCGACATCCAGCAGGCCAAAATACGCAGTCATACTGGTGCCGCCAAAAGCCGACAGCGCCATGGCGGGTGGCGTGCCTTCCGGCATTGGGTGGAGTTGTGTGGCGCCTTCCTTGTCGAACAGGGCGTATTCCTGCCAGCCCAGAAAGCCCATTACAAGACTGCCCTCGGGTAGCTCTGGGGTTGTCGATGCGATGACCTGACCAATACCTGAGGCCCGCATAGGTTCTCCGAGAACAACTGGCGGCAGGTAGCTGGGTTTGTCGTCCATCCATCCGCGCATAGCGGGATCGAAGCTGAGGTAGAGGTTTTTGACGAGCACTTCGCCCTTGGCCAGGTCGGGCTGCGGCATCGGTAATTCGCGATATTGAAAGGTGTTGTTATCGACGAAGCCCGAAGGTCGTTGATTTAATATCCATTGCCTGTTTATTTCGCTCATGATCGCTTTACCGTATGCTTTAAAAAGCGTGACATTACCACGCTGATAAATTCAATAACACGCTTGGGCGAGCGCTGGCGGCGTTTGTAATCCAGTTTTAATCAGCGTGTTTATGCTGCGCTTCATAGTGTAAACACAGGCGCTAAACGATCAGCAGGCAATAGGGAGATAATGCATGGGCCCGCTTTCCGGAATCCGAATCATAGAAATTGCGGGCATAGGCCCTGGGCCTTTTGCAGCCATGCTGCTTGCCGATATGGGGGCGGAGGTCATCCGCGTCGAGCGTCCCGGAGGCTCTATGTTCTCCGGGGATCGCAGCGAGTTGGATTTACTGAACAGAGGCAAGCGTTGCTTGTGCGCGGACCTCAAAAGTAGTGGCGGCATAGAAGTTGTTAAACGCTTGCTTAAAACATCAGACGCAATGCTCGAAGGTTTTCGGCCGGGCGTAATGGAGAAGTTGGGTTTGGGGCCAGATGAGTGTTTGGCCCTGAACGATAAATTGGTTATTGGCAGAATGACGGGCTGGGGCCGAGAGGGGCCGCTCGCCATGCGTGCAGGCCACGATATTAATTACATTGCTATCGCCGGCGCCTTGCATCCGATAGGGCGTGCGGGCGAAAAGCCTGCTATTCCACTAAATTTAGTGGGGGATTTTGGCGGCGGCGGTATGTTGTTGGCCTACGGCATGGTCTGTGCGCTGCTCGAAGCGAAAATGTCCGGGAAAGGGCAGGTTGTAGATGCTGCGATGGTTGATGGCGCGGCATTGTTAATGACTAGCATTTTTTCGGCCTCGCAAACCGATTTTTGGTCCGAGGAGCGCGGTACCAATATGCTTGACAGCGGAGCGCCCTTTTATGAGGTGTATGAAACTGCCGATGGCAAATACATGGCGGTAGGGGCAATCGAATCGCAATTTTATCAGGTTTTCGTTGAACGCCTGAATTTGAAGGCTGCACTGCCTAATCAATACGATGTCGAGCAGTGGCCGGCAATGAAAGACACCATACAGGCGGCGTTTAAGACCAAAACGCGCGACGAATGGACAGCTATTTTTGAGGACAGTGATGCCTGTGTCAGCCCGGTGCTGGCGATGCATGAGGCGAAAGACCATCCGCACAATCGCGCACGCGGAAATTTTGTAGAGCGCGACGGTATTTGGCAGCCGCGCACAGCCCCCCGATTTAGCCGCACCGACGGTGGTGAAGCCGGAAAGGCGGTAGCTATTGGGCACGACACCCGAGAGTTGCTTGCTGAATTAGGCTATAGCGAGGCCGAGCAGGCGGCGCTGTTATCCGAAGCGGCAGTTGTTGCCGCTGAGGGCTAGCTAGTACTGCGCTATCGAGTGCTGCAGTGAGCTTGGTTGTTAGCTCGTTCCGGACTCAGGCTTTTGCGAGCCCTTGCTCCACTAGCGCTTTCAATTTTCGATAGTCCGGCTTTCCTACAGGCGTTCTCGGTATCTTGTCCTCGAATAGCCATTCACGGGGACACTTATAGGCTGCCAGTTTCGTGCGACAAAAGTCGCGCAGTTCCTTCTCGTTTGCCCTTAAGCTGTCTCGAAGCTGAATCACTGCCACGACCTTGGCACCGAATTGCTCATCGCCTACGCCAATGACGCCGACATCAAATACGGCGGGGTGCGCCTTTAGGCAGGCCTCAACTTCTTCCGGGTATATTTTCTCGCCACCTGAGTTGATGCACATAGAGCCCCGGCCAAGCAGTTCGATTCGGCCGTCGGCCAACACTCTGGCGTAGTCTCCCGGAATCACCCAGCGAACCCCCCTGGCATCAGTTTTGAAGGTTGCGGCCGTTTTACTGTCGTCTTTGTAGTAGCCAAAGGGGATGGCACCGGATTTTGCCAGTAAGCCGCGCTTATCGCTGCCCGCCGGGATAGGTTCCAGGGTATCTTCGTCCAGAATGGCCACCGTCTCCGACAGGGTAAAGGTGGGCCCGGCCGATTCTGCCTTGTCGTAATCCATCACCATGCCGGCGCTGCCGGTTTCAGAGGCGCCAAAACTGTCCATCACCAAGGTGTTGGGGAGTAGTTTTTTCAGCTGGTTTTTAACGGCTGGCGAAAGAATGGCGCCGCCCGAGCCAATGACAAACAGCTGACTGAGGTCATAGCTATGATTCGCCAGCGCGTCGGCAAGCGGTCGCGCCATGGCATCGCCTACCACAATCAGGTTGGCTACTTTTTCCTGCTCAGCCAGCTGTAGTAATTTGTGTGGGTCAAAACTGCGCTCCTTGTAGAGAACAAAGGTATTGCCCGAGAGCTGGTAGATCATGCAGTACCACATGCCGCCGCCGTGCATCATGGGGGCGGGGCAGAGCGACGCGAAGGGATTCGTGTTGGCACGCGCTATTTCCGCGAGTTCCTCCGGGGTCTTGATGGGCTCTCCAGCGGGATTGCCGCCTTGCAAGGCGCCGTAAAATATTGCCTTGTGGTGCCACAATGTGCCTTTGGGCATACCGGTTGTGCCGCCGGTGTACAGCATGTAGATGTTGTCATCTTTTCGCTCTGCGCTGGGCCGAGCATCGTGTTGACTGGCCAGGGCCTGTTCATAATTGACGGCGGGGTGATCGCCTTGCGCTACACCGCCTATGATGATTTGTTCGCGTAGTAAGGGTAAATCGCTCTCGATGGTGCGAATTAAAGGCTCGAATTCTGCTTCGTATATGACGGCTTTGATATCGGCATTGTCGAAGATGTAACGCAATTCACCTTCGACATAACGGTAATTGATATTGATGGGTACGGCAGCGATTTTGAAGCAGGCCCACATCGCTTCAACCCATTCCGCCCGGTTGTAAGCGTAGATAGCAACGTGATCATCCGCTTTGATATTGCGTGACCGGAGATAGTTAGCCAGACGGTTGGCGCGTTCGTCCAGCTCGCGATAGCTGAGACGTGTGTCGCCAGTCACTAGTGCTAATCGCTCTGGCACAACGTCGACCACGGATTCGAAAAGGTCGGCCAAATTAAAAGTAGGCATGCTGGCTCCGCTATCTCGTTGTTGGGCGATAATTGATCAATTCGGTTTTGCCGGAATTCTCAGTCCGCGAACTTACTAAAGAGGTAGGCCGTATCGAAGTACTCGAACACTTCAATGATCTTGCCGTCCTTGAAGTGGAACAGACTTTGGTAATCGTTGTAGTAGTCCTTGCCGGAGGACGTCTTCGCTTCAAGACTGAAGTGCGTGTGGACGCGATTATCCTCCGCTGTTTTGGAGTGGTAATGGAATTTCATCGTTCCCGGCTGATAGAAGTGATCGACGTCGCCGGAAAACATGGCAAGTACCGCTGCTTTGCCGTAGTGGTCACTGCCGCTGGATGCCGCCGCAGTCGATTTAGGGAAGTGCCAGGCAATATCGTCGTGAAAGAAGCGCGCGATATCGGCCGGTTTGCCCTGGAGCTTGGCCGCAAGCTCCAATTGAAATTCTGCGAGAAGTTGTTTGTTGTCAGACATCTTAGTACCGTAGCTGAATGTTATTATTCGAACGAGTATAGCACCGCCTTTTGGGAGCATTCTTGAAGGAGCTATTAATTGTTTTTCATACGCAATCGGGCAGTTCGCAGCGGCTCGCCGAGGCGGCGGCGCGGGCGGCGACTGGCGAGAGCGAGGTAAAGGTTCGCCTGCTGCGAGCGATGGAGGCGGGAACCCGCGATTTGCGGCAGTGTGATGGCGTAATGTTTGTTACACCCGAGAATTTGGGCTATTTATCGGGCGGAATGAAGGACTTCTTCGACCGAACCTTTTACCCCAGCGAGCCCGGCGAAATGCATCGCCCCTACATGCTGATCGTGAGTTGCGGTAATGATGGGAGCGGGGCGGTGCGACAATTGGAGCGCATTGTGAAAGGTTATCCCTTGACTGCGGTTGCAGAACCCTTGATTCTGAAGGGCGAGCCGGATCAGCAGGCTTTGCTTCAAGCCGCCGAGCTGGGGCTGAGTTTCGCCGCTGGTCTGAGCATGGGAATCTTTTAGTTTTGCTAGATTGCATAGCAGGGCAGGCTTGTAATCCTAGGCGAAAACGGTGATCATCAGCTTTTATGTTATCGCCGAGAACATGAGTGGCTGCGCTCATGATTACTATGGTGACATTGTTCGTTGCTTGACTCCAATGCGGTGTCAAGGCTGGAACTGCGGTTCAAAAATAATAAGGAAGTCTCTATGCCCTTTGCCCGTACCCGGACGCTAACTCCGCTCCTTCAATGCTTGTGTCTGCCTGCGTTCTTGCTTGCAACAGATGTTCATGCGGCGACTGTTCTTGAAGAAGTCATGGTCACTGCACAGCTTCGTGAGCAAAGCCTGCAAGATGTACCGGTATCGGTCAGTGCTATCAGCGGCGATAAGTTGATGGAGGCCGGGCTTGCCCGCATCGAAGACCTTCAGGCCTACGTCCCCAACTTCACCATGTCGGAATCCGGTATTGGTACAGATATTTATATCCGAGGAATCGGTTCCGGCGAAAATCAGGGCTTCGAGCAGTCTGTCGGCATGTATGTTGACGGAATATCCTACGGCCGCGCTCAATTGGCGCGGGCACCATTTCTGGATCTGTCTCGCGTTGAGGTATTGCGAGGCCCGCAGAATATTCTCTTGGGCAAAAATAGCATTGCCGGTGCGATCAATATTTCAACGGCCAAACCCACTCAGGAATTTGAAGGGTATATTCAGGCGACGGTTGAGGACGATATTGGCGAGCAAATTCTCGACGCTGTTGTGTCTGGCCCGCTGTCGGATACGGTTGGATACCGACTGGCGGCGCGACTGCGCGAATACGACGGACACATTCGCAATCTGGCGCTGGATCGCAACGAGCCAAATCGCGAAGAACAGACGGTTCGGCTAAAGCTGGTATGGGATGCGACCGATGATCTCGTGGCTGCCTTGAAACTGGAGCGTGGCCGTTTCAATGTGCGTGGTCGGCACTCGGAAATCATTTATGACTCGCCATCCGTGTCTACGGTGCCTTTCTTTACGGGTCGGACGCACGGTGAAATACTGGATAAAACCGAATTCCCCCCGGGCAGTGGGGCGGTAGTGAATATCGATTCGCATCCGGGCGTGCTCAACGTCAAAGCGGATTACAAGCGGGCTGGTAACGGCGATTACAGCTTTAACACCACCGAAAATATGACAGCTAATTTTGACTGGTATCGCGACGGGCATCAGTTCACGTCCATTACCGGCTACATGGCCTACGATTACCGGGAAGACTGCGACTGTGATTTCACCGGTGGTGAACTCTTTCAGGTGAATTTCGAAGAAGAATACGAGCAGCTCAGTCAGGAATTTCGCTGGATATCGCCGGGCGGCGAGACAATGGAATACATTGGCGGCGTGTACCTTCATTACAGCAAATTGCACTTCTATGACTCGATTCGCGTCGACAGCGACGTTATACCCTCGTTGATAAATGCCGCCGACGGCACCGAGGGTGGCGCCAGAGGGGATGTGGATCCTAATCCACTGGGCACCACTCCGGCGGATATTGCCGGTATAGGGGATGCGGGCGATGCAATTCGTAATTTCCGCTCTCCCAGGGATTTTAACAGCAACTCTAAAATAGCTTCCGCCTTTTTACAGGGAACGTGGACTGCCACGGACACCCTGAGGCTGTCATTGGGTGGGCGCTTAACCTGGGAAAACAAGCAAGGTGATCGCAAGCTCGAGTTTGCTTTTCCGGACGGTAGCATTCGGCCTATCGGCGAGTCGGACACCGCAGCGGCCATCAGCTTTGCCGCCGAGCGTCACGATTTGGAAGGGGAGCGCACGGAAACCCAGTTTGCGCCCTCGATCAATGTGCAGTGGGATTTTTCAGATTTTGCCATGGCCTATTTCACAGCGAGCAAAGGCTTTAAATCGGGCGGTTTCGATGCGCGCTCCAATGCTTCTCCCAGTGCTGAGCCTACACCCAGAAACCCCAATGCTGTCGTTGCCAACCAAACGGTTTTGATTGGTAGTTTTGAGTATGAGGAAGAAGAGTCAAAGAGTTTTGAGCTGGGGATGAAGTCGACGCTGCTCGATGGCGCAGCAGAATTAAATGCGGCCTTGTTCCGAACGGAATTCGATAACCTGCAAGTCAGCGTTTTTGATGGCACGCTTGGATTCAATGTCGGTAATGCTGCCAGCGCCGTGTCCCAGGGCCTTGAGTTGGATGGCCGTATGGGGCTGTCAGAGAATTGGATAGTGTCCGCAGGTGTCGCGTTTCTCGATTTCGAATTTATTGATCACAAAACGGGTACCTGTATTCAGGGCCAGGCGCCGGATCATCCAAACGGCAATAACTGTGATTACAGTGGTAAAACCAACCAGTACGTTGCTGATTACTCCGGTAATATCTTGCTGGCCTATGAAAACTCGGTGTTTGACAGTTTGATGCTCCGCGCCAATTTCGATGTCGTTTTTACCGACGAATATCACCCCTCTCCCAATATGGATGATCGCATCAAGCAGGACGGGTATCAGGTGTATAACGCCCGATTATCGCTTTCGGATATTGGTGGCGACTGGGAGGTGGCCCTGCTGGGCAAGAACCTTACAGACAAGCTGATTATCGTATACGGTGTTGATGCGCCAACGGCTTATACAATTACGGAGGCCGCAACTCACCACGGTTTTGTTAATCCACCGAGAACTGTCGCCTTGCAGGTGAGTTATCGCTGGTAAATAATTTGATGTAAATGTCGCGGCGAATGCCGCGACAGCTGTGCCTGACCATAAACATAATGAAAGTCCGGAGGCAGTATGACAAGACCGGAAAAATCCGGCCGGCGGCAAGGTTTTGCGCCATCTCTAGCCGCAACGATAGCGAGCATGGCTGTGTTCGCCCCTCAGGTTCAGGCGGAAAAATTCATACTTGAAGAAGTCTACGTCACTGCACAATTGCGCGAGCAATCGTTGCAGGACGTCCCCGTCTCGGTTAGCGCGGTATCCGGAGAGAAGCTGCTTTCCGCCGGCATCAATAAAATGGAAGACCTTCAGGCCTACATTCCCAACCTGACAATGACCGAGACCGGGATAGGGACTTCGCTCTATATTCGCGGCATCGGTTCAGGTGTGAATCAGGGCTTTGAACAATCCGTTGGTATGTACGTTGACGGCATTTATTACGGGCGCGCTCAATTGGCGCGAGCGCCTTTTCTGGACCTTGCTCGCGTAGAGGTCCTGCGTGGCCCCCAGAATATTCTTTACGGAAAGAATAGCGTCGCCGGGGCAATCAGCATCGTGACTGAAAAGCCAACGGAGGAATCTGAAGGCTCTTTTCGTGCGCTCTACGAGCCGGAGTTTGACGAGCGGGTCGTCGACCTAACCCTGTCGGGGCCCCTCAGCGATACGCTGGCCTATCGATTTACAACCCGGCTTCGAGAATACGGCGGGTTTATTGAAAACCTGACGCTCGACAGGGACGAGCCCTCCTATGATGAGGCAACCTATCGCCTGCGGCTGGATTGGGATATTAACGAAACCATGCTGCTTGCCATTAAAGGCGAGATTGGTAGGTTTGACGTAACCGGACGCCAGGTGGAAATTATTGATGACTCGCCCTCAATCGATGACAACCCACTGTTTACGGGACGTACTCACGCCGAGATTTTGCATCAAACGAGGGATCCCAGTGGCCAGGTTATTAATATTAATAGCGACCCCTCGGTATTAAACAACGAGCAGGATTATAAGCGCTCTTCGAATGGTGATTTTAGCAATAACGATACCTCCAACATCACGGTTACCCTGGACTGGGCAAAGGGCGAGCACAACTTTACGGCGATTACCGGCTTTATGGCCTACGAATACGATGATTTTTGTGACTGTGACTTTACCGGTGCCGAGGGTTTTAAGTTGGTGTTGGCAGAAGAGTACGACCAGTTTAGTCAGGAATTTCGCTGGATTTCACCTGCAGGCGAGACCCTTGAATATATAGGTGGCGCCTATTATCAGAAAACAGATCTGTACTTTTTCGACAGTATCATTGTGGACTCCGACCTCATTGTTCAGTTGCTCAATGCCGCCGACGGGACGGAAGGGGGCGCCCGCGGGGACAACGACCCTAATCCACTGGGTGGTTCTCCTGAAGAGATCGCCGGAATCGGTGATGCCGGCAATGCGATATCAAATTTAACCTCGCCCCGGGATTTCAACAGTGATTCTGAAATGTATTCTGCCTTTTTACAGGCAACCTGGAATGTGTCGGACACAGTGCGGCTGACAGCCGGCGGCCGTTACAACCATGAGACCAAAGAGGGCTCTCGAAAACTCACTTTCGCTGATCTCGATTACAAAGAGCGGCCCTTTAGTGAAACTGACACGGTTGCGGCAGTAAGTTTTGGCTCCGAGCGGCACGATTTGTCGGGTAAGCGCACTGAGTCCCATTTCTCGCCACAGCTGAATATTCAGTGGGATATGACGCCTGACAGCATGCTCTACGCTACGGTTAATCGCGGTTTCAAAGCAGGTGGCTTCGACGCCCGGTCCAATGCCTCGCCCGATGCTTCCCCTGTACCATTGCCACCAGGGGCGTCGCCAGTGAACCCGGCCCGACCAACTCGGCCTTCCTTAGTTGGCGCATTTGAATATGAAGACGAAAAGGCAACCAGTATAGAGCTGGGCTTTAAGGCCTCTTTGTTTGAGGGTTCTGCGGAGCTAAATGCTGCCTTGTTCCGTACCCGATATGACAATCTGCAAGTGAGCATTTTTGACGGTACGCTCGGCTTTAACGTCGGTAATGCGGCAAGTGCTACAACCCAGGGCTTGGAGATCGACGGCAGGGTGCAGTTGACCGAGTACCTGATGCTCGCGGGTGCGCTGGCCTTCCTGGATTTCGAATTTGACGAATATGAAAACGGGCAGTGTCTAGCAGGACAAACCCCTACATCGCCTGATGGATTGAATTGCGACTATAGCGGCAAGACCAATCAGTATGTGGCCGATTACGCGGGGAATGTCGTGCTGG
>JBFJTG010000090.1:0-12702 GCA_041625575.1 Litorivivens sp.
ATTCTACTGACTCATTAGCTTCTTCTTACCCCGTCCAACTTGTCCGCCTCGAACTCGCTGGCATCTTCATTGATAGAGCTTTAGCGGCCAACAGTTTCCCCTCCTTCTCCGCCAAAGCGGGTGGCGAGATAGCCGATAACAAAGGCGATCAAGGCACCCTCAGCAACAAACCAGAAGGGTGAGCTCAGCAAGCCACCCGTACCGAAAATAGCTACCATCATGTCCTGCAGCTGGTCGAAAATTAACAGCGTAAGAACAAAGTTCATCCAGGCGCCCAGGAGGGGCGCACGAAACCACCACGGCATAGGCAGTTTCAATACCGGATGAAAGGTAATAACGCCGAACACACCAACAATCGCACCGAGTGTCGTGTACCACAGCAACATACCCCATCTCAGCATCAGCCCAGCTTCCGGAACAAAGTAAGGTAGTGACATAAAGCCCATAAGCCCAAAAAGAAAGCCGACCATTTTTCCAATGGCAATGCGCGTTACTAATGAAGGGTTTTGTGACATACGCTTTCTCCAGCCCCCAATTCCCTGCAGGTAATATCTATCACTGATTGCCTGACTATCAATGACTTATCTGAGTATAGGCTGACTTTGGACATTGGGGGACCGAAGGGATTAAAAAACGCGCACACTCACATATCGATTTTGCTTTCCGGCGATTGCTACCACTTAACAATCTCGCCGTCTTCGACAACGAAGCCCGACTGAATGATCGTGGTTATCACGTGCACAGACGCCGGGGAACAGTCGAAGCAGTCGGCAAGGCTCCTGGCCAGCGCAAGCTGGAGAATGCCAACATCCTCACTTGACCACAATGAAGGCAGGTAGAGCGTCGCCATAAGTCTGTAGCAAAGGCCAAACTGAGCATCACTTTGGGTGAGAGTAAGCGTCATATGCTCGCCGGATATTCCGGCGTAATCCGCCCAACGCTCAACTATCAAGGAGACAGGGCTTGTATCAAGCTTGATGTCCGGTCCGAGAATACAGTGTGCGATGGGCATGGGGGATAAATCCAATCTCAGTGAGTGCCAAATAGCCCGGGCAAGCAATCTACATCCAGGTCCAGATGCAGGACCGCTAAAACTACCGTCAATTTGTAACCCAAAATGTCGATAGCATGGTTTTAACAATGTCATCTGGTGGCATTTCGGCTGATTGCAGGGCCGACTCGGGGATAGATACGCCGCTATCCTTCTCACTCGTCCAAATATGCGCCTGAGCTTCAAATTTGAAAGGGGAAAGCCTATTCGCCGTTACACCGCAAGCCCCGTTCAATACCCCAACCGATCCGTAAAGATTAGTTCCGCACTTCGCACAGGAATAGTAAATCTTGTCATGTCCGGAAGCGCCCTTCATCGTTCGCGATGACGATTGGCCTTGCGTCTGGCAATCACTCGCTTTGAAAAATACTACCTCGGTATAGAGCAAGCCGGACACCGCCCGGCAATCAGCGCAATGACAAACCAACTGCACCACCGGCGGCCCATTAATCGCCAGCGAAAACTCGCCACAATCACAATGAGCTGAGATTTTTGTATCGTCGTTCATGTTATTCTCGCATTGGTGCGCAGCAGCTAACTACACGATCTGGCGGCTATATCCCACAGCGGGATTTGAGAGACGCCATTACACTTCCCTGTTTCGACTCTCTATTCTTTTTCTTCGGACTTTACGCCCTTCAAAATATATAGCAAGCAGATCGATATTCCCCACTGTTTGCCCATTTGGTGAGAACTAGTGACCAAAAGAAATGGTACTGCAATCATAATCAGCACATCATCCGCCGCAATCCGGGCTTCGCAAACGACGCCAATCGATTGCACAATTCCCCTTACGATTGTCTGCCTTTGACACTGCCTATACACTTAGCCGATGCCCAACAGCCTCCCTAGTTCCGACACCCCCGTTCTAGACTTTTCCAGTGCTGGCAACCTAACCCTGGCCACTGGAAACGAACGAGCACACGCCGCCCGCCTGTTAAATTCACTAGGCTTTTCATTATCAACCGGTAGCACGGATAGCAATGCTCACCACCGGGCCTGGGCACAATCCGGGGCAATGGCACTAACCGGTGCCGCCGACGGCCCACCGCGCCTTATATCGGCTCCGTTGGCCCTCGCAGCGCAGGGAGCCTTTTCGGCCCTGGGGACATTGAATCCCGCGAGCGACGCACTTTTCCCTGATGATTTCGACGCAGCTTCACTGCTCGCTGAACGTGCGGCAATTGCCGGCCACACACGTTCTGGCAGTCAGTCTGCGGGGGGGAGCTGCCGCTTACTCAATACGGCCGATGGTTGTATCGCCATCAATCTCGCCCGCGACGACGATTGGGAGCAGTTACCCGCCCTGCTTTCTAACAATGCTCCGACAGATGGCATTGCAGCAGGCGATTGGGACGCGTTGGCGTTGAATATCAGGCGTCAGAAAACTAACGAGCTCATGGAATTGGCACAATTGCTCGGGCTGGCGGTAGCTGATGTAAATGCTACGTATTCAGACAGACATTGGTGCCGACTCATTCAAGCAGGTACGCCTGGAGCTGCCCCCACCCAAGTGCCACTTGTGATTGACCTCTCGGCGCTGTGGGCCGGGCCCTTGTGCGGAAGTTTGCTGGCTTACGGTGGCGCCCGGGTGATTAAAGTAGAAAGCGTGCATCGGCCCGATGGCGCTCGCTCTGGACCTCGGGCTTTTTTCGACCTTATGAATGGCGGCAAGGAAAGCCTCGCTCTCGATTTGCGATCGGAGACAGGCAAGAAGCAGCTACATAAACTATTGCAACAAGCCGACATCGTTATAGAAAGTTCGCGGCCGCGGGCATTGCGCCAAATGGGTATTTCCGCCGAAACCCTGGTAACCGACAAGCCAGGCAAGGTATGGCTTAGTCTCACAGGCTACGGCCGCGATGCCGACAATGAAATGCGCATTGCCTACGGCGATGACGCGGGTGTTGCTGCAGGTTTAAGCCGACATTTATTTGATCACTATGGTGTTTATGAATTCTGCGGTGACGCTATTGCCGATCCACTGACGGGCCTGCACGCGGCAGTGGCGGCCAGCGCCGCTTGGTATAGCGGCAACGGTGGGCTACTGGATATTGCTTTGCAGGCGGTAGTGCGTTTTTGCTCTGAACCACAACAGCCTATCAACCTTAGTGTCGAACAGACTCCCAAGGGCTGGCAGCTATGCGATGGCGACACAAAGTTCGCCGTGTCTGCGCCAAGCTCTAGAATACCAAAAGCGGAAGCACGGGCCTTAGGCGCCGACAACCAGACCCTGCTTCGCGAGTTTTCACTACTATGATTTTAAAGAACGCAGCCCTGGCACCCGACAGGCTGGTCGATCTAAAGTTTGAGAACGGCTTGATTACCCGGGTAGACGCAAACTTAAGTCTTTCAAATGACGAGATGAGTTTCGACGCCGAAGGGCGTGTGGTACTGCCCGGATTACACGATCACCATATGCACTTTATGGCCTACGCCGCATCACTGGCCTCGGTGGATTGCAGCGCTGCAAGCTTACAAACCCGACCCGCGCTGGCACAGGCACTTAGGTCCAGACTGGAAGGAAGTAGCGAAGCGCTGCGTGCGATTGGCTATCACGAAGGCAATGAGGAACTGATCGACCGCCGTTGGCTTGACCAACTTTCCAGTAATATTTCGATCCGGGTACAACACCGAACCGGCCGCCTGTGGATATACAACAGTGCAGCGATAGCCGATTTATTGAATGCGCAGGTATCTGAAGAAATCCCGGAGGGCGCTGAGCGCCATGAAAACGGCGAATTGACCGGTCGCTTTTTTCATATGGACGATTGGTTGCGCAAACACAGCCCCAGAACAACACCTGACATAGCGATGGCCAGCAAGACGCTCGCTTCTTACGGCGTGACGGGTTTTACCGACGCCGGCCCCGACAACGACCGCAGCACGTGGCAATTATTAAAAGCCGCGCAGCAAGATGGACGATTACTGCAACGTGTCATGATGATGGGTGAAAGCGAACTAAGCTTTGTCGATGATGCTTTTATGCAACTGGGTGCCTGCAAAATCTACTTGAAAGAAAGCGCCCTGCCCGACTACGACAAACTTTGCAGCACAATCAAAGCGCAGCACGAACGCGCAAGAGCGGTAGCCTTTCACTGTGTTACGTCGGCCGAATTGCATTACGCGCTGGCCGCACTTAAAGATTGCGGTGTGAACGAGCACGACCGCGTTGAACACGCCTCTGTATGCGATGACGATGCACTGGAGATAATCTTCTCGCTTGGTATTAGCGTTGTCAGCCAGCCAAACTTTATCGCTGAGCGTGGTGACCGTTACCTACAAAGCGTTCCGGCAGACGAACAGTCCTTACTGTATCGCGCCAACTCGTTTATTAAGCGCGGCATAGCCTTTGCCGGCAGCACTGATGCGCCATTTGGCAATGCGAACCCCTGGCTGTGTATGCAGGCGGCAATACAGAGGCGTACGCCTAGCGGCATAAGGATTAATGCAGCGGAAACATTGACGGCCGAACAGGCACTAAAACTATTTATCGGCAAGGCGAAAGATCCCGGAGGGGCACCCCGCAAGCTCGCGGTGGGCGAAGCTGCCGATTGCTGCCTGCTTGACACCGACTGGAACGGACTGCAGGCACTCGGCACTGCAAAGCTACCAGCGATAGCCGGAACGTGGATTTCCGGTAAAAAAGTTTTCTAGACGCTTTCTCTTTTGAGCGATAGCAGCTTACAAAAAAAGCCTGATCTAGCGGATTTTGAATAAGCGACCCAGTCGCTATTCGCTTATCGCGTCTACCAAGCCCCAGTCCAAGGCCAAAGCTGAGCTAATGCGCTTGCCAGAGAGCGCCATTTGATTAAATCGATGCCTGCCGATGCGCTTGGCTATGCTGACGCAGCCCCCGGCGCCGGGTATAAGACCAAATTGAATTTCGGGAAGCTGGAAATAGGCATCTTTTGTTGCCACTACATGGCTGGCAAATGCTGGAAGCTCGACACCGGCACCGATACACGCACCGTGTACTCGCGCCTCACAGCGATCGGCCACACGAGCTAAGCAACGCCCCGGCAGGCGCATGGAGCGAATCATATGTCCGCTTGCGGAATCGGGCACGCTACCAAACTCGCGCAGTTCTCCGCCCACGCTAAAACACTTACCAGCGCCTTGCAGCACTATTTTTTCAATACTGGTATCTATCGCCGCTAGCGATAGCGCTTCTACCAAGGCATCGCGTACTTCCACCGTAATGGAATTTCTTAGCTCCGGTCGATTTAAAGTAAGGCTTAATGTGTTATCGGTACGCTCAAGTAAAACAGGTGATTGTTCAGATAGCGGCGGCATGGGCTCGGCCGCGTAGGCTTGCAACCATGCCTGATATTCGCTGCCGCCCTGCAAACAACCGTAAGCGAAAGACTCCATATCAAGGGCCGCCATAACATCGAGCTTTTCAATGGTCCTGGATAACTGAACCAGAGACATTACAGCAATCGGCGCCCTCGATATATTCCGCAATATGGGTGACAGCCATTTTTCGGAATCCAGCACGCAATCAACCACCGCGGCGAGAGCGTTGGAGGGGCGCTTGTCGACAAGGGCTATAACCGGACAGGGAAGCTGCGCAAGCAGGGGGATCAATTGATTCAGAGTGTCTGCTGAATGATCGTTGCGCAGTTCCAATAGCAAATAGGGACTTGCGGCGATCGGCGAAAATAAATCCTCGATACTATGACTGGATAGCAATTCAATCGCCTTCTCCGGCCCGGTTATTTCGCTCACGTCAAACTCCGAATTCAGTTACAGCAAAACCGATTCAACTAGGCCGCTTTACAGTAGTGCCTGTATAAGGGCCCTGCGGGTATCAGCTGGCTCGATCACCCCATCAAACTCGAGGTAGGTCGCTGCTTCAATGGCTTTGCCCTGATCATAGGCAGCTGCCAGCAAAGAATCAAAAAGCTGCTGGCGTTCGTCTTCACTCTCTTGAGCTTCAAGTTCCTTTTTGAAACCAAGGTGCACAGCGCCTTCAAGACCCATCGCGCCGAATTCACCGCTCGGCCAGGACGCCGCGTACACCGGTCGTTCAAAACTACCCCCAGTGAGCGCCATTGCACCCAAGCCGTAGGCTCGGCGCAGAAATATTGCCGCCCACGGAACCTGTGCTTGTGCGCCTACGGCAAACAGGCGCGACATGCGCCGCACTGCGGCTTCATTTTCGCTATCCGGCCCAACCATAAAGCCCGGAGTATCAACAAGCGATACTATGGGCAAGCCAAAGGCATTGCAAAGTTCAATAAAGTCGGCGGTTTTATCCGCCGCTTCCGCATCCACAGCGCCACCCAGATGTTTGCAATTACTGGCGATAAGGCCGATTGGGCGACCTTCGATACGAACCAGCGAACTGATGACTGCGGCGCCATAATCCGCGTTTAACTCAAGCACACTGTCTGTATCAGCCAGTTGCGAGATGATGCGTCGAACGTCATAGGCATAGCGCCTATCAGAAGGCATAACATCGCCGATGGTACTTTGGTCTACACATTCCCAGTCCTGAAAATTTCCCTGGAAATAAGCCAGCGCCTGTTTGGCAAAGCGTGTTGCCTCAGCCTCGTCTTCGGCCAATAGCTGCACGACACCGTTGCGCGCCTGCACCTCCATAGGCCCTATTTCTTGCGGTAAAAAACTTCCCAAGCCGCCGCCTTCAATCATGGCGGGGCCTGCCATACCTATCCAGGAATTACGGGTGGCGATACGAATGTCCGCCGCCCCGAATAGCGCCGCGTTGCCCGCAAAACAATAGCCATTATTAACGGCAATGCGTGGCACTTGAGCGCGCAAGCCAGCCCAGCGTGCGAAAGAAGGAACATTGAGACCCGCGAATTGTGTCAGCACGTCCGTATCGCCGGGGCGACCACCGCCGCCTTCCGTATACATGACCACAGGCAGCCTCTTTTCGATGGCAATGGAAAGTGCGCGGTCGAGTTTTTTGTGGTGGAAAAAACCTTGGGTACCTGCCAATACGGAATAGTCATTAACTATCACGACAGCCCGCGACTGATCGGCGCCAAAGTGCCCGGCATTAATAGTCGCCAAGCCGGTGATAACGCCATCGCCCTGGGTTTTAACTCGCAGATCGTCAAGTTCTTTACGCAGCCGCTGCGCCGCCACGGCGAGCTGACCGTACTCAACCAGACTATCTGCGTCGCATAGATCATTCAGGTTTTCACGGGCGGTGCGAAACCCTTTCTCGTGACGTTTGCGGGTTTGCTCAAGGCGCTGCTCATCCTGACTCAGCGCCGAGCGCTGGCGCAACTCGTCTATTAATGCGCTTTGATTGCCTTCCTGCTGAGTAGCCGCACCATGGGTGCCCCTGGAGTCGGAAACAGTTAGCTCGCACATTACGATAGCCTTCTGAATTGTGTCGCCCGCATTTACACACCAGCGCTTTACTACGCCGTTTTCCGGCGCGTAAACCGGCGTTTGCATCTTCATCGATTCGAGCATGGCCAGCTGCTCGCCCTTTTGAACTGACGCGCCTTCGGGAACCGACAGTTCGGTGACGGCTGCAGCGACAGGAGACAATACCGATACCATGTTCTTATCCAATCCTTTTTATCATTGGCTAGCGCTACTTACTTCTCCAGGGATGCCATATCGATGACAAAGCGATATTTCACATCACTATTCAGTACCCGCTCGTAGGCCTCGTTTACCGACTGGATATCAATAAGCTCAATGTCGGAAACGATATTGTGCTTGGCACAAAAATCGAGCATGTCCTGAGTTTCGCGGATGCCGCCAATAAAGGAGCCGGTTATAACCTTGCGTCTCGCTGTTTGGAATGCGTTGAATGCCAATGGCGTTTCGGGAAGACCGACCAAACAGCACACGCCGTCGGTTTTTAGCAGAATTAAGTTATCGTCCATATTATGTGGTGCAGCCACCGTATCCAGAATGAAATCCAGTTTACCGCGCCAGGATTTCATAGCGGCGGGATCAGTCGATAAGAGCACATGATCTGCTCCCAGGCGTTCCGCATCGGCGGCCTTAGACTCACTGCGCGTTATCATCACCACTTGCGCACCGAAGGCTTTGGCAAATTTCACCGCCATATGCCCCAGACCACCTAAGCCGACGACACCAACTTTTTGGCCCGGCCCAACCTTCCAGTGACGCAGGGGCGACCAGGTGGTAATGCCGGCACACAATAGTGGCGCAGTTGCTGCGAGATCGAGTTCAGGGGCAATTTTCAAAGCATAGGCTTCGTTCACAACATAATTATTGGAGTATCCACCGTAGGTAGGGGTCGTTGTTCCGCGCTCAAGGCCACCATAGGTAGAAGTCATACCTTCGACGCAGAAATGCTCTTCGCCCTGATGGCAGGGATCACATTGCCTGCAGGAATCGACGAAACAGCCAATACCGGCATAGTCACCGACCTTAAAGCGGCTCACACTCTCACCAACCGCTGTCACACGGCCGACGATCTCATGCCCCGGTACGAGCGGGTAGCGGCTGCGGCCCCAGTCGTTGTTAACGAAATGAATATCGGAATGACAGACACCGCAGTAGAGGATATCTATGACCACATCGCCAGGACCAGCATTGCGGCGCTCGAAGGGGAAATCGGCAAGCGCAGCACCTGCGCTTTGGGCGGCGTATCCTCGTGCCTTCATTAGTTACCCTCAATCTGGAAAAGTACTATCGAGTGTAACGCATATTGGCTGGACGTCAGTAATCCCCCACACAAGAATGCCGCAAAACTTGCTGCATTCTTGTGTGCAAACATTCACTTTCGACCTTAGAAAATAGCTTCCAGCTGAATGCCAGCGGTTCTCGGAGCTTGAGGCGCGAAAAGGGAATAGTTACCCGGGTCAGGCATTGAGAAGTGGTGAGTAAATAACTCATCGTGGTTTTCAATATTCTCCACAAAGGCTTCTACCCGAAAATGCGCATTGGCACTTTGCCATGCAAGACGTACATCTGTTTTATGATGCGCGTCCACCTTATCGATAGGGTTGTCATAAGGGCGTCGCAGGTAATCGTCACTCCAGCTGAATTTCACGGCGGGCGTGAGCGTGCCCCACTGTCCCAGATCAATGGTGTAACGCATCAGGGTGCCAAAGGTAAATTCGGGAGAATCCGACATCTTCGCACCTTTGAAATTGTGCGGTTCAAGGCTATTGCAGCCGGGCTGTGCGGCCTGGCTTTCGACTTCCTCATCCTTACCGCAGAACTCTCTGAAACGCGCGTCCAGCCAAGCGAAAGAGAATATGGCGTAGAAGGCCTCATCGGGTGCCCATTGTAAATCTGCCTCCAGGCCACGTATTCCAGCTGATCCGGCATTCTCAAGCTTTATACCCGTAATAATAATTTTGGAAACTTGCAGATCTTCGTAGTCGTAATCAAACGCAGATAAATTCAACACCAGTGAGCGATTGTCAAAAAGTGCGGTTTTCCAGCCAAATTCCCACATATTGAGAAACTCAGGATCCACATCGTTCAAGGATCCATCTGCCTGCAGCTGGGTGATGCCCGGCTTATAGCCGTTGGCAAACTTGCCGTAGAGCATGCCGCCCTCGTCATAAAACCACTTAGCGCCGATTTCACCCGTTGTCGCGCTGGAATCTCCACCCACGTCAGTGGTCTTGTCGGTAAAGGGGATGGTAATACCGGTTGAGACTTCAGTGGCGTCGACCGTTTCACGTGCCGTGATCAGTCGAAATTCGTCTCGATTTTCGCGAATACCGGCGAACACCTCTATATCCGGCATAAAGGACCACAGCGTATCAAGATCAAGACGAACATTTAAAAAGGCAGCTTCATTTTTGCTGTTGCGGTTCTGATCGAGATAATTAACCTCCGCGTCAAAAATTCTCTCCGGTAAAGGCAGCACGGACAGTTGCGGAAACAGCGTGGCCAACCCTTCTTCAGTTCGCGCGTCAACGTGCAAGGTGTCGTGATCGTCATCTCTAAACCAGAAAAATCCAACAATCCAGTCTACGCCCGTATCGTTCTGTGAGGTAAAACGCAGCTCGGCGTTGCGTCCGACGCCGTTAACCCAGCTAATCGTCTCAAGAATTTTTTCTTCAGTTCCATCGACGTCCACGTAGTCAAATTGTCTCCTGCGCTCGGCGCCAATAAAGAAGTCGAGATCAATCTCACCCAGCAACGGTATGGCGGGCATGCTCCATGTAAGCTCGCCTACAACGCGGCTATTCGTGCGATAGGCGTCGGGCAATTCCTGATACTTGAGGGAGCGTACTTTCAGCAGGTCCAGCGGCAGCGGCTCGGCGCCGAACTTTTCCAATATACCACTTTGTCGTGTAGAGATAGATGGACTGGCAACATTCGGAGCATGAATATCTGCTGCAAGCTTGATTGCTCTCAGCCCAAGCCAAAGGCTATCGTTAACCTGACTGCCGAGATACATTCGATAGAAATAATCCCGCCCGCTATTGGGCTCATCATCACCAGGCGCCAGAAGGTTATCGAGATGACCGCTCTTTTCTTGGGTTAATCCTGAAAAACGAGCCATCAAGGCGCTGCTGCCTTCGCCCGAGATTGGCACATTTACGAAGCCTCTTACGCGCTCAGCATTATAATTAGCCAGCCGATAGTCCACACCTGCGGACCATTCTTCCGAAGGTCTATTCCAGCGCACATTCACCGCACCTGCCGTAGCGTTTTTCCCATAGACGGTACCCGACGGCCCCCGGATAACCTCAACGGAGGACACATCGTAGAATTCCTCCGGATGCTTGTCAGGCTGCGCCAGATGAAAACCGTTTACGTGAAAAGCTACGGGAGAGGAACCACCAAAAGCCTGGCCTATGCCGCGGATAGAAATATTGTTGCCCTCGCGCGACACCACCCCCGGGGTGACATCAGCGAGTTCTGAAAAACCCTGAATATTATTGTCTTTCAACAAGGCTTCGCTAAAAGCAGATACCGCAGCGCTCACCTTTTGTACTGACTCTGTACGCTTGCTGACAGTGACGAAAACTTCTTCAATCATCTGCGCAGGGCGCGTTTTTTCGCCGCTAGATTCCTGCGCGTGCGCCGTCAGACCAAATACCAACGCGGTGATCGCCAGTGATGCCTTACTTCTGGTACCCATGAACTACCTCTACTTTATTCTTATCGTTCTATTTTTCGCTGACGCCGCGCTATCCAAATCGCAAGATTTCAGCCTGTCAGCCCTCGTGTACCGACAGCGTATTACTCGCACCAAGATAAACGCGTTGCAACGAAGGTACTAGCAGCTTAAGCTCTTTTTCGTCCAAATCAACTGAACTGTTATAAAGATTCAGCCATTCAAGCCTGCGCAGTGGTTCCAGCATTTTGATGTCGCTATTACTCGCGCTACTGTTTCGTAAATTCAGGCGCTGCAGATTGCGCAAGCCACTAAGCATCTGCCACTGCTCATCCTCCAGTTGTAATCCGGCAAAACTAATCTCGACAATATTTTCAGCGACAGCCGCCAAGCTGGAACTGGCCTCCGACAGCCGCGAGGGCACAACATAGGCCATATTGACCACCAGCAAATCGTAATTCTGGACCAGTCTGTGGATGCGCAGACCTTCTATTTCGGCCAGACTCGCTAAGTCCCCATCTTCCACCGGAGGCATTCTGCTCGCTAACTGCTTTAAGGCCTCCGGCATGCCACCGGATTGTTGCGCCAGCGATTCCAGAGAATGCCCTTGTAGCCAATTGATAACCCTGCTGAAGTCTTCTGCGTGAACTTCACGACTCTTGCCTTCTGGCGGCATTGCGGCGGGGTTATCTCTAGCCAACAACATACGTTTCAATAGCTCGCTATTGTAGGGCTGCTTATAGCGCACCACCCGGCTCGAGACAAGCGCCGAGTAGTCATCCAACCTGAGACCTGCTTTTTGCTTTTCCTCGCCGTGGCATTTGACGCAGGAACGCCTGAAAACCGGCAGTACTTCCTGTTCAAAATAGGCGCGATCCAACTGCAGATTGGCCTCATTATGGGTGTCTACTCCAAGCCAGCCTAGCAGTGCGGGCGGCATATTGCGCGTCAAGTGCCCTTCGCCGTGACTCAGATCTGCACCCAACAATCCAGTCGTGCCTATTAATAACAAACAAGCCAGCAGGCTGGCATTCTGCCATACGGATACAGAGCCAAGTGCGCGAGTAAGCTTAGCCGAAAGCCGCGACCACAACTGCTGCCGTATTGCTGTCGCCCTTCCCCACAAATCACTCATGCGACGCTGCCCTAAACTCACAATGCGGCTCAGTGGGCCGACTGCGCGCACGATCATCCGCAGTAGCCACAACACCAGCACGAGGGGAAATAGCAGCACCAGGAGCAGCCATTTTAAAACTTTGAGACTCCCGGCCAGAAGCCGCCATGTGGCATTCGCCAAACCGCGAGCCCACAGCCCCAAGCGCAATAGCCGCTTACCGGCCGTGTCTGCGTATAGGTGCAAGTAGAGGGACAAGCCCAATATCAGCAGTGTTGTGACGCCTAAGATTGCGTGATTATCCACCCCCGCACCGCTAAAACCATTGACGCTGCGCGTCGTTACACCTAATAACACCGCGAATAAAGCGAACACAAATGCAAGTGCCAGCAGTGCGCTTACCAGCCGCTCGCCTCCTATTGAGGGGCGTCGCCAGTTATACAGCTTGAGCAATACGGCCGTGGGTAACAAAGCCAAGGGGAAATGCACAAC
>JBFJTG010000091.1:0-12617 GCA_041625575.1 Litorivivens sp.
CGCCAAAACTGTCGCAGTAATCAGCAAATCCGTCTTCGTGAAAAGCACCGGTCAATAGAATGCCCGCGACGACTTGTATTAAGACCGCCAGCCACACGCTGCCAAAAAGCTGGAGCGTTAAGAAAAATACCAGCGCACAGATAATGCCGAGCGCGGCACCCACCCAGGGGAAAAAACGTGCCGCGCGATTCAAGCCCTGTTCGCTGTATACAACGCTCACAGGTGCAGGAACCCGGGTCAAAAATGTCCACGCTAGCCAGAACTCATTCCAGGCTGCTGCAGGTAATTGCATATAAATTAGTCGATCGAAAAACGAAGGCAGCAGCTTAGCCTGTCCCATCCAATAGGGAAAGCCTGTGGCTCCGCTTTAAAACGGAGCCACATTTAACATCGACCTTAGTGGACATTAATGGCAATACGTCGCGGCTCTGACTCTTTGCTTTTCGGCAAAAATATTGCCAACACACCGTTGCTGTATTTCGCATCGATGTTATCGACATCGGCAACTTTGGGAACAGTAAAGCGTCGTATAAAATTGCCGCGCCAGCGCTCACTGCTTAAGTTATTACGCTCCTTGGCCTCCCAATCGCGCTTGCCTTTTATTACCAACTGCTGGGATTGCGTGGTAATTTCCACATCGTCAGGATTAACCCCGGGCAGATCCACAGTGATGAAATAGCCGCTGTCATCCTCAGCCAAATCAACGGCAGGACTCCAGCTCTGATTTTCCTGCCCAGTATTGACCAAGCGACTAAAATCACGGCGAAAATCGTCCAACCATGCATAGGGTGTATAGGTAAAACCAGTCATGTTGCACCTCCAGTTCATTTTTCAGCCAAATTACCGGCTGCTAATCCGTAAATAAGGACTGCCAGAAAATTTTCAAGGGGTCTTTTTACCAGAGCCCTTCAAGCGAGCCACAACAGCGCGTACTATTGACGCTCTGCAATCAGGCAAGCTAATCCAGAGTAGCCTCAACAGGAGCACACCATGACGATAAAAACCGGTGACAAGATCCCTTCCATCACGCTGAAAACCATGGGCGCAAAAGGCCCCGAGGACATCAGTACCGACGATATTTTCAAGGGCAAAAAAGTCGTGCTGTTTGCGGTACCCGGCGCTTTCACACCCGGCTGTTCAATGACCCACCTTCCCGGCTACGTAGTCGCCGCTGACAAAATCAAGGAAAAAGGCGTAGATACCATCGCCTGCATGTCGGTAAACGACGCTTTTGTTATGGGTGCATGGGGCAAGGACCAAAACGCCGAAGAACTGCTGATGCTGGCAGACGGGAATGCCGCATTGACCAAGGCAATGGGCCTGGAAATGGATGGCAGCGGCTTTGGCATGGGTACGCGTTGCAAGCGCATGGCCATGATTGTCGACGACGGCGTGGTCAGCCACTTTGCCATTGAACCCCCCGGTGGCATTGTTGAAACTGCCGCAGACAAGATTCTTAGCCTGCTCTAAACAGAAGAAGACGCCCAACGAAAAACAGTACTCACGTGTCGCAAAACGTACCCACGGTTCTGGTCTTCGATTCGGGCGTCGGCGCCCTGAGCGTAGGCGGGGAAATTCACGCCCGCCTACCCTCATTAAACCTAATCTACGCGCTGGACAGCGCTGGCTTTCCCTATGGCGAGTGGGCCGAAAGTGAGCTGACTTCGCACATTTGTAAAACCACCGAAAGACTCGTTGCGCATTACCAGCCGGATCTTCTGGTGCTGGCATGCAACTCCGCAAGCACAGCGGTGCTGCCTGCTTTACGTTCGACGTTAAGCATACCCATTGTGGGTGTTGTCCCCGCTATAAAACCCGCGGCGAATCAAAGCCGCAATAAAGTGATAGGCCTCTTAGCCACCCCCGGCACTGTAGCCCGCGCCTACACCGCACAACTCATTCAGGATTTTGCCGCCGACTGCTGTGTTATCTCCGTGGGCGATGCCGCTCTCGCGCCCGCGATTGAACACTGGTTCTGGAATGGCTCCTTAGCCGATGAAGTTTGCGAGCGCGTCGCCCGGCAATTTGCCAACCACCCTCGCGCCGCCGAAATGGATACGCTAGTACTGGCCTGCACTCACTTTCCTTTAGTGGCCAGCCAACTCGCGAAGCACCTGCCGGAGCTTGCCTTAATCGACTCTGGCGCAGCCATCGCCCGCCGGGTAGAGCAGCTACTGGACTCCAAGCTAACAACCGGCAGTCCACACGATATGGCCGGCGAACAAATAGCCGTCATCGTCGGCGATCAACCGGCCAGTGAGATTTTGCAAAAGAGATTGGTGGAGCGAGGCCTTACGCGGGTAGAGCTATTTAGCGGGCGTTAAATATGTCGAGCTGGCGGTGTACCTCCCGCGAGACCTCGTCCATTTTTTCAACGGTGCGGTTATAGGCATTCAGGCGCTCCAGCATGACTTCAGGCTCGACATCGGGATTCGCGATTGTCTGGGCATCAAGGCAATCCAGATACTCCTGCACTTTACCCTGGTAGGTTCGCATATCGCGATAAATAGAGAGCATTTCTTTTTTGCTGGCGCTAGCGCCATCGGGAATAGCAAGGGCAACGGGCTCATCACAGGCAGCCCATGCAGACGCTGGCGAAAGTAGTTGTATTGCGAGGGCTAGAGCGGCCATTTCGATGGCCCAAAAACTACGATTCATGGCAACAGTGTGATTTATTATATGCCCACACCTTAGCAGGTTCCCGCTAAAAAGGGAGGAGCATCAGGCCTCCTCCCATTACCACTTAATTACAAATTTTATTACAGCGCCTTGGGATCAAAACCTGTATAGAACTGGCTGTACCATTTGCGAAATTTCGCTATTGGGCCATCACCGTCACACAAAATTGGCAGCGGACGGTAAATTTTATGCTCCCAAATCGGCGCATCTTCACCCAGCTGCTTAACAATATCTTTCACGATGGCTGCGTTAACACCACCTTTTTTTACTTCGCCGTTTACTTTGGGCTGGGTAAAGGCAAAGCGAACCTGCACATTGTGATTATCGATCGGGGTGGTCAGCCCCATCAAGCACGTTTCGGCAATGCCCATAAAGCGGGTGTAACCCTGACCAGGACCAAAACTGGCGGTATGAATCTCGCCTTTTACCTCGCCGCGCGGGGTGGGCATATTGGCCCGCTGCAAACCACGTGATTTGGGACCATCGTAGGTGGTTTCCCACTCGGGAAATGAAGCCGTGCCGTGCACATAGCGAAAGTGAGCGGGATCGGCAGCATTTTCCGCCATTTCTTGCGGATGCGTGTTCAGGAACCACTCGTAACGATCCAGAGGAGCCCAGTCATCGCTGTTCATCTCTTCATGGGTTTCCACTTCCCACAGAGGCGCAGCTTTCTCGGGGTGATACCAAGCCCAGATAATCTGGTTAGTTTCACGAACAGGGAAGGAGAAGAGGCACTGCTTGCCCGCGACTTTCGGCGGCATATTCTTGGCGTAGGGTACATCGGTGCACTCGCCGTTTTCGTTAAATTTCCATGCGTGGAAAGGACAAACTATGGATTCACCCTCTATACGGCCGCCTTTACCCTCGTTTTCATGGATGCCATAACCCAAATGCGCACCCAGGTGTGGGCAGTATGCTTCCAGGAGTGCCGCCTGACCGCTTTCAGTGCGAAACAGCACCAGATCCTGGTTGAAATAACGAACGGCTTTGGACTCTCCAGCCGCCAATTCATCGGAATAGGAAACAGCGTACCAGCCAAAGGGCATCGGCATTGGGTAGCGTTCAGACATGATCTTTACCTCGTTCTTAAGCCGGCGTATCCGACAATCTGTTCAGAGCTGCTACTGTACGCCCTCACAAGCCACAAACAATGACAAATACTGTCATTTTGCTGTCTGGAATGGCCATCACCCCATTTATTGCGCCTAAATGTCCGATTATGACAAGGCGACCCTCCCCCGGAAAGTACCCTCAAACTAAAAGGTAGCTCAGCACCGCAATCAGCATCGCGCCAATCAGACTCAGGGCCACCCCCGTGCGCGCCATGTCCGGCATCTGGATACGGCCACTCCCGTAGACAATCGCATTCGGCGCCGTCGCAATGGGCAACATAAAGGCACAACTGGCACTGATTGCTGCCGGCACCATCAATTGCTCAATGCGCAGGCCCAGCCCCAAAGCAGCGGCGCCCAGTATGGGCATCAGCAAGGTTGCCGTTGCCATATTGCTGGTGGCTTCGGTGAGAAAGGTGACAGTGAGACACAGGCACAATAACAGGACAATCAGCGGCAAATGCTCCAGATTGGTGACAACGCTAGCGACCTGCTCGGACAAACCCGATGCAGCGAAAGCCTTCGCAATACAGATACCGCCGCCAAAAAGTATCAGGATGCCCCAGGGGAGTTCGCGCGTTGCTTCCCAATCCAATAGGCGTCCTCCGCGCCCGTCGCTAATGGCAAATAAACTGGCCGCCGCCAACAAGGCCACCGTAGCGTCATTGGCGCCAGGCAAACCGAGTAATCCCGACCAGCCGCCAAAGGGCTCGCTGCGCGTAATCCAAAGCAAAGCCGTCAGCGCAAATACCCACATCACCCGCCGCTGGGCAGCGTCCCAGGGTTCTTTGTCAGGCAGCTCGGCAGATATAGAACCTGTCAGATTGCGAGTGAGCCACCACATGGCAATGGGCAAAAACACCACGACCACGGGCAGCCCCCAGCGCATCCAGCCAAGAAAACTGATCTCCTGCCCGCTTAGCTCGGTGTACACCTGCATAAACACCAGATTCGGGGGCGTACCGATCGGCGTGCCAATGCCACCGATGCTGGCAGCGTAGGCAATCCCGAGCAGCAGTGGCACTACGATGGCGGGCCTCTCAAGCTTATCCAAAATAGCCAGCGCCACCGGCAACAACATCAGCGTGGTCGCCGTATTGGATATCCACATACTCAGCCCGGCCGACGCCAGCATAAATCCCACCACCAGCCGCCGCTCGCTGCCGGCACCAACCCAGTGCAGAGCCATTAAGGCAAGGTGATAATGGGTGCCACGATAAGCCATGGCGCGGGACAGCATAAAGCCACCCAGCATTAGCAATATAATGGAGCTGCCGTAGGCTTCGGCAACATCCGTTGCGCTCAACACGCCAAAGAGAGGGAATACCGCCAGCGGAATGAGCGCAGTCACCGCCATGGGTACCGCCTCCGCAAACCACCAGCCAAGACAAAATGCGGTGACTATTAGCGTCGTGAAAGCATCAGTGCTCAGTCCGTAAAATCGACCCACGATCGCAGCAACGATTGCGAGCGCCGGCCCCCACAACAAACGCTGATGCACCTTCAGAAATCCGACCACAAACCTTACTTCCGCGCGCTGTCGGAGGCACCCGCAGCTTTGACCGGTATCGGCACTTTCAACATACGGTTACCCGCATAGGAGCCTATATACCAATGATCCCCCCACTCCACGGCGACCGTACCGGCCCCCATTGGGGCGCCTTTTTGTTCGAAAACAGTTTCGCCCCTCATCGTCGCAGGATCTATTGCCGTCAGCAGAAAGCGCGCCTCGCAGGCGCCGCTATGCACATCACCGCACAACTCCGGAATGAAGGTATCTTTCGGGTGGGATGCAACTAACAGACGTCCGTCAGGCAGCCAGTTGCTATTGTCAGGCTGCACAATGTCAATCTCGCCCAGATGCTCACCAGACTGGCGATCAATCTTACGGACAACGTGGCTCGCGTAGAGGTTCAGAAACAGGATACTGCCGTCCCCGGATATTTGAATACCATTGGGAAAGGCGCCAACACTGCCGGGCTGAATATCTACACCTTTATCTGGCAGCCAGCGCCAAACATGACCCTTTTCAGCCCCGCCGAAGGAACGCAGCATGGCCCAGATATTGTCCTTGGGAAACATCTGTGTGACCAGAAAGCCCCCGTCGGGAGTGGCGACCACATCGTTTAAAAAGCTTTCTTCCGGCAGCACGACGCAGCCGCGCCAATTCAGGCGATAAGGCTCAGCCTGCCACTCAAAAAACTCCACTGATTCACGGCCACCGTGATTGACCACCAACAACTGCCAGCGCCCGTCACTGCGCCGGGACAAATGAATGCCGTGCGGCGAAATTGTTGCTCCGGGTTCGCCGGGGCAATTATCACTCCCCCACCGCTCCTTGAAGCTCACAGGTCGAGCCGGGGGGTAGAGAATACTGTGGGTCTCATTAACCGGATCAAACAGCGCAAGACTGCCGGGATTGCCACCGCTAATTCCGCCAAACTGGCTCAGGATCAAAAAGCGCTGGTCGGGACTGACCTCAATATCCTCCGGCGCCTGCAATCCGCAAATCGGCACTCGACCATTCACTGCTTCGCAGGGGTAATCGCTCTGGGCGTCACAGCCCAACAGCGGCAAAGCCATGACGATTGTTCCGAGCCAATGCAGTGCTTTCATCGCTATATCCTTACAGTACCTACGATTTTTTATGTGCTCACAGTAGCGGTAGCCGAATCTTCACGCAACAGCAGCATAGCGTCCCCGGCCTTGGTGGGCGGCGTACCTCGGCCGATAAGGGTATGCCCTTACTTCAACAAGTGTTATACCGAATTATGACCAAGCCCCCCCTTCCCTAAACTGCACATATTCGCTGATTTGCTCCCTAGAGAGCAGACAGTTTAAACACCAAGGGGAATGACCATGATAGTTCGAAACCGAAAAGTAGAAGCGCAACAAGAGCCAACCCAAAATATCGACATTGATATTTCCGGCGCCTTTCAACCACCTGCGGACTACAAGAATGGTGCACGCAAGCACCTGAACAACTTTAACCCTGCCGGCTGGTGGCTGAACGTTGATTACGTTGTAGCCGAAGTGCCCGCATGAAAGGTTTCCGCCTGAACGAGAGCAATTCAAGTCTTCGCCGATTTGCAGCAAGGACACTCGCATGAACGCAGCGGCCAGCTACCGGGGCGGCGACCGGCTAGTATCCGAACAGATCACGGTGATGGCTTTCCTTAAGGAACAAGGCCAGCTGCTTCTGAACTGGCCAGACGCACCCGAGATTCAGGAAATCGATAGCCGCGTGCTTAACTACCACCGACACGATCCAAGCGTCGAATCAAATAATCTGGCCATTCTCGACGAGCTGGCCAGCCTCGACATTCACGCCCTCCAACAGGCTACCGTATGAAATTATAAATATCTCATAATTATCAATAACTTAAAAACACCAGGCCATTTAGCCGGGCACCCACGTCCCCGGCTATAGGTGTATCCCCGTACTCTCACAGGTGTTTTACCGAATTATGGCTAAGGCCCTCCTTCCCTAGACTACACATATTCGCTGATTTGCTACTTAGAGAGCAGACAGCTCAAACACCAAGGGGAATGACATGATAATTCGAACTCAAAAAGCAGCGGTTCAGCAAGAGCCAAACCAGAACACCACGGTTGATATTTCTGGCGCCTTTCAGGCACCTACCGAATACAAAGATGGCTCTCGTAAGCACCTGCGCGGCTTTCATAGTGGCGATTGGTGGTTAAACGTTGATTATGTCACGGCCGAAGTTGCCGCTTGAGCACAACAAGACAATTACAGCTAACTGCTTCACGGGGAAGAACATGAATACCGTCGCCAGCTACCCGAGCCACACCCGGCTGCTATCTGAACGCGTAAACGCACTGGATTTCCTTAGTGAACAGTGCCGCCAGCTTGTTAACTGGCTGGGTACGTCAGGCGCCCCGGGCATCGATACCGGCGTTGCGAACTACCATCGTCACGATACACGCCTCGAATCGGACAATCTGGCGATTCTCAAGGAGCTGGCCAGCCTCAACATCTGATTCCCGCAGACACACCATCGGCCCTGCACTGCGGGGCTTTTTTATTGTTATCAGCAGCTTACCCCCTTAAAACAACCCCACTAACACCTCTCGGCCACGGTCATAGGTGTATCTCCCTATCGAGGCAGGTGTATTACCCAATTATGCCCAAGGGCCCCTTTCCATAGACTACACATATTCGCTGATTTGCTACTTAGAGAGCAGACGGCCCAAACACCAGGGGGAATGACCATGATAGTTCGAACTCAAAAAGCAAACGTTCAGCAAGAGCCAACCCAGATCCAGGAGATCGACCTTGCCGGCACTTTTCAAATACCTGCCGATTTCAAAAACGGGTCACGCAAGCGCCTGAACAACTTTAATCCAGCTGGCTGGTGGTTGAACGTTGATTACGTAACTGCAGAAGTTTCTGCATAAAAAGTTCTCGCATAAACAAGCCGATGCATCAATTCGCCTGAAGGCGAGACACCAGCGGCTTCTTAAGCTGACTTTTTTACACCGGTGCCGCGAACTTTCGCTGGCGCCCTACCAAACCGGAATCTGGCGGGCAGACCACTCCCCGCATCAAATACCCCTTTTGCCCTGCTCTTGCAGGGTTTTTTTGTTCTAAAAATCGCACCCGCCCCTCGCACACCCAGACATCGGGCAAATTACCGAAATGTCATTACCAATCGCCGCAGCCGGTTCTAGTATCGTTCCAAGCAATACAATAAAAAGATAAAAGAGGCCTGCCATGCCCATCGTTCATAGAAGCTGCCCAACCTGCGAAGCAAGCTGCGGCCTGGTATTGGAAATAGACGACCAACAACAGATCTTGTCGATAAAAGGCGATCAGGACGATCATCGCTCCAATGGGTATGTATGCGCCAAATCCCAGGCCTTTCGTTACGTGTACGAAGATCCCGAACGCCTGCGCAGACCCGTCAAAAAGGTAGACGGCGAGTGGCAGGAAATTGAATGGGAGCAGGCCCTGACTGAAATCGCCGAAAAACTCGGCGCCATTCGCGCCGAACACGGCAAAGACGCCATTGCCATGTACTACGGCAACCCCAACGGCCACAATTTTTCTACCATGCTCTACACCGAGCTCTACACCCAAATGTTGAACACCGAGCGATTCTTCTCCGCCGGTGCCGTCGACCAACAGCCCAAAAATCTCAGCTGCGAATTGCTCTATGGCAATGCCTGGGCCATTCCCATTCCCGACATTCAACGCACGGATTTTTTCGTTTGCATGGGTGGCAACCCTCTGGTGTCACAAGGCTCCTTGATGTCGGCGCCGAATGCAGAACAGCACCTGAGCGATATTCGCGAACGCGGTGGCAAAGTTGTGGTTATTGATCCGCGCCGGACAGAAACGGCCGACATTGCCGACCAGCACATTTTTATCAAACCGGGCACCGACGCTTACTTTCTCTTTGCCTGGGCCAATATTTTATTTACCGAAGATAGGGTAAAGCTTGGGCGACTGGCCAACATCGTAGATGGCCTTGAAACTGTTCAGTCGCTAGCCTCGCAGTTCACCCCTGAAAACACCGCCGAGATCACCGGCGTAAGTGCCGAACAATTGCGCGCACTGGCCAGCGATTTTGCCAGTGCAAAAACTTCTGTTGTTTATGGACGCATTGGCCTGTGCACCCAGGAGTTCGGAAGCATCGCAAGCTGGTTAATCGACATTATCAATTTGTTAAACGGCCGACTCGACGAACCCGGCGGCTCGATGTTCCCCCAAGCCGCCACCGAACTGCCTCCACCGGCGATACCCGCAGTGCACGAGCTAGGGCACGGACGATTCAAAACCCGGGTGCGCGGCTTTCCCGAATACATGGGCATGATGCCGGCATCCCTGATGGCCGAAGAATTAGCCTACGAAGGCGAAGACAGGGCACGCGCCTTAATCACCGTCGCGGGCAACCCTGTCTTGTCGGTACCCAACGGCGAAGCCATTCGCGAGGCAGCGCAAAAGCTGGATCTCGTTGTCGCCCTCGACTTTTACATCAACGAGACCACCAGCCTCGCCGACTATATTTTGCCCTCCACCTCGCAGCTTGAGCACAGCAACTACGACTTTTTGTTCCAAACAACCTCCGTTCGAAATTTCGCGCGTTACTCACCGACGGTTTTTGAACCCGAACAAGGCGCCCTGCATCAATACGAAATTATGACGGAGTTAGTCGCGCGTATTAACGGCATGCAAGCCAGCGACCTGCACGCCATGATGAGTGAAGGACTCGCAGGCCAAATTGCCAGCTCGCCCAAGTTCTCTCACCTCAGCGCAGAACAAATCAAATCCGCTTGCGCAAACCACGATGGACCAGAGGCATTACTCGACATGATGCTGCGCGCAGGGCCGCACGGCGACGGCTTTAACAATAGCGAGGGGCTCACACTGGACAAGGTGAAGTCCGCCAATCACGGCCTCGATCTCGGCGTGCTAAAACCCCGCCTGCCCGACTTACTGCAAACTAAAAACAAACGTTTAGATATTGCACCTGCCTTAATCGTGGACGACGTTGCTCGCCTGCTTAAAGCAAAAGAAACAGCCAACAATGGCCTGCGATTAATCGGCCGCCGCCATATACGCGACATGAATTCCTGGCTGCACAACATCAACCAATACGTGCGCGGCAAAAACCGCTGCACTTTAATGGTCAATCCTGAAGACGCGAACAAACTGGGCTTGGAAGATGGCGGCAATGCCAGGGTAAAAGGCGCGGGGCGCGAAGCCACGGTAGAAGTCAGCATTACAGACAGCATCATGCCCGGCGTAGTGAGTTTGCCTCACGGTTTCGGGCACAAATACAAAGAGACAGGGCAAAGCACCGCCAAAGAAAAATCCCCCGGCGTTAGCTGCAACGATTTAATCGATTGGAATCTGCTGGATGTACCCTCGGGTACGAGCGTTGTGAATGGCGCAAAAATAGAAGTGAGCGCTGCCTAAACTCGTGTTCAATGTAGGAGCCTGCCCCGCAGGCGAAACTCTGCAAACCTAACTATTCGCGAGCAGGGCTCGCTCCTACAAAACCTTTGTCACCGCAAACTCCCTGTAGGAGCCTGCCCCGCAGGCGAACCCCCTCAAACCTAAACATTCGCTAGCAAGGCTCGCTCCTACAAAACCCTTGTCCCCGCAAACCCCACGTAGGAGCCTGCCCCGCAGGCGAACCCCCTCAAACCTAACTATTCGCGAGCAGGGCTCGCTCCTACAAAACCTTGTCCCCGCAAACCCCACGTAGGAGCCTGCCCAGCAGGCGAATCAGAGAAACAACTACAAACGCATCTCAATCCCGCGCTCAGCCATATACTGCTTGGCCTGCGGCACGGTGTATTCACCAAAATGAAAAATGCTTGCCGCCAATACCGCATCGGCCAAACCCTTGGTAACTCCCTCCACCAAATGGTCGAGATTACCAACACCACCAGAAGCAATAACCGGCACAGCCACCGCATTGGAAATCCGCGAAGTCAGATCAACATCAAAACCGTTCTTGGTACCGTCGCGGTCCATACTCGTTAGCAGTATTTCACCCGCGCCATAGTCAACCATGCGTATAGCCCACTCGATGGCGTCTATGCCCGTTGCATTGCGGCCGCCGTGGGTGAATATTTCCCAGCGCGGCGTGCCGTCGGCATTGTTTGCGACTTGCTTGGCATCAATGGCAATAACAATGCATTGCGAACCGAACTTATCCGCAGCCGCTTTGACAAATTCGGGATTTTTGATGGCCGCAGAATTAATACCCACTTTATCCGCCCCCGCATTGAGCATCTTGCGGATATCAGACAATTCGCGAATACCGCCACCCACCGTCAGCGGAATAAAAACTTCCGCCGCAATCTGCTCTACCGTATGCGCCGTGGTATCGCGACCTTCATGAGTGGCAGTAATATCCAGAAAGGTAATTTCATCCGCGCCCTGATCGTTATAACGGCGCGCTATTTCTACCGGATCACCCGCGTCGCGAATATCAACAAAGTTCACGCCTTTAACAACGCGGCCATTATCAACATCGAGACAGGGAATTATGCGTTTTGCCAGGCCCACAGCTAATCCTCGTTATGCGTCGTTTTACTGGTCACAAAAGCGCTGCGCTTCAGCAACATCCAGCGTACCTTCGTAAATGGCCCGCCCGGTAATCGCGCCTAAAATGCCCTGATCAGCAACTTCCATCAGCGCACGAATATCATCCATGTTGGTAATACCGCCAGAGGCGATTACAGGGATAGAAGAAGCCTGCGCCATGGTCAGCGTTTGTTCTACGTTTACGCCCTGCATCATGCCGTCGCGGGCGATGTCGGTATACACAATAGAAGACACACCGTCCTGCTCAAAGCGCTTGGCCAGCTCGGTAGCAAGCAACTCAGACACTTCAGCCCAACCGTCGGTAGCAACCAGTCCGTCTTTGGCATCCAAACCGACAATCACATGGCCTTCAAATTCCTTACAGGCCTGCGTAACAAAGTCAGGCTCTTTAACCGCCTTGGTGCCAATAATCACATAGCTAACACCCGCATCCAGATAACGCTCGATGGTTTTCATCGAGCGAATACCGCCGCCAATCTGAATCGGCAAATCGGGGTAGGCTTTGGCAATGGCAGTAACCGCTTCACCGTTAACGGGCTCGCCTTCAAAGGCGCCATTCAGATCAACCATATGCAAGCGTCGGCAACCGGCCTTCACCCAGCGTGCTGCCATTTCAACGGGGTCGTCACCGTAAACCGTGGAGTCGTCCATCAAGCCTTGCTTAAGACGCACGCAGGAGCCGTCTTTTAAATCAATTGCGGGAATTATCAACATACTCAAATCTCTTCGTGTTCGCTTGC
>JBFJTG010000092.1:0-12590 GCA_041625575.1 Litorivivens sp.
ATCTTCGCCATTGCCCGGATTCGATATGGGAGGCTCTAAGTCCCGTAAAAGCAAGCCCTTACGACTCGACAAATATTTGTCCGGCGTAACGGATTATTCGCGCAGCGATGCCAAGCGGCTAATCAAGAATGGTGAGCTGTGTGTAGACGGAGAGTTAATCACTGATCCGGGCACCTTGGTCAGTCCTGATGCCGTGCTCGATCTCGCCGGGTATTCACTTCGGCAGCTCACGCATCGTTATTTTATGCTCAACAAGCCTGAGGGCTATGTCTGCGCGACCCGTGACCGCCGTAGCCCGGTGGTGATGGATTTGCTTGATGAAGACAATCAGGGCGCGCTGCACATAGCCGGACGCCTGGATATCGATACCACGGGCTTGGTGCTCGTGACCGACGACGGCGATTGGGCGCATCAGGTTATGTCGCCCAGAAAGCGATGTTTCAAACGCTATCGTGTTGGCACCGAGCTGCCGTTGGACGAATCGCTGGTAAGCCTTTTTGAAGAAGGGGTTTTCATGGCGGAAAAGAAAACCCGTACCTTGCCAGCACGCTTGACGATACTTGGTCCTCACGAGGCGCTGTTGGAGATCTGCGAGGGAAAATTTCATCAAGTAAAGCGTATGTTTACGGCCGTCGATAACCGCGTTGTGGCATTGCACCGGGAAGCGATCGGTGCACTGGAGCTCGACGAAGACTTGGGTGAAGGCGAATATCGAGCCTTAAGTGAGAAAGAAATCGTTCTTGCCCTGGGAAGTCAGGATGTAAGTGATGCACAAGCCCGCGATGGCGAAGAGTAAATAAAAATATGAAAGATGCTGCGCTGGAAGCTTTGTACAAAACCATAGATCAGCAGCAAGCTGGTCTGCTACTGGCTGACGAGCAGTGTATTGAGGTGCTCGCCACCAATAGCGAGTCGTCCGCCACTAATCTGCAGGTGCTAAGCAATCGGGTTGATGTTGCGAGGCGCTTTGAGGCTGCCGGCTTCAAGCCGCAATTGAACGATTTTGAGTTGGACGCTGCGCTGCCGGCGAAAGTGTATTACCGGGTATCGAAAGAAAAAGCGCTGGTTCATTACCTTATTAATCAGGTCCTGGAAAAATTGCCTCTGGGCGGCCAGTTGGTCTTGAGTGGCTATAAAGGCGATGGCACCAAGACCTATATTGAAAAAGCCTGTGCTCTTGTTGGTACTGATAAATCAATAAAAAAGGCGGCCGGCGGCGCAGTGATTGCCGTCATTGAAAAGCGACAGCCGCCGCTCAGTCAGCTTGATGATAGCCGTTATACGACTTTGCAAATAATAGAGCCCGAGTTGAACTTGTACAGTAAGCCTGGTATTTACGGCTGGAAAAAAATCGACGCTGGAAGCGCACTACTGGTGGAGCAGCTTCCTGCAGTCCTTGAGTCGTTGGCTAAGCCGCCGCAAAACATTCTCGATTTGGGTTGCGGCTATGGCTACCTATCGGTTATGGCTAAGCAGCTACTGCCCGATGCTCGAATTGTGGCCAGCGACAATAACCTTACCGCACTGAGCGCCTGTGCCAGGAATTTCGAAGCTCACCATATTAATGGTGATATTAACGCCGACGATTGCGGGCAGACCTTAAGCGAGAGTTTTGATTTGGTAATCTGCAATCCCCCATTTCACAAGGGCTTTGATGTGCATGGCGATTTGACCCTGCAGTTTTTGCAGTCGGCAAAAGCCCGTTTAAAGCCCGGTGGGGTGGCTGTGTTTGTGGTGAATCAGTTTATCGGCCTTGAACAGCGAGCTGAACCCTTGTTTGGGAAGTGTGCGGGGCTCGCAGAGCGGGGTGGGTTTAAAGTCTTTTTGCTGGCCAATAATGCGGGGTAGCGACCGGCAAAAGCCGGCCGCCGAAGGTGCCAACTAGAGCATTGCTTGTATTTTGGCTTCGATTTTCTCCGGCGCGGTAGCCGGCGCAAAACGCTCGACAACATTGCCTTCACGATCAATTAAAAACTTGGTGAAGTTCCACTTGATCTTGGTGCTGCCCAAAAGACCCGGTGCAGCGGTTTTCAAGTGCTGGAACAGGGGGTGGGTATCATTGCCATTCACGTCGACTTTGGCGTGCATGGGAAAGCTGACGCCGTAATTCAACTGGCAAAATTCCTGAATCTCGCCATTGCTACCCGGGTCCTGCTTGCCAAACTGGTTGCAGGGAAAACCGAGAATGGTCAGTCCCTTGTCTTTGTATTTTTTGTAGAGATTCTCCAGACCCTCAAACTGCGGAGTGAAACCGCATTTGCTGGCGGTATTCACTACCAGCAAAACCTGGCCCTTGTAGTCGGCCAATGATTTCCTGGCGCCGTTTATGGATTCGGTTTCGAAGTCGTACACTGAGCTCATGCTACTGTCCCGTTGTGAAGTTTTGGGTTGAATCTGCAATTGTGCGCGCTTGTGCGCTAAAAGCCAACCGGGGTCTATTTGCCCGGGGCAGATGGTCTCGCCGCCGGTTCTACTGCAGGTTCGGGTGGCGCTTGTTCCGGTATCGCTTCCGGTGCTGCCTCGATAACCGGCTGAGGTATATCCAGTTCGATTTTCTTGTCGGGGTTGCAGGCGCTGCCAGCGTTCATGGCGCGCTCAAGCAGGTTTTGCGCAACGATTGATACGCCACCGGTCGCCATGGCGGCGCCGGTCGATAGCGCGGAGCTGACCAAGCCACCGGCATCAACGCCAATGCCCGGTGACTGAAGGTCGCCGTATACTTTGACCAGTTTAACTAGGTAGCTCAGATTGACTCCTAAGCCTTTGCGCGCAATGGGGGTGAAGTTGAGCGACAGCGTTTCCTTGCCTAGATCAATCTGACCATTACCAATAATTTTCATTTTGCGCGTTTCAACATGTAGCGCTTTGTCGCTATCGAACACACCTTTGTTGGCGTCAAAATACACCGAGACACATTCCAGGTGCGTAATAGGGTCTGATTTTGCGAAGGGGTTTAGCTTGCTGACTACTTCGCTGACAATGTCTGATCCGACGAGGTCGAGTTGATTGTTCTCCATGGTCATATCTTGCAGGCGCAAATCAATGCTCCCGTTCAGGCTAGACGCAATGGCGTGCGGACTGAGGCCCTCACCCCTAAGTTTCACCTTGATGCTGCCGTGCCCCCCTTTGATTTGAGCGGCCTTTTCAAGGCCGAGCGTGCCGGCATTTTTTGTGTCCAGCATCAATTCAATCTGAGTCTTGCTAGTGTCCTTGCGAAAGTCACCCGACATGCTCAAGGTGATCTTGTTGTCTGGCAAGGTCACGAGGCTTTCGCGGGTTGTCAGGCGGCCATCTTTCAGCTGCGCGATCATCGTTATTCGGTCGATGCTATTGACATGCGTTACCAGCTTATTGATGTCCAGGGACAGGTCGGCGTCAAAAGAACGCAAAAATTCAGTATCAATAGCGTCCTCAGAAAAAAGACGGGTTTTATTCTCGGGGGGCGACTTTGGTTGTTCGGCTGCTTCTTCAGTGCCAGCTGTGTCTGCTGCCGTGAGAAATCTCGTATCGAGCTTGCGTCCCTTGGCAGTAATTGAAACTAAACTTCGCTCGCTGCTGTTGGCGGCCGGCGTATAGGCTAGTTCGATGTCGAGCTCTTGCTCGCCCAGAGCAAGAGTGAGTTCAGGCTTCAATGTGGATTGTTCGCTTTCGAATAGGCCCCTGATGTTTAGTGCGCCAGCTTCAGCGTAGGGCAGTCCGGCCAGGCGCCACAGCTCGGCAGATTCCGGGGCCTGAAAATCAAGGCTTAGCGATTGATCAGACACACCATTCAAATTGGCGCGACCTTTGGCCTTGAGTTTGATTTTGTCGTTGAGTGTTATGTTTGCGTTGATGTCGGCATCGGCGCCGCTGGTTTCCAGTGCCAGCGCAGCCAGATCTGCTTCCAGAGACAGGCTGTCTAGATCTATATTTTGTTCGGCATTGCGAATCTTTTTGCCGCTCGCGACGATCGCGATTTTGGGCGCTTTGTTGCCTTTGTTCCTCACGACAGCGTGTGTCGTCAAACCCTCTCCAGTCCAGCCTAGGCCGGCGAATTTGCCGATGCGAATGTCGGCATCGAGTTCGATGCCCGTCAAACCGATCCAGTCGATTGCGGCTTCGGGTAGCGTTCTATTACTTGCTATTTCTCCCGTCGCGGTGCCGGGTTCGATCTTTTCGGGATTGTTCGGCGACTCGTTGAATATGGCAACTAAGTCATCCAGTGCAAGTCGCTCTGCTTCCAAATCAATAGTCAGATGATTATCGAGTGGGGAGTAATCAGCTTTGCCGCTTAGCGATTGTTTGCCTAGGAGTAGCGCCAGATTGGAAAGTTGATAGCGTTCACCTATCGAAAAGTTTGCTGAAAAAACTGCGCCGGGAATTTTTGGTATCGGAGTGCCGAGTAAGCGTGACAGAAAATCGGTGCTATGCAGGCTTAGTTCTATCGCGCCGTCGGTGCCGTTCAGTTGCGGGCGGGTACTGAGAGAGGCCTTCAGTATTGATTCAACGGAAGGGTTTACCAGCCCTAGATTGATGCCAAGAAGTTTCTCGGAGACGAGGGTGAAGTCGCCTTGGAGTTCAAATCGCTCGCCGTCTATTTCGGTCACGACCTGCAATTTAGCATTGTCTTTGACATCGCGTGTAAGTTTCAGTGTCGGTAGTGCAATCTTTCGTTTCTGGGCAGGCAAGTCAATGTCGAACAGCCCGCGTTCAATCGTGATGCTGTGAAAACTGAAGTCGCCGGGCAAAAGAAAAGCGCTTGGCTCTACAGCTGTTTGTTTCTGGTCTTTGGTTGCAGGCCAATTGCTGTTTCCGTTTCCATCAAGTTGATAAACGATATGGGGGGCGCTAACCGACAGCGTGAAAAAAGGCGCCGACAGCGTTGGCCAATCGAGCAGTTCTACTGTGACTTTCTCGGCCGTGAATAGCTGTACGCCGGCATCGTTATTCAGTGTGATCTGTTGGATGTTGAAACTCGCGGGCTGAATGGATGAATCCAAGCGGCCAATTGATAATTGCAGGCCTGTTTGGCTTTCGACGAGTCGGCTCAGGGGTTTTTTAAACCAGTTGGGTTGAGCCAGCACCAGTGTCACGGAGACACTTAAAACGATGAGTAGCGCGGTCAGGGTCAGAAGGGCAAATTTCAGTGTTTTCATTGCGCTTAGGGTACCAGTGTTCTCGACTTAAACAGAGTCTTCGACAAGCCGACGCTGAGGTAGAGCCCGTATTTTTGACGGAATAGGGGGCCGTCATCGAAGCTGACGCCGCCCAAGTGGTGATAGGTCAGGCCCGAAAATAGCGTCCAGTCGGACGTCGGCTTCCAGCGTACGAAGCCGGCCAGTGCGGTGCCGCCATAGCCGGCGTCTGCTGTATAGCGCGCTCTCTGCGGTGTCACGAATTCGGGAGTGACATTGTGAAAGAAGCCGTGATAATCGGCGCTCGCGTATAGGGACTCCAGAGTTGCACCCCAGCGTAGCGAAGCGTGCTGCTGAAACTCCCAGCGGAGTTCGGGGTTGAATACCCAGCCCTGATAATGCATGCCCCCGCCGATTGAGATCAGCGCTCTTGTTTTAAGGTGGCTGGTGATTTTATGGGGCGAATTGAGGGTCCATTTATAGGTGAGTGAGGGGCCCAGCTCAAAGGCCGGATCGAGATCATCCATGCCTTCGCGTGCGCTGTTGTCTTCACTGTTTACCGGCAGCGATCCACCGCCGCTGACATCGATCTCCCAGCGATCGCTATCAAAAAACAGACCCTGAATGCCGCTGTCGTCGGCCTTGAGCCAATCCCCGCGGTAAATGATGGCGGGAAAGGGCAGTAAATACAGGGTTTCTTCGTCGGCGCCCAAATAATCCGGGCGATGCAGGGTAACCATGCCCATGCCCAGCTCCCATAAGGGCTTGGGTTCCGCGTATACAATGGGACTCATTAACGGCAATGCCATAAACAGGGAAGCGAGGAGTATTCTCAAGTCGGATGGCGCCTTAAACTTGTGGTGAGGAGCTTATGAGCGAAAACCTTATTCTGTTAGAGTTTTGCCCGGATATTATTACGCACTTATACCACATTCCGATCACAGGATGCCCATGACCGATCAATGGCAGCCCGCTACTTTGCTGCGCCGTTATAAGCGTTTTCTTGCCGACGTGGAGCTTCCCGGCGGCGAACAGATCACCGTCCATTGCCCAAATACCGGCGCGATGACCGGCTGCATGGAGACGGGGGCGCGGATCTGGTTGTCGCAGTCGGACAATCCCAAGCGAAAATATGCGATGACGTGGGAGGCAATCGAGTTGTCATCGGGCGCGACGATTTGCATCCATTCCGCGCATGCCAACCGTGTTGTTGAGCAAGCTTTGGCAGGCGGCCTTATTCCGGAGCTGGCGAACTACCGGCGGCGCCAGCGCGAGGTGAAACTGGGTCAGGGTAGCCGCGTCGATTTCGTCCTCACGGATCCGGGGTGCTGTGTCCTGGAAGTTAAAAGCGTCACCCTTGCCTTGAGCGAGGGGGTGGGCGCCTTTCCGGATGCTGTGAGTACGCGCGCGAGCCGTCACCTGCGAGAATTAATCGATGTCGTCGCCCGGGGCGACAGAGCGGTCTTGTTATTGCTCGCCATGCACACGGGCATAAAGCGCATTGCACCGGCGGATGCGATTGATCCAGCCTACGGTGAGACCCTGCGCAGTGCGATTAGTGCCGGGGTCGAGGTGCACTGTTATAGCTGTGATGTCAGTCGTAAGGGGGCTCAGCTGAGCCGTGCTCTGCCCTTTCTTGATAGTTTGCCGGCTGATCTCTTGCCTTAGGCTTCAGGTGAGATGTAGCTCGTCGTTTTTTACGCACACCGCCACCGATTGCAGTGAAGCGCCCAAGCAGGGCCCGGCAATACATTCACCGCTCTCGATAATAAACAGGGCGCCGTGGGTGCTGCATTGAATCAGTGAGTCGTCTATGTCGAGAAACTGGTCTTCAAGCCAGTTGAGTTCAACGCCCAGATGAGGACAGCTGTTGCGATAGGCGTAGTATTGGTCCTCGCGCCGCACGACGAAAATGCTTTCATCGCCGTGCTGTATGCCCTTGCAAGCCTTGTCGGACAGTTCCGACAAAAGGCATAAAAAACTCATAGGCTGTGCGTCACTCGTAGCTATTATCACTGTTAGTATGAGGCATTGTATCAGCCTCGATAATGCACTGGCACTCAAGGTTTGAGTTGCCTACTATCGACGTAGCGGCTGGCGAGATAGTCGATCGGGTGTTGGCTATGTCGGACAAAAAACGATGGAGAACAGTCGGATGAATTATCCCTATAGCGTGGTAGACGTTTTTACCGAAAGTGCATTCGGCGGTGCGCAAATCACTGTTTTTACCGAAGCGGAAGGGCTCAGCGATAAGCAAATGCAAACCCTTGCGCGTGAGACAAACCATTCCGAGACGGTATTTGTTGTGCCGCCGAACAAGGGCGGTGCTGTCCGTTTGCAGGTATTCTCGCCACAGGGTGAGCGCGAGGTGGGCAGCCACACGACGGTTGCAGCCGCCTTTGCCTTGGCCGAAACCGGCAAAATCAAGGTTAACGGCGAAATGATTCGCCTGCGCTTCGAGCAGGGCCAGCGCGAATTTCCGGTGCTGCTTAAACAATCCGATACAGGCTTAATGGCCCAACTCGGGCTGGCAGTGGAGCCGCAGATTGACCGCTACGTGCCCGATACCCGGGAGCTGCAAACTATTCTCGGTCTCGCGGCGCACGACATGGAAGTGCTGAAGGCACGCCCCCTGTTTGTCCGTTGTGACACGCCCTACCTGATTGTGCCGTTGCGTTCTTTGGACGCGGTGTATCGCGCTACGTTTCATGGTGAAGCCTGGGCGCAAAGCAGTGCGTCGTCTGTGCCGGTAAACGAGATATTGGTGTACTGCCGGGAGACTGAGACGGCCAAGGCCGATTTTCATCTGCGCTTGCTTGGGCCGAACCGCGCTATTCAGGATGATCCCCCTGTGGGCGCGGCAATTCCCGCTTTTGCGGCCTATTTGGTCGATGTGCAGAAACTGACGAGCGGTACTCATGCGCTGTGGGTTGAGCGTGGCCGCAACGCCTCGCGACAAAGTCTGCTGAAGGTTGAATTTGACCAGCAGACTGGCGCGCCCTTATCGGTGAGAGTAGGCGGTTCTGCCGTGCTGGTTGGCGAAGGGACAATGCGCCGTCCGGCTTAAAGGCCGGGAGTTGCGACGCGGCTTTCTTTACAGCGTGTCCTCCGGCGGTGGTACCTTCGCCATGGCAGAGCTCACGAGCTGGCTGGGGTCTATGGCCTCTCCATGCCGGGGCTCATTGGGGTTCGGTGGCTGGCGGTGATCTTCTGCCAGCGCCAGCGCATATTCAATTTCAGGCCACATGCGGTCAACCACCGCCCGCCCCTCGGCAATGGCATCGCCGGAGCGGGCCAGTTCCAGAAAGCCGACGTGCCCCAGTCGCGGTGACAGGGTGACATCGGCGGGTTCGCCTGCCATGCGGCTGCGGGTAATCCGGTCTTGCATCACGTTGATTGCGCTGAGCATGACGTTGAGTGTGCCCGGAGCCTCTGCCTTGTCGCCCTTGCTCCAAAGGTTGCTCGCGGCCCCTTTAATTGACTGGCCAAGGCGGCTGAGCATGGAAAACTCATCGCTGTCGTCATCTTCCGTATCGTTTTCCTCGACAGCCTCAGGCGCACCGGGTTTTGATTCGGATTGCGGGCGGCGGGGCCTGTTACTGACTAGATCGCTATTGAGATTGACGGAAATGATGGTTTCCGCACCCAGCGCGCGACAGACGGATACCGGAACGGGATTGACCAAGCCGCCATCTACCAGCCAGTGGTTGTCTTGTGCCACCGGCACCAGCATGCCGGGAATCGCGATGGATGCTCTAACGGCATCCCACACGGGGCCTTCCTGCAGCCAGGTTTCCCTGCCTCGGTATAGGTCGGTGGCGACGGCAGCAAAGCGTATGTTCAAGTCCTCAATGTTGGGGTTGCCATAATGCTCCTTGAAAAAATCGATAAGGCGGCCGCCGTGGGCCACCCCGCCGGTGGCGAGTAGTCGAATATCCATAAAATGCAGAATATCGGTGTTGGTGAGGCCGCTAACCCAGTCGGCAAAATGGTCGAGTTTATCGCAGGCGTGAACTGCGGCAACCAGTGCACCAACCGAGGTGCCGCAGATAATATCGGGCTCAATACCACGTTCGCGCAGTCGTTGGATCACACCAATGTGAGCCATGCCGCGGGCACTGCCGCTGCCCAAAGCCAGTGCTATTCGCTTTTTGTGTTCAGCCATTGCAGAATTCGTCCTTGTTAGCCCAACTGCGTAGTATGCAGTCCTTGGGCACTATCGTCATCAAACACCGTGGGAGTGCTTTGTGAATCTTTCGCAAGTTTGTGGTTGCGACGACGGCTTGCTCGCCGTGCTCGGTGGTTCGCATCGCCTGCATCCGGATGCTGTTGAGGCATTTTTGCGCTTGCAGCAACACGCTGCCGAAGCCGGCTTTATATTGCGAGCGGTGAGTTGTTATCGCTCCTTCGAACGACAGTTGGCGATTTGGAACGCCAAAGCCACCGGTGAGCGAGCGGTGTTGGACAGTGCGGGTAAACCCTTGCGGCGTGAAAAATATAACGATTGGGAATGGGTGCAGGCGATTCTCCGCTGGTCGGCCTTGCCGGGCGCGTCACGCCATCATTGGGGGAGTGATCTCGATGTTTACGACGCGGGGGCCGTGCCGGAGGATTTTCGAGTGCAGCTAACGCCTGATGAAGTGTGCGATGGTGGGCCCTTCTGCGCGTTACACGACTGGTTTGATGAGCAGATTGCCCGAAATACCGCAGCAGGATTTTTCAGACCCTACGCCGTTGATGCGGGCGGGGTGGCCCCGGAGCGCTGGCACCTCAGTTTTGCTGCGCTGGCTGCTCAATGTGAGCAAGTGCTCACTAGCGATGCGCTATATGCAATGCTGGAACAGCGTAGTGACCTGGCCTTGTGGTCGGCAGTCGGTCAGCACTGGCCAGAAATATATCAGCGATTTGTTGTGGCGCCGGAGTGCGCACAAACCCGCATAGCCAGTTGGGGAGAGGGTAAATGAGGCGGCAGTACGACACCGAAGCACTGTGGCAAACAATAAAGGAAGAGGTGCGTGGATTCGGCGAACGTGAGCCCTATCTGGCCAGCTATTTTTACGCCAATGTGCTTAATCACGATAATCTCGCCTCGGCATTGAGTTTCCACATTGCTACGCGTCTGGGCTGCGACAGTGTGCCGGAAATGACCTTGGCCGAAGTGTTTGAATCCGCGCTCAAGGATAATCCTGAGATCTTGCAGGCAGCGGTAGCCGATATCTATGCCCACTATGAACGTGACCCGGCCTGTAATTATTACGCCTTGCCAGTGCTGTATTTTAAGGGCTTTCAGGCAGTGCAAGGTTACCGCTTTGCACATTGGCTATGGCAGCGGGGCAGACAGTCGCTGGCGCTGTTTCTGCAAAATCGCATTTCGGTAACGCTGGACGTGGATATCCACCCTGCGGCGCGTATCGGCCACGGTCTTATGGTTGATCACGCAACGGGTGTTGTGATCGGTGAAACGGCTTCGATCGGCGACGATGTTTCCCTGCTGCACGGGGTGACTTTGGGAGGCTCGGGTACGGCTCATAATCCGCGTCACCCCCAGGTAGGTAATGGTGTCTTGATTAGTGTGGGGGCCAAACTGCTGGGCAATATTCGTATCGGTGAGGGCGCAAAAATTGCCGGCGGTAGCCTCGTGGTCAACGATGTGCCCGCGCATGTGACGGTTGCCGGTGTACCGGCCAAAATAGTCGGGGCGCCGCAGCAGTCATCGCCCTCTCTGGATATGGATCACGGCGTGTGAAAAATGCCGTTACACATACACAAAACAGGCGTAGAGTTATCTGCCAGCTGGCTCTGCATCGAATAAACTAACAGAGCAAAATTGGTGCAATATGCGGGAGGCTAATGCAAAACAATGAGCGTTAAATTACTGGATAATCAGGCATTTTATGGCTACCGGGTACGAAGGACCGTAGACGGTAAGCTGCATCAGGAATATTACTCCCTGAAGGAAAACGGCAAGCGTTTAGTCGGTGCCAAACGTAAAGCGGTCGAAAAAATGGCCCTTGAGCGTGATCAGGAACTGGAAATTGCCCAGAAGAAGGCGCGCGAGGCGAGTAAGGATGAGCGCTGTTTTAACTCCGACGGTTCAGTGAAAGGTATTAGCTATCTGCTGAAAACAGAGAAAAGCGGCAACCTCACCCCTATCTTTCAAGTGGGTATTGCGTCTGAATTGCAACGCAAAACGGTGTGCACCAGCTTTTCGCTGAATGCGCATGGCAGTGAAGGTGCCTGGGAAAAAGCCGTGGACGCCTACGCCAAGCACAAGGCCATTAAGCGCAATTCCAAGCTGTATAAACGCCTGAAAGTTGCCATGCCAAAAGTGGGTTGATTCAGACTTGTCCCCGCGCTATCGGGCAGGGTTCTAACGATGGAGCCCTGCCTCGTTTGTCGGATACTCTCCAGATTGGCACCCGCATTGTCGGAAGCGAATATTGTCTTATCCAAATTTCCATTTCATTCCTGCCCGAAGCCATCTGCCTCCATTGCCTGCAGAATCGTACAGTAATCTGCTGAATGACTGGCGCCATCGCAGGCTTGTGCAACGCGATCAAGAGCCTGATACATCGTCTCCAGTTCCTCAATGCGCTGTCGGATGACGGCAAGTTTGCCAAGGGCAATTTGTTTTACGTCGGCGCAAGTGCTCGCGGTTTTATCAACGCGTATCGACAACAGCTCGCTGATATCTTTTAAGGAAAATCCCAGCTGCTTTCCGTGAAGGATAAATTTCACCCGTGAAACGGTATCATCGTTGTAGTAACGGTAGCCGTTTTCACCGCGAGGGGGTGGCGGCAGTAAGCCCTCGCGCTCATAGTAGCGCAGGGTTTCAATATTGCAGCCTGTGAGCTTGCTCAGTTTGCCAATTGGGTATGCCATTGTCTGCGCTCCAAAGGGTTGCGCTAATATCCATGCAGCCTTACCTTAAAGTCTGTAGTCAGGTTTAGGGTCAAGTAAAGCCAGTTTTACGCGCGGTTGCGAGCGCCAATAATAATAGCGTATAGAGGGAATACGAATGACAATCAAAGTGTGCTGGGCGGCCATAGTCGCGATGCTGCTGGTGGGCTGTGACGGACGGCAGACCGGGAGCGTCCGGGATGTGAGTATGCAGGGGCATGTTCGCAGCAGTCTGGCCGAGCATTCGGCGGTTTTTGAGAAGCGTATTGAAAAGGTGACTGGCGGGGTTTACGTGGCCATTGGTTACGCCCTCGCCAACTCCATCATGCTTGAGGGTGACGACGGTGTGGTGATCGTCGATGTAACCGAAAGCGCTGAATCCGCCGCCCAGGTATACAAGGCGTTTCGAGAACTAACGGACAAGCCGATCAAGGCTTTGATTTATACACACAATCACGCCGACCACGTGTTCGGCGGTGGTGGCTTTTTCCCCGATGGTGCACCGGCGGATCTTCCGGTCTACGCTCACGATAGCACCAACTACTACATCAACCGCTTCGCCAACATCATCCGGCC
>JBFJTG010000093.1:0-12573 GCA_041625575.1 Litorivivens sp.
CAAGAGAACAGAGCGCGCATCTCACTAGCAGACGCACATCCTGAAATCGCGCAGATATTTCACAGGGACATCAGTGGCACAAAGATGGCGGGCAGACTAATCTTAGCGAGCTCCGCCCTATTTCACTCCATGAAGAGAATCCATCACCTATGAAGAAGTTATTCGCCATCACCCTGAGCGCATTGATAAGCCTGCCCGCGCAAGCCGGCTTCTGGGACAGTCTCTTTGGGGGCGGCAGCAAAACAGAACCTACACCCACCACCAACAACGCACCCACGCCTGTCGTAAACAACACAGTAACCCCAGCCCCTTCAACAAGCAGGATTGAGACCGGCCTGCAATTACTGCCTTTGCTCACGCAATCCCTCGGCGTTGACGGAACTCAGGCTAGCGGCGGCATGGGCTCCGTGCTGCAAGCAGCGCAAACCTTAATGGCTAACAATGAATTCGCAGCCATTACCAAAGCCATACCCGGCGCCGAAACCATGATGAAGGCTGCCCCGGTGGTCAAGGAAGTAACGGGCGGTGGAGGAATGATGCAAAATGCGATGACTATGGCCTCAAAATACAGCCCCGAAGCCAAAGCCGGAGCTGATTTGGTATCGCAGTTTAAAACGCTGGGGATGGGAGCCGACATGATTCCCAAGTTTACCGAAGTGGGCAGCAGCTACCTGCAACGCAGCGGTCATCCGGAATTGGGTATGCTGCTGAGCAGCGTGCTTTCGGGCGCAATGTAGGATCTATTCGCGAGCAGGGCTCGCTCCCACACAGATCAACTCACACGTAGGAGCCTGCCCTGCAGGCGAACCCTCACGACCTACGTTCGCGAGCCGAGCTCGCTCCCACATAAATCCCAGGCCGTAGGAGCCTGCCCTGCAGGCGAACCCATGCTTATCCCGCTTTCAGTAGCGCGTCCCGAGACGGGCCAATTCGCTCTGCGATCGGTAGCAACTTTTCCCGATCAAAACCATAGAAGCGAATAGCATTCTCGCCCAACATTTTTTCGACTTCATCTTCTGGCAGGCTGTGGAAGGTATCTGCCATCGCTTCGCGCGTGCTCGGCCACGTGCCCTCGGGATGCGGGTAGTCGCTCCCCCACATCACCTGATCAATACCCATGTCGTGACGGTACTGCATGTCGCTACGCGGAATACAGGATGCCCCTATACCAACGTTGCGGCGGAAATACTCGGTTGGTGACATGGACAGGTGGGAGCGGAAATCCCCCAGCTTGGCCGAAAAATGTACGTCGTGATAGTTGTGGTCTAACAACTTCAGATGCGGAGGCAACATCCAGCTGGTGCCGGTTTCAGTGACCGCCGCCTTTAGCTTGGGAAAGCGCTCAAATACCCCACCCCAAATCATGAAAGTGAGGGGGCGGTAGGTCCAAAAAAACACTTCTGATACGTAAACGCCCATCCCGCCCGGGTAATCATCGGGCGCCTCTTCCGGGAAGTTCTTGCCGAAGTATTCCTTGGTCAAGCCGCCACCGGAATGAAAGTTGACGATAATGCCCAAGTCTTCGCAGGCCCGCCAGAAAGGATCGTAACGGCCATGGTGATAGGGCTCAAAGGTGCCCGTCGACAAGGGTATCAATACCGCTTTCAGTCCGTTCTCTTTTACCCAGCGGACTTCCTTCACAGCTTCCTCTATATCCCACAAGAGAGGAACGGAGGCTACACCGCAATGGCGCTCCGGGGCTTGCGAGCAGAACTCGGCTAACCAGCGATTGTGAGCACGGGCACCGGCCCACTGAAGTTCCGGAACGATGTTTTCATCGCAGGGCAATCCCAAACCGGCACCAAAGGGAGGGCTATTACGCTCGGTAATGCCGTCAACGAAGAGAACTTCTCCGGCGATGCCGTCTTCATCAAGCATTTTAATCCGCGAGTCGTGATCCCAGGCGCCGTGTAAACCAGTCGCCGCATCCGCACGCCACTCATCATTAATATCTTTGATTAAAAAGCTCGCTTCGGCTTTTTCGGTCATTTCGATTTGAATTGGGAGCGCCAAATCAAAGGTTTCGCGATATTGCGGATCCAGATAGTTGCGGTACTGCTCAGGTGGCAGTCCTGCATGACAATCCGAGGAAACTACGATGAAGCGATCCATTTTCGAACTCCTTAGGTACAACTAATCACGGGGCGGTAACCAACCGGTCATTATTATTTGCGCAGCTTGGCCACCAGCAAAAGCTTAAAGTTACACAGCGTTCTACTTTTTTCAATTAAAGCATCATTACACTTTTGTAGGGATGGGAGAATTAGGCGCGGCGCATGCAAGCTGCACAATATTTCCGAAGGTTTTCGGGAGTTTATCCACCGACGCTTTTGGGAGTATAGTAGACCCTATAGCTGGGAGGAGTAACGATGACACAGATGCTGGTTAAAGACGTAATGATCGACAACCCACCCTTCGTGAAGGCTAATGAGTCGCTCGACGACGCCGTCGAGCGCCTGATTCACCACCGCTTACTGGGCCTGCCGGTCGTTGACGACAAGAAGCAACTCTTGGGCTTTCTATCCGAGCAGGACTGCATACACAGCATGCTGATTAGCAGCTACCACTGCGATGAGTCGCAGTCTGTTGGCGACATTATGAGCCACCAGGTGCTTAGTGTTGGCCCCAATGAGTCCATTATCGATATAGCCCAGAAAATGGGTAAGGAAAAGCCGAAGTCCTACCCCGTCGCCCAGGACGGGAAACTCATCGGCTTGCTGACCCGGGCGAACATACTTCACGCCCTGTGGCAAAACCACGCAGAATGTAAAATCTGATGATTATTCGTCTTCGCTGTAAACGCTGACGAAAGCTTCCCCGTCAAATCCCGACACCACCACAACGATAGGTCGACAGCACACCGAGCAATCCTCGGTATAGTGCTGCTCCGCGACTGAGCAATCCAGCAGGATGGTGACGCGCTCGCCACAGTTTGGGCAATGTATCGGCCGTTCTTGTATTGCTTCCACTTAATGCTCCAACAAAAAAGGGAGGCGTAAGCCTCCCTTTTTTCACACGCCTTGCTTAGAAACCGTAGGATACAGAGATAGCAGTCAAATCTAACTCTTGATCCGGAACATTGTAGCTCGGGTTGGCCGTGATATCTCGCGTTTCCTTCGCAAAGTCTACCACCCAGTTACCCAATCTAACGCCAACCCCAAATGATTGGACATCAAACTCGTTCACAATCGTGGCACTAGGATTGTCGACGGCATCCACATCAACATTTGCAGAGCCATATCGCAAAAACAAAGAACCATTCTTCATGAAAGATGGAAACATTTGTAACTCCAGCCCCCATGCTTTCTTGGTTTCTTCCAAATCACTTTCGGCGTTACCTGTCCCGGAGGTAATATTCAATATTCCCTCATACACCAAATTATCAATCTCGTAATTAAAGGTTAAGAAGAGTGGTACGCCGAGTACAACCGGCAATGGAGCAGAGTATCCGATCCCGTAGTTCACCGCCTCTGGACGCCCTGGCACACCTTTCACCTTATCGGTATACACATCGTCCTCTGCGTTACTATCCGTGCCGGAGCGGTACATCAATCCGTAGCTAAACTTATGACCCTTCATTACCATGTCATCGAGCGCAAGGTCACCCTGAAGTCCCAATGAAAAACCAAATTCAAGTTGCGACAGATCATCATCATTCGTATTGCTACCAATCTGGTTGATATCCGCCTCTTTAAAAATCATATCCAAAGTACCGCCGATCCGAACTGAATCAGCGACTGCCGTACCAAAACCATACTTCAATTCCGACAACTCGGTTTCGATTTCCGCAGTAAACGTTGTACCGTTATTTGTATAGTTGGCCGTATTAAAAAACTTATATGGCTTGAAATAAGCAAGCCCCATACCGCCACCGGCGACAGCTATATACTTCACATCTGAGTCTTCTACATAACGATCAGTATTAGGCACCCATGTAGCATCTGGCTCTTCCTGGGTTATGTCACCCTGCTCAATCGTGAAATCTATAGAATCGCTCAACTTTGCCAAGCCGGCAGGGTTATACCAAAGAGCCGTACTATCCCCTGCCGTGGCAATAAAGGCGCCCGACATGGCCATCGCACGCGTGCCCGGCACGTTAAAGAATTGCTCCAACGCAATACTATTATTTGCCGCAAAAACAGCGCCTGCAATCAGGCTGGCATGAACCAACTTATTTGCGTTTATCTTCATGGTGGTCTTTCTCCTCAGCATTTAATTATAGGGGTTCGAATTTTTTTGCATTTATTATCCACTGCTATATCCCTGCGCGCGCGTAACTACTTTCTTGAGGTAGTTTTGAGTTTCTTCATAGGGCAGGTTTTTGATCAGATGCTTGTACACTTGATCAGGTGTTTTCTGATTGATTATCTTGGCAGCCGTATTGATATTGCGCTTACCGGTGAAAGCCTTAGCCACATTCCCCGCACCGGTATTATAAGCGGCAATGACACAATAATAACGACTAAGCGGGTTCTCAATTTTTCTTAAATAGCGGTTTTCCAGAATCCATAAATAGGCCGCGCCGAGTTCGATATTATTTTCCGGGTTATACAGGTATGAAGGTGCCAATAATTGCTGCTTGCCATAAACGTATTCAGTTGCGTCCAGGCCCGCCGATTTAGGTACAATCTGCATTAATCCGTAAGCCGGTATACCGGAGCGCGCCATCGGATTAAAGGCAGACTCGGTTTTCATAATGGCCAATATAAGGCTTGTCTCAATCTTACGCCGCTCCGCTTCCGCAAGAATACGATCCGCAAATGCCTTTGCTTGTGCAGGTATCGCTACAGGCCGCCCCGAAGGCGCGGGGCGCGTGACTGCGGGCCTTTTATCCAGATAGGACGACAAATCTATCTTAACCTGCGTGACCTTGCCCTTTTTGGACTTTGATTGAGATAACTTTGCATTACGCAGAAGCGCCTTCGCCTGCTCCTGCAAGGCTGCCTTTTTCGATTCAGCGGACGACAAACCAAATACAGAGCTCGCGGGAACCAGAGCCGTCTTGGCGGGAATTTTCTCATCTGAAATACGCCGTTCAACAGAGGCGTTGAGCTGGTCTTCCTGAAATGCGCTCTTTACGCTGGCACCAAGAACCTGCTGAATCTGCTGTTCAAACTTCCGGTATGCAGCCTGAGTATCGCCTTTAAAGTTCACTGCACTGAGCGTAAGTGTATTGGATTCAAAGTCGACACTTCGCTTGACTTCATAATCGGGCGTGTATGAGACCCAGGTTTTGTTTGTACTGACTTCAACGACATCCCACTTATTCAAAATGCTTTGGCTATAGCGCGCAAATTCTTCCTCAAAAACACGCTTATAGTCGGAAAATTCCTGTTGCTGCTGTTTTCGGTATTGCTCAAACTCAGAGTCTGACACCGCTTCTACAGGCACTGGAGGCGACTCTAAATCAGAGGCCTCCTCGTCAAGCTCATCCCAAATACCGGCAACAGCACTCGCTGCCGACATAAGCAATATTGTCGCAAACAGGAACTTTCCGGGCTTTGTCATCAGCTCAAGCACACAGAGCACGCCTACTCGGCAGTAAGCTGGTCTAGCTCTTGATGCGCTTTATAGGCCTTAAATTCCTCATACAATATGGCTTCATTCTGCGCACTGACTTGCGTATTCGCTTCCTTTAAAAGCTCTGCAAAGAGATTCTTGGTCAATGCCGGACTAAGAGTCACCATCACGCAATATTCCAGCTCGCCATTCATACCCTGCACATACTCAGCTTTTACTGCGCGCGTACCCGATAGATTCTGGTTAGCCACTGTTTTGGAAACACTTTCAAACGACTCGCCATACGAATCACCCGCCGACGACTCTGTCAGCCGAGAATAGGTTTTATCCAATGCTGTCGCCTTCACCTCGATCTGACGTGCTATTTCAGCGCGAGCCAGCGCAAGGGCCTTGGCGCTTTTGATACTGGCAGAACCCTTATTAGCAACACATTGAGTGCTAGCCAAACCGTCTTCAACGATGGGAACCTTTACCCAATCGGGCCGCGTATCCACTACCGGCTGTGCACTGGCGTTAGTTTGCTCTGCGCTCTTGTTGCTGCTGCAGGCTGCCAGCAATGCAAAAACAGCAATTGCAGCGATTCGAAATGGCTTAGTCATTTTTCTTTCCCCATTTTAAGGTGAAACACTTTCAAGTAATTTGACTTCAACTCTATACGGCTTTTGATATTCAGCCTGAATATTTAACTCCACCAACTCAGCGGCAATTTCTCCACTAAAATTCATTAACACAGCATTAGCCTGAATCGCGTTGAGCGAGTGAGCACCAGATACCGATTTGTAAGCTGCCGTCAGATTGCTTTCTTTATTATAAGCGAGATCAGCATAAGCGTTACGAATAGCCAAATCAATAACGGAGCGCAATGTTCCTCCGACAGTGTAGCCAGTGACAAGCCCGTAACCTTTATCTGCAGATTCTACGACTGTAATTAACGATGCATTCGGTAAATGCCATCGCTGAAAAAGTCTGCGGCCTGCCGCACAACTCGCGCTCAGACGCATAAAAGACCGGTCGTGCGAATGCTCGCGAACAGCATTTACTGACACATCCCGCTCAATAATACTGTAACTTTGTCTTGCGGCTGATAACTCCAACAGTTTTACCGAAGCTAGCACTTGTTGCAGCCCCCAATAATCCGCTATGTCACTGGCCGAGCTCTCTGCATCCAACCATTGCTGCTTGGCCGAATATTTCAAATCACCAATACCAATCACATAGACACCAGAGGCCTGCGACTGTTTGCACAACCACTGTGGCGTGCAGCTATTTACGTCACAGACACTCGCGGCGCAATGCGCGCTCACACCGGCAATGTTAGAGAGATAGGAGAATAAAGCGCTTTCACTCTCATATTCCGGAGAAAAATAATACCGAACCCCATCGAGCGCAATTTCGTCTTGCGATATATCAATACTATCGATGGGGAAATTCGCCAGTCCGGGCTCACCCTGCACCAGATTCAACAGCGCCATCTGCCGACTCGCGGTGAAATCTACCTTACCATCGACATTATATTTTGCAGCGACACCAATATACCCATGCCGACCATCCCGGTATGGCTCTTGCAGCCAACACGGCACGCTTTCCGCCAGCGATGATACTGATGACAATAAGAACGAAAAAGCACCACTTACGGGTCTGTGCGCGCTTCAAGAGTTGCCACTCCCAGCGGACTTATAAAATCATACCAACGCAGGAACTGATCGAACTGATAACTATTTTTTCCGGTTAGAAAGCCGTCGTCATTAAGCTTGCCGAACTGAGATATCAATACCGGAGCTTCGGTGAGCACAGCAATATAGACATCGTAGGTGGTTTTACCGTCTTCCAGCAGCAGCGACGTAAATGTACCGCCTTCAGGGAACTGTATAGACTTACCTGCAGCAATGGAGCGATTCTCCAACAAATTGGCTATACGTCCATCTTCATATACGTTGAAAATGGATAGATAGCCATTACGGCGCGACGACGCCCTGAACACAAAACTATCGCCATGCCGAAGCCTGGCGCTGCGCGCAAACTGAAAATCCTCTGTCGCGAGCTCCGTACTGCCCATTTGATCAGCGTGTAGCACAGACAAATCCAGCGCTTTAACTTCCCGGATAAAATTCGGCGCAATAAAAGTCAGAAAGCTACGATCTGCGATGGTGTAGGTCGCATTCTGACCAACACTCAAAACCCAGGTATTATTTTTACGTTGTAAATCGAGCACAACCGTCTGCACGTCTATTCCGGCATTACCGCGCTCCAGCTTTGCCTTGAGCTCCGCTACAAATTTCGAGCCAATTAAAATGCTGGGGCCCTTCATCAATACCAGATTTGGGTGAATACCGCCCCATGATGTAATTAAATCTGAGTAAACCTTTTGTACAACCGGACGTTTGTCCAAACGAAAAACCAGATGAACGCTGCCGCCGGGATCACCAGCATCCCGGCAAGTTTCTACAGCGTCATCGATAGAGACGTGAGAATTGATATCAACATTTTGTTTAAACGAATCTGATTCGACGTCATTAACCGAACTCAGCGTGGAAGTCGTTTGAACAGAAATCTGGCTGGATAGACTACCGGCTATATCCGCCAATGCTGCGTTACGTGCACTCGCAATATCAGCGCCAACGCCAACACCATAGACGAAATAGGGAGAACCACTTTTATTATGTTTGGTGCAATGAGATTGATAGGGCTGCGTGCTAACGAGCGCTTCCTCGTCGCCGCCTGAAAACACAGAGCACGCCGTCGACACTACACCTATCAATGCCAATGTAAGCGCCCGCTTCATGCCGTGTCGAGAAAGCATTTTATTATCTCTGATATTTCGCTAGCGCCCTGGATACATCACCGGAAAGACCCGGCGACTGCTTGCTCGCCTTTTCAGCATTATCAATATATTCAGCAACTTCATACTCGACGAAATTATGCACTTCGTCGGCAGTAATTACGCCGTCTTTGTTGCCCAGCTCATCGGCACTACCGCGCAAAGCACGCAGGAAATTATAGGTAAAGAGACCATGCCTGCTTTCCTGATGCCAATAACTAACTTCCTTGGCCGCAGCACTCGTAAACAAGGTTAGATTGGAGACGTTCTCAGCTTTTAACTCATTGACTCTAAACGCTGCAGGACTGACTCCCTTATACAACGCTTCTGCCTGTGCACCTGCAACGGTATCCGTATTGCCCGAGAAACAAGAGTCCAATACCAAAGTGACATTATTCGTTGGCAGGGCTTTGATTGCGGCATAGAGGTCTTCCAGCGGATACCCCTGCTGGTCCAGCCGATCCATTCTCGCATCAACAGGCACGAGGTAGGCTTTACCGTCTTTCAAGCCCGGCGCACCATGACCGGAATAAAAGATAAATACCGGCGGATTCTGCTCGCGATCCGCATCGCGCGAAACCATGCTATATAACTTACCGTCCTTGAATTGCCTGGCCTTGGTACCGAAGATATCCCGAAGATCATATGAGTTTTGATCTTCGTACACTTTAACTTTTTTATAACCCAACGTTTTCTGTGCGTACTGCCCCATTACCCTGGAGTCGTTGGTTGCATATTCAACATTACTCAAAGACTCGTAGTTGCTGTTGCCAATCACAAAGGCTCGGCCATAGTTCTTGACATCCAGCCCCTCGGGCACATCAATATCAACATTCACAATCGACAATGCAGCTGCGGAAGCTGGCGGGGGCGAAGCCATTGCGCTAGAGCTTGCGTGCCTTGATGTACCGCCACCTCGGGGAAGATTCAACGCCAATTCAAACTGGCGCTCTGTGGCCGCATCGGCATCGTCATAGGCGCGCACCACCAAGGGAAGCCGATCGCCTGTTTTTATCCGGTTGTTTTTCGAAAAGGTGAATGACACTCTCTGGCTTGCATTTACGGCCAGCAAACCAATTTTGGATTCACTCGCATCCAGAACATAAATATTTTGGCTATTTGGCCTTACTTGAGCGACGGCATTCATAGCCGGACCTTTACCGCGGTTGATAACAGTGTATTCGACCTGATAAATATTGCCTTGAATATGCTTGACACTCTGTTCGACTATTTCAAATGCCGCCGGACGATACTCCTGTGTGTTAACCGCATATCGGATTTCATCACCGCTACCGAAGCCGTCTTTCTCCGTCGCAGTGAAACTGACCGTTTCCTTTCCGGTCTTGATCGCTTCCGTCGCTTTGATATCTATCGTACTGACAACGGATTGACCGACCGCAATCTCGCCCAGATCAAAGCTCTCGCAACAATTCAGGGCCAAGGCAGAAGAACTTGACTCCACTTTCAATTCAACTGCGGACGCGCTATATCCACCAATATTTTCCACAGTAACCACCAGCTTGCCACTTTCTTTGGCTGCCAACACGCCATCGCGATTGCCATCGATGAAGTCATAGGTGATATGTAATTGGGGAGGATTGCTGAATTTCTTTCTGCGCTCGGCGGCAAGCTGCTCATTTGCCTGCTCTTTCTGCCACGCTGCCGCTGCTGCTGCCGCTATTTTGGCTTGCTCGCGGTTAACGTAGGCTAGATATTGATTTGGCTGGTATTCGTAGGAGGTGGAATCAGACACTACGCGGCGCTCAAGTCCTCGCGGGGTTTCCACCCATTCAACCTCCTGGCTTCTGGCGATTGCTATTTTGCCATCTGAAGACACCAAGCTAATGGCCTGCTCAAGCTCGGCCTTAGATTGATCGTATTTTTGGGCCTTGTACAACGATTTACCGCGCCGGTAATGCTCTAACGCCCGCTCCTCTTTGGGTAGGGAGCTATCACCTGAGTCCGGGGCGCCCTTAAACACATCAAATATGCCCGAATTTGCGGGCGAGACCGCGATGAGCAAAGCTGTTATCAGTAATGTAACTTTATATTTTATAGTCATATTTTAAGAAATCAGAACGATGTTCCTTCACTCAACCCGAAGCAGTCCATTGAGCCCCCAATGAAGGCCTAATAATACCACAAAACGGGCTTGCTTTGTAGGCACTCAATAAATCGCAGCATGCAGATTTCGTTAGCTAAAATATACTAGTGGAATTACGCAGGCGGTAGTGAGCAATCGATAGCTACCACCATCCGAAAAATGTGCTCCGCCCTGTCGCAGTGCACGCTCCGACGCAATGCTCGTCGAACACAAACAGTCAAATCGGACTGTCAAACCAAGCTCCGCGTTGCAATGATTTGTCAGAGGCGATTAACCGTGGGCGGCAAATGCTCCCAGCCACAGCTACTTTCATCTAATTCAGGTTCGCGAACGACGGGTAGAGGACTATCGTGCCGCCGGGAGCAACCGGTACTATTGCGGGTTAGCAGAGGGAAGCCATTCCCCCTCATCTAGTAGGAGCCAAAACGCGGGACGGAAATTGCTTCTCGCAATCAATTGCGAAGAATCAAGCCCGCGTCGCAAACAAGAAAATCTACGCGATCATCATATAAAGCACCAAGAGCCTCTTCCGGCGTATTGATTATGGGCTCTTCGTGCGCATTGAAGCTGGTATTCACCAGGCACGGAATATTGGTAATGGCCTTGAAGGCTTTGAGGATATCGTAATACAGCCAATTCTGATCTCGCGAGATTATTTGCGGTCGCGCGGTTTTGTCGACGTGAACAACAGCAGGAATGATATCTTCCCACTCCGGCTTCACATCGGTAGTGATGGTCATAAATTCACAGGCGTGGCGATTACCTTCATCGATAACAAACACATCAGCGGCATCGTCATCGCAAACATAGGGCGCGAAGGGCATAAATTCAGTCCGCTCCAGCCGCGCATTAATACTGTCATTAACATCGCGCCTGGCGGGACTGGCAAGAATACTGCGCGCACCAAGAGCGCGCGGCCCCATTTCCATGCCACCAAAGAAAATGGCCCCTACCCGCCCTTTGGCTAGCAAATCAGCAGCATCTTGTGCGGGCTGCTTGGACTCCAGAACGGTCACCTTACTGGTATCTGCAGCGCGCATCAGGTTTTCACCCGAGTACTCAAATCCGTAGTAAAGCGCCTGCAAACGATCGCGCTGCAGGCCCAGGAGGCCATGCTTAAGGATCAGTGCGTCAACCGCATTACCAACAGGTAGGCCCTCATCCCCCATAGCCGGAAATACAAACACTTCCTCAACACCCGGAATACTGGCAATGGTTTGATTCAACTTTACGTTGGCAAATACGCCACCACTCATACCGACATATTTAACGGGGCGCAGCTTGAGCAGTTGCTTTACCCAATTTTCCAAAATACGCTCGGACGCCTGCTGAATAGAGGCCGCAGCGTCTTCACGACTCAAGGGACCGAGCAATTCCCGGATAAAGGCACGCAACTCTTTCGGGTGATCAAAATCACTGGTAATGGAACCATCATCATTGGTTTGAAAGCGCTGGAAAATTGCATCCGCCGCTATCGGCGAGCCGAAGGCTGCCAGACCGGTGATCTTGCCCTCGTGCCGATTCGGCCGAAATCCAATCACTTCTGTCGCATAACTGTAGGCAAGCCCTACCGAATATCCACCGCGTTGCTCCAGATCCATCCAGCGGAATCTGTCACCCTGCAGACACTCGAGAGCCTTGCCGTCAAAGTAGTACGCCGAATACACCATGGCATCGCCACTACCATCGCAGCTGACGTACAAAGCCTGATCTTGCCAGTCGGTGAATCGAAATGATCCGAGAATATGGGAGTAATGATGATTGGTAAAAACGATCTCCGCACTCTGAGGCACCCTGAGTACGTCTTTCAATTTGGAAAAATCTACAATTTTGGCTTCGTCGTACTCGTGCTTCTCGCTCATCTCGCGCGCAAGAAAGCGCCCCGGGTTTTTGCCACGCAACTTGCGCCACGCATCTTTAACAGGGCTGGCTGTTGACTTATATACGGACAAAGGCAAACGGGTTTTGGACAAGGCAACGCAACCGACATCACTCCGTGTAATGCCCGCAATACGCAGAACTTCGTCAATTGACTGCAGCTCAAAACGCCCGCCATCGTTCTTTATTCTGGTCATGCGCTCTTCTTTACAGAAGGCCACCAACCGCTGATCTTTAAACAGTGCTGCGCCCG
>JBFJTG010000094.1:0-12395 GCA_041625575.1 Litorivivens sp.
GTGTTCGCCGCCGATGACACTCAAAACGAAAGCGCCCGCTCGGACTTTCAGGAGCGGGCAACCAAAACCAGAATCGGGAAAACAAAATTCGGCAACAACCGCGCAATCAATTTCTGCCTGCCCGAATCCATTAAATCGTCTGATCTGGCCAAAGCGTTAATTGCATCTGCCGAAACGGCAAAGGGCGAAGCAAAAAGTGGCAGCGCACTCCTGAGCTACTCTTTGCGAACCCACTATCCCTGCAAATAGCCCGCCCGCCGCCCCCGCCATAACAAGAGGAGCAAAGCTGCGGCGGCATACGCCGCAGCCTCAGCCCAATCAGAGCGCACCAGCCAGATGAGGTGCACGATCGCTAAAACAAGCGTCAGATAGACCAGCCGATGCAGGCTCTGCCAGCGCCGCCCCAATCTGCGCAACGAGTAGCGGTTTGAGGTCAGGGCCAAGGGAATCAAGCTCAACCAGGCGAGAAAGCCAACCAGCATATAGGGTCGCTCTCTCAGCTCTTCCGTAAAAATAAGCCAATCCCAGCCAAGAATGTAAGTGCCCACACTCAGCGCATGCAGGGAGGCATAGAAAAAGCAGAACAAGCCCAGCATACGCCGGTAACGAATCAGCTGAGGGCGCTTAAGCCACTGCCGCAATGGTGACACGAGAAGCGTTATCAAGAGAAAGTTTAGAGCCCATGAGCCCGTGAACAAAACGACAGTCTTCGCCGGGTCCGGGCCGAGTTGATCGCTCGCCACCCGAAACACCAGCAGAACCAAGGGAATGAGCGCGACCGCAAACAGTAATGGCTTGGCCCAAAGCGCCGCCTTCGATTCAGCCATTAATAGTGGCGCCGCAAATTCATACCCTTATATAAAGAAGCAACCTGCTCTTCGTAGCCGTTAAACATCCGGGTTTTGATGCGATTTGGACTAAAGAGGCTGCTGGGCAAGCGTCGCTCATGCTTCTGGCTCCAGCGCGGATGATCCACCTCCGGGTTTACATTGGCGAAAAAGCCATACTCCTGCGCCGCAATCTGCTGCCAGGTGGTTTTAGGCTGGCGCTCGGTGAGCCTGATTTTGACAATGGACTTGATGCTTTTGAAGCCGTACTTCCAGGGCACCACCAAGCGAAAAGGCGCACCGTTCTGATTGGGCAACTCTTTACCGTAAAGGCCAACCGCCATTAGCGTCAGCGGATGCATCGCCTCATCCAGTCGCAGACCTTCTACATAAGGCCAGTCAATCGTGCTGAAGCGCGAGCGCTGACCCCGCATTTCGTCGGGCCGATAGAGGGTTGTGAACTCTACATACCTGGCCTTGGAGTTGGGCTCCAGCTTGGCCAGTAACTTGTGCAGCGGGATCCCCACCCAGGGAATGACCATCGACCAGGCCTCTACGCAGCGCAGGCGATAGATTCGCTCCTCCATATCGATGCCCTTGAGCAAATCTTCCAGAGCGTAATTGCCGGGCTTGCCGACCTCTCCATCGACCTGAACCGACCAAGGGTCTACCGTCAGCGCTTCCGCATATCTAGCCGGGTCGCCCTTGTCCGTGCCGAACTCGTAAAAATTGTTGTAGCGAGCTACATCGCCAAAAGGAGTTTTATCTTCGGCGGTGTAAAAGCCTTGAGCGGCCATCGCCGACGTGGCGGGCGTGGCGAGCAAAGGGGTCAGCTTTGGCGAGTCTTGCGCCATCAGACCCAGCGGCAAAGCCGCGCCGCCAATGGACAGCGCTGACCGGGCCATAAATTCCCGGCGCTTGAGATAAATAGACTCGGGGGTGATTTCCGAGGCGGGAATATCGGCGGGACCTTTGATCAGCATACGAACTCTCCGGGGCTTGAACTTGTCAGACCGCGGATTTGTGGAATATTTCCACGGCCGATCAAAGTCGTCCTACTGGGCTCGACGGTAAATCGCCATCACGGGTCCCGACAAAGCGTATATCAGCGCTATTGCCAACAATATCCGTGGCGGGTCGACGGAGATCAAACCGAAGCCGACAACAATTAGAAGCATCACAACAAAGGGCACCCGGCCGCGAAGATCGATGCCTTTAAAGCTGCTGTAGCGAATATTGACGATCATCAGAAAGCCGATAAGCGCCGTTAGCGCGGCGCTGAGCATGGAAAGCACGGCCGGCACCTCACTGCCAAACACACCTTCATCAGCACACACCCAGATGGTACCGGCAATGACGGCAGCCGCAGCCGGGCTCGCAAGACCGGTAAAATAATTCTTGTCCGCAGTCGCAATCTGGGCATTGAAGCGCGCCAATCGCAAGGCCGCGCAGGCAATGTAGATAAAGGTGGCCGCCCAGCCCACCTTGCCGAAACTGCCCAACGCCCAACTGAACATCACCAAGGCGGGAGCCACGCCAAAGGAGACCATGTCGGCCAGGGAATCGTATTGCTCGCCAAACTTGCTTTGGGTATTGGTCATGCGCGCTACCCGGCCATCCATGCCGTCAAGCACCCCGGCTACAAAAATAGCGATCGCCGCCGTTTCGAAGTTACCGCGCATACCAGACACAATGGCATAGAAGCCCGCGAACAAAGCCGCAGTCGTAAACAGGTTGGGCAGCAAATAAATACCACGACGGCGCTCCTTGCGGCCGTCAATCGAGACTTCTTCCTCATGGTCATCAATCAGCAGCAGGGACTCTCGCTGAGGTTCTTCAAGACCCTGCTTTTGCTCTGATTTTTTTTTGTCGGCCACATCAAACTCCATCAATACTGCATAGCTCATTGCCAGAGGCCGCAGCATAGCAAAACCTGCCGCGGTTCATACACCATTATAGGCCGCAAGTGCTGGCGACTGACTATTTTAGTGGCGTCGATGAGCTCACGGACGCCGCCACCTCCCAAAACGCGCTAATCAAGGGGTTATCCATACGGCGTTTTAATGCGCAAACACCCACCGCCAGCGGCTTTAACTCATCCGCCAAAGGCAGAACCCTCAATTTGTCCGCAATCGGACTGTGGGCGAGTACCAGTTCCGGCACCACGCCAATACCCAGACCCAAGGCAACCATACTGGCGATAGCCTCGTGGCCGCTAACCTGAGCATAGATATTTGGCCGAATGCCATGCAAACGGAACCAGCGATCAAGCTCGACCCGAGCCATACCGCGCTCCGACATAATAACGGGCAGTCGCGACCAGGGCAGTTCGCCCCCCACATCAACCAAAAGATCGGAAACCGCGCAGGACACTGTCGGTGCAATCAATCGTAGCGGGGAGTGGGTCAAAATCTGAAAGGCCAAACGCTGATGGAGCTGCTCCGGCCGTGCGGTAATGGCAATATCCTCGTCACCGGCCGCCACGCGCTCTAGCGAATCCGCCTGATCACCGGTGTGTAGTTTGAGCTCGATACGAGGATAGCGATTGCGAAAGGTTTCCAGCACGCGCCCGAGCACCGAATAGGCAGCTGTTACAGAGCAATACACGCTCAGCTCACCGCTGAGCTCCTTTCCTTGTCGATGCAACCGTTGCAACAGCGATTGCCAGTTAGCGAGTGCTTGCTCTGCGTAGCGCTGAAACTCGCGCCCGGCCGGTGTCAGGCTGACACGGCGGTTGTCGCGCTCAAATAACGCGGCGCCAGCGGCCTCCTCCAAACGCTGGACTGTTCGGCTGACCGCGGACGCACTCAAATGCATCGCCTCCCCGGTTTTGGCAAAATGCAGGGATTTGGCTAAGTGAATAAAAATTTCGAGCTCTTTTGTATTCATCGCAAAGTCTACACCCAAGAAGCAGCATGATGCGCCATACGCAACACAATATTCACTATATATCATTTTACGCAACATTGGCGAACTGCTATGGTGGCCGCCTAATTTTTATCGCCAGCTTTCTATGGGCGAATGTTCACCACCCAAACAACACGAGGGCAATTCCATGGGCCAGAACTACTTCAACACCCTGCCGCTGCGCGTACAGCTGCAAGAACTTGGCAAATGCCGCTTTATGGATCGCAGCGAATTCGCGAACGGCTGCGAACTCCTCAAAGGCAAAAAAGTGGTTATTGTCGGCTGTGGCTCGCAGGGTCTGAACCAGGGCTTGAACATGCGCGATTCCGGTCTGGACGTGTCCTACGCCCTGCGCGCTGAAGCGATTGCCGAAAAACGCCAAAGCTGGAAGAACGCTACCGAAAACGGCTTTAACGTTGGCACCTACGAAGAACTGATCCCCACGGCTGACGTGGTGATGAACCTCACGCCCGACAAGCAGCACACGCCTGTTGTGAGCGCGATCATGCCCTTAATGAAAGAAGGCGCCTGCCTCGACTATGCCCACGGCTTCAACCTCGTTGAAGAAGGCATGCAGATTCGCAAAGACCTCACGGTAGTTATGTGCTGCCCGAAATGCCCTGGCACTGAAGTACGCGAAGAGTACAAGCGCGGCTTTGGCGTCCCCACCCTGATCGCTGTTCACCGCGAAAATGATCCCAACGGTAACGGTTTGGAAATTGCAAAAGCTCTGGCCTCAGCCACTGGCGGCGACCGCGCAGGCGTTTTGGAATCTTCACCTATCGCCGAAGTGAAATCAGACCTGATGGGCGAGCAGACTATTCTCTGCGGCATGCTGCAAACCGGCGCGATTCTGGCTTTCGACAAGATGGTCGAGAACGGCATTGATTCCGGCTACGCCAGCAAACTGATTCAGTACGGTTGGGAAACCGTTACCGAAGCCCTGAAGCATGGCGGCATCACCAACATGATGGACCGTCTGAGCAACCCGGCCAAGATCAAAGCGTTCGAATTGGCCGAAGAGCTGAAAGACATTATGCGTTCGCTCTACCAGAAGCATCAGGACGACATCATGAGCGGCCACTTCTCCAAGACCATGATGGAAGACTGGGCGAACGACGACAAAAACCTGCTGGGCTGGCGCGCCGCCACTGCTGAGACCGCGTTCGAGAAAGCACAAAACACCGATCAGGAAATCAGCGAGCAGGAATTCTTCGACCACGGCATTTTGTTAATCGCCATGTGTAAGGCCGGTGTTGAGCTGGCCTACGAGACCATGGTCGACGCCGGCATCAAGGACGAAAGCGCTTACTACGAGTCGCTGCACGAAACACCGCTGATCGCCAACACCATTGCCCGCAAAAAGCTCTACGAAATGAACGTGGTCATCTCCGATACCGCTGAATACGGCTGTTATCTTTTCGACCACGCCTGCCGGCCACTGCTCAAAGACTTTATGGGCACGATCTCGACCGACGTGATTGGTAAAGGGCTGGACGCTAGCGACAACGGCGTCGACAACCAAAAGCTGATCGCCGTGAATCAGGCTATCCGCAACCACCCTGTTGAAGTAATTGGTCGCAAGCTGCGCGGCTACATGACTGCCATGAAGAAGATCGTTTAACCACAAGCATCTTCGGCATACCCAGGGGGCCCCAAAAGGGCCCCTTTTTTTGTGTTTTATTTTTGTGTTTTGTACCTGTATTTTTTGCGCAAGGCATATTGCCTAAAAAATAGACGGGGAATATGATTCGCCTCCGGTGGCATCCTGCCACTTTCCGTCGGGCCGGCACGCCCCGCAAGAGGTGGCAACATGCCATTTTGTAACACTACCGTCAGCGTGATTAACCTCGGCGACGCCTTTAAAATACCCGAGCTGGAAAGCACTGCGCTGGCTCCCTACGAGTTCAACCGCACACGCGACGCTTACCAACTGCCCCTAGCCTCGGGAGAAGCCTGGCTATTTCAATACGGTGTCGTTGTCTTCTGGGCGGTTGCCGATGACGAGCAGCAACTACTCATTAAACGCGTCCTGCCGCACGTGGAACTGGAAGCCAAAAAACCCAGCCGCGAGGTATTCCAGTTTTCGCTCGACGCTGATCACCTGAGCATCCGTGCCGACCTAATTTCTTTGCCCGGCGATAGCCACCTGACACGCTTGGCAGTTTCCCACGCGCTGGCGCAGTCAACCCAGCTCATCGTCTTTGAAACCATGGCACAGGACAATATCAGCGCTACCGCTCACATTCCTGCCACACTGGCAGAGAAAGGCAAAATACCGCTGCGCCGCAAGGAACTGGCTAAAATTCGCGGCCAGTTGTTTGCCACCAAAAGCGACATCATTCTGCACTATGGCTTGCTTGATACACCGGAATTCTTTTGGGAATACCCCGAACTGGAAGCAACCTATATGCTGGTAGCACGCTACCTCGACATCAAGTCACGGGTCGACGTACTCTCGCAAAAACTGGGGACAATTCACGAGCTACTGGAAATGCTCGCCGATGAGCAAAACCATCAGCACAGCTCATTCCTAGAGTGGATTATTATCATACTGATCGGCATTGAAATTGTCATGGCGGCACCCGGTTACTATGACTACTTCATCGGCATAGCCAAGTAATAAAACGCTGAACCCAAGGGGCGCAGCTCGCCTAGCCCGCTCGCTAGGCGAGGCGTCCGCGCCAGCCAGGGCCGGACACACAAGCATCGTCTGCACTTTCGACGCCCGACTCTCTTCCACTAATACATCAAAGTAAGCCTCGGTCGCCGCCTTAGATACACAGTGGGCAGCGCTCGCTTACCGGCGCGGACCTCGCATTCTGACCGGAGCTGACCCAGCGTCACCAGATTTACTTTCAACGGGCGCGACATCATTTTGCTCAGCGTCATCCTCCAGCGCAGGTTTCGCCGACTCGCCAAAACGGCCGGACTCGATATAGTCGACAACCTCTTTCTCTTCGCGGTCAACGGTACGAATAAACTGGCCGCTAAAATCCTCGTCATCACTGATGATATAAGGCGTGATGAGCACAACAGTTTCCGTGCGCAAACTGGTCTTTTCGTTACTTGAAAAAAGCTTTCCGAGCAATGGGATATCTTTCAGGAAAGGAACACCGCTTCGCGTCTCGGTAACCGTATTTTTTAACAAGCCGCCAATAAATACCGTTTGCTTGTCATTAGTAATCAGATTGGTCACCACCTCGGTCGTATTTTTAGAGGGGATACCATTGTTCACGCTACCGGTACTGATCTGCGGGTAAATATCGAGCATCACTTTGTTGTTAGCGTCAATCGACGGCGTGACCCGTAAAATAACACCCGATTCAAGAAACTCGATGCTTTCGGTAGTGACCTGATTGATCGTCGTCGTCACGCGGTAGCCGATACGCTCGCCCACCACCACCGAAGCTTCCTTGTTTTCCAGCGCCAGCAACTTAGGTGTCGATATTGTGCGCAAGCGACCATCCGTTTGCAGTGCATCCAACAGCAAATCAATATTGTCGTTTACAACATTCGCGAATAAACCCGGCGCTCCCGGTGCCGCCAAACCCTGCACACCAAAACGCTTAACTTCGCCCGGATCAACCGAGAATAGTTTTGTCCAATTAATGCCGTGAGCCAAACTATCGTTGAGCGTAATTTCCAATATTCTTGCTTCAATGAGTATTTGGCGCGGCGCTGCATCTATGACATCCAGCAGTCTTTGAATTTTGTAAAGAAAGTCGGGCTTATCTTCAATAACAAGCACTCGCTCTTGCGCGGCCAATGTCACTTTTCCGTAACTGGAAATATAACTTTTTGCGACTTCCATAAGTGCTTGCGGATCAGCGTAACGAACGGGATAAGCTTTAACACTCGTAACACCACTAGCAGAACTGGAGCCTACATTTTTCTTATCAATAATGTAGTAGGTTTTCCCCCGCTTCTCTGCCACAAAGCCGGCCATTTCAGCAACCGACTTAACCGCTTCGTCCATGGTTACGTCAAACAGGTTAAAAGAGAGTTCGCCTTTAACATCCTTTTCCAACAGTATGCTCACCCGCCCCTTTTGCGCCAACATAGCCATAAGGTCTCGCACCGGAGTATCGTTGGCGCTCATGGAAAACCGTTCCTGAGCAAGCGTCGTCACAGAAAACAGTGAAGCCAGTAGAAAAACAACAGGAATGAAGCTAAACCGAAAACCCAAGTATCTAGCTTGTCTCATTAGCGTAAACCTCTGGCACTGTCGCCGGCGTATACCGGAATTTGGTATTCAACCTCGTTTTTCTTAAAAACCACTAAGCCTTCCATAATTTCAACCACGGTATAAGCGTCGATAACATCACCTTCCATCACAACCTTGCCGTTGACATTGGCAGAACGGTAGCCACCCGAAATCATTACAGCTCGCACCACGGGCAGTATGGATGTACTGACTAGCCCGCCGCTGCCGCTGAATCCCAGCGGCGGCGCCTTAAAGGGGTCATTGCGCAGCCGCAAGTCTTCATCCGCTACCGCGCCTGGGCCGATCAGGAGCGCAACAACAAAAATCAAACGACTCCTCCGCCTGGTCATTTGGCGACCCGATAATTTGCCATTCGTAGCGTCATATTCAAATTGGGATCCGTAGCTGTCCGGTTTCCTGCAGAGACTTCAAAATGGTCCACAACAATGAAACCCAGTTGTCGGTTCACCGCTTGAAGCCAGCTAAACAGGCTGAAATAATCGCCGCGCAATGAAACTTCAAAGGGAATCTCGTCAAAAACCATAATGTGCTTGCTCGGCAGTGGCTTAACACTCTCAAGGGTAACGCCATTGACCCAGGATATTTTCTGCAACTCCCCAACAATATGGCTTTCTATCTTCGCAGTTGAAACCGCCCCCGCCGTGCCAAACAGTTTCGACTCCAGCTCAGCCATGGATAGATAGCGGCTCTCGATTTGTGCCTCAAGCTCAGGGCCGTAAGCAATTGCCTCCCCGAGACTTTCATTACTTTTCAAAAGCGAATTCAGGTCAGTCACTTGCGGCTTTATGACGTAGAGCGCCAGCGCAGTAACGAGCAGCAACAAGACACCTGCCAACAAAAGCCGCAGAGACCGCGGGTCAACGTGCTCGGACCAGTTTATTGGCTTCATCAATCCTTTCTCCTCGGATTAACAATGATGGCCAGCTCAAATTCAACGAGATCTGTATTACCCAAGGTCCTGCGACCGGAGCGTATAATCTTCACCGTATTCACTTCGGCTTGCTTGAGAAGCTCCCCGACAAAATCGGATAATTTGGCGTAGTTTCTCGCATAACCCAGTACTTCCATATGCGTTTCTATCTGCCATGCCTTTTCTGTATCCGCCTGATTCTGTTTTGGCAGCACAATAAAATAGCCGTTAGATGTCGCCGCCACTTTCTTATCGACAATGCTGCCTGCACGGCCGAAGGTCAGCTTCGCAAACCACACCTCGCTGCTATCCAGCGCCCGGTCAATAGCAACAAGTAATCCCGGCGCAGTCTGACCGCCACGAAAACCCGACAGCACGAAGAGCTGGTCGCTCATCGACTTAATCTGCTCATCAAGGGTTTGCAGTTGCGCGCTTTTCTGATCAATCAACAGCTGCTTGCCACTTAGCGTACCGGCCGTTGCTTGCGCTGTTCCTGTCATAATTTGCAGCAAGGCAATAAGCAACGCCGCCAGCAGTGCAATAATTACTGCAACGCTGGCAAAGGCCTTTAGATCACCAAGAATTTGTCGATTTTTTCGGTAATCTTCCGGAATAAGATCAATGTCACTCATCCGGCCCACCCCCGCAATGCCAGCCCGCAACTCAAGGGCAAGCAGGAATCGGAGAGCTCCGGCGGTACACTAAGAAAATCCTGCAAGGGCTCGTAGCTCGCCACTGGCGATAAGACATGAACAGGAAGCTTCACGATTTCACCCAGCACTTGATGCGCCAATGGCCATTCGCTTGCCGCACCAAGCAGAAACAGCTGCCGAATGGGTTCGCCACGCGTTTGCGAAGCGGCGTAGGCCGTCGCTTTTTCAATTTCATTGGAGAGCTTTAGGAAAAGTGGCTTTAATATCTGCCCAACGGTAGCCGGCAGAGCGCCATTTCGGGCTTCGTCCTCGGCATTGGTCTGCGCTGGTGTTGCCACTTGCTGGCGCAACATTCTGCGGGCAAAAGACTCGTCCACATCCAGCGAACGGCACAATTGCTGGATAATGTCCCGCTCACCCAGCAAAACCTCGCGATCCAAAATTAGACGGCGCCCGGAGAAAACCGACAGAGAACTTTTGTAGCGGCCAAAGCTTACCGAAATACTATTGTGGTAATTGTCGGGCGCGGCAACGGCGGCCAACAAGCGATTAATGGCTACCGGTGCAATCTCCAGCGCATCCACATTGAGTCCCGCCCGGCGTAAGCGCTCCAGATAGTCAATGACGACGCCCCGTTCCGCAACGGAAACCAAAGCCAGCTGATCCTCATTTTTCGCGTTAGCTCGAATAGGCATGTAATCAACCACAAATTCTGACAGTGGCCCGTCGAGGCGATCCTTAATCTGATTCAATATCGCTGCCCCGCCTTCACCGGGCTGCGATTCCTTGTAGTTTACGTAGAGCAGGCGGTAATGCTCGGCGGGCAAGCAGCTATAGACCTTGCGACCAACAAAACCCTCTTTCAAGGCAGGTGCGAGCAGACGCTTTAAATACTTCGGATTTTCCAGCAGCTGGTCTATATCACCGTCAACGTCGAGCAGGGCTGCAGCAGATATGACCGGAGAGTCGCCACCCATACGAAGCTGCACGAGGTTAATCGCGTCTTCGAGAATTGAAAAACCGATAGCGCTGTACCCAGGACCACGTCCCATGGCTAGCCAAGCAGGAGCCACCTTCAATCTCTACTCCCGGTCACACTGCCAAAGAACAAGCCGCATTGGGCCATGCCATAATGGGCATCGGCATTGATCATCGCCGCCCCTCTTTTGAGTTTCATCATTATTATGTCGACCAGACCATAGGCCAGCCGCCCTACCTACTTGGCACATGTACGAGTCTGTGAGTATAGTACATGAACACGCCTGATAGCGGATACCGGCTTGACAGAGCGCGTTACTCGGCATTTTATTCCGGAGTAGGCAATCGCCACGACATCGTTGTTAATACCGCCCTTACCGAAACCTGCGCCACACGACGACAGGTCCGTCACGCAATGCTCTCGCATTGCCGGCTTTACCCTTATCGAGATTCTGGTCGTAGTCAGCCTGATCGCCATTTTCTCACTCTATATGCTATCGGGAAAATCCGGGCTGACAGAGGTGAAGCTCACCAATGCGGCCAAGGAAATTGCCAGCGCTTTAAAAATAGCGCGAAGCGAAGCCATGCGCACCGGCATCCCCCACGGGGTCACCGCAACGGCGGTTTCCCAGCGCGTGCGTGTCTACGAGCTTACTCCCGGCGCCCTTCCCGTGCGAACCTACACTGTCAGGCACCCGCACTCCAAGCAATTCATCGACTTCACCGTGGGTGAGAGCAGCGGATTCGAAGGCGTCACTGTCAGCAGTGTAGACTTCACCTACGGAATCGGCGTGAACCAGAACGACATCGACTTTAACAGCGCTGGTGTACCCTACTTTGATAGCGGCGCCACCTCACTCCCGCTGGCCAGCGCATCCATTACCCTGACGGCAGGCGCCGACACGAAAACAATTACCGTCGAGCCTACAAACGGACGCGTAAAGGTATCGCCATGAGCGTGCGGCCACGTTCACGCTACAGCAGAGGCATTTCCTACCCCGAGGTGCTTGCCGCCGTTGTTATGATGGCGGTGCTTTTAGTGCCTGCCATCGAGGCTTTGCGTTCGGCGCTTTTCTCAAGCGTCAGCCATGAGCAATTACTGCTTGAGCACTACGCACTGCGCTCGAAAGTGGAAGACCTGCTCTCGCGGCCCTTTGGTGAGCTCGAAATCAACGCTGCCGGTGAAGCCACGCCCAGCGCACTCAGTGATGCCTACCTGCTCGCAAATGGCAGCAGCGTGCAGCGAGATGTCTACATAGCGGCCCACGACATGGACAACGCCGACGCGGACAACAACCCGCGCACCGGCACCGATGACGGGGCTCTGTGGCTGCGGGTCAGCATCCCCAACAGCAACCACAGTATAGAATGGGTGGTGAGCGAATGAAGTCCGTCGCCAAGCCCGGTCAGGGCTTAACACTGGTCGAAATGCTGTTCTCGATCGCGATCACGGCTGCGCTAGTGGTCGGCCTGGCCGGCATCGTCAATACGGCACTGCAATCACGGAGCCTGGTTGAAAAACGCATGGAGCTGCTGCTGGACGCGCAATTTGCGATGGAACGTATGGCAAGCATGGTTCGCACATCCAGCAAACTACTCCTCCCCCTGGCCGACAACCCCGGCACCACGTGGCGCGAGCATGTGCGGGAACAGAGCATACCCGCCGCCGCGCCCGAACCCGGCAGCACCTTCGCCACGGCCGTTTTGGCCATTACACTGAGCTACCACATCGACGCCGACGGCGATGGCTGGTCTGACGCCAATGATGACAAAGACTTTTATGACTTTAACGGCAACCTGCTGCGCGATGCCGGCGAGCCCGAGCGCTTCGACGAAGATTTAGGCGTCGACAATCACGAGGACAATGCCGCAGGCATCGTCGGCATAGATGA
>JBFJTG010000095.1:0-12313 GCA_041625575.1 Litorivivens sp.
CAGAGTTAAACTGGAGATAAGCAGCAAAATGCTTTCTTGTGGCAGGTTATTGAGCTCTTCAATTACGAATCTGGCACTGGCGGGCATACTGTCTGAAATATTTAGTCTGGACATGAAATCATCCTCCTTAAAGGCTTACTAATTCTGCGACACGCGGTATTGTCGGCTTTGTGTCTTTCACGTAGTCGTCCATGAAGACATGCGGCTTTTCAAACGAACGATTGCCTGACTATGAATTTGACAGGCTCTGGATTCCGATACCTCAAGCACTTCGCCAATCTCCTTCAGGTTCAAACCGCTGTCGTAGTAAAGCGCCATAACAAGCTTTTCTTTGTCAGGCAGGCGCTCAATTTGCCTACTCAGATCGCGCTGAAAATCATCCGCAAGCACGGCAGACAGGGTTTCGCCCTCGTCAGTACGCTCACCATCGGTGGGCACAAGCATTTCCCCGGCCTCGTTGCTCACTTGCTCAAGACTACAGAGCTGCACCGAACTTGCGTCCTGGAGAATGTGAAAATATTCGTCGATACTGATTCCCATTTCAGACGCGACTTCTTTACTGCTGGCTTCGCGCCCCAAGCGATTTTCTACGCGCTGAATGGCATTTCCCATCTCCCGCAGCTGACGCGAAACCGAGCGCGGCGCCCAACCACTTTGACGAAGCTGGTCGATCATCGCTCCGCGAATACGAATACTGGCAAAGGTTTCAAAGCTCGCACCCTTGTCGTTCTTAAAATGGCTACCGGCTTCAAGTAAGCCGATCATACCCGCCTGTATCAGGTCGTCTACATCCACACTGGCAGGCAGACGGGCAATCAGGTGATAGGCAATTTTTTTAACAAGCGCGGCGTAGGCGACAACCAGGTCGTCACGATTACCGCACTGAATGTCGGCGTAAGCCGCATGACCTGTCACAGAGCAGCACCTGCCTGTCCGCTCGCCATACGATCAACAAAGAACTCAATATGGCCGCGGGGACCTTCGGGCGTCTCCCAACTATTTACTACGTCAGCAAGCTTGCGAAAGGCCTTGCTTGATGGTGCCGAAGGATAGACATCGGATACGCATTGCTGGCGTGCTACGGCTTTTTGTAGCAAGTCGTCTTTCGGGATAAACCCGGCGTATTCAAGGTGTACATCCAGAAAATGGGCCGCGGCATCGACCAGACGCTTGTACCCTGCCCTGGCCTGTACCTCGTTGGTGACCATATTGCGAAGTACTTTAAAACGTGTGACGCCTACTTCATTGCGCAGAACTTTAATCAGGGCATAGGCGTCGGCCATCGAGGTAGGTTCGTCGGAGCACACCACGGCAACGTGTTGACTGGCCTTACTGAAAGTGACAACGCTATCGGAAATGCCCGCAGCGGTATCCACAATCATGACGTCGAAGTCCTGATCAAGTTCGCTTAGCGCCATAACAATGCCAGCGTGCTGCGCGTGGGCGAGCTCGGCCATGTTCTTTACACCCGAGGCTGCCGGAATCAGGTAAATTCCGCCCGGACCCTGCACCACAATATCTTTGATTTCGCAACGACCGGCCAGCACATCCGAAAGATTCAGCTTGGGTTTTATGTTCAGCAGTATATCCACATTAGCCAAACCCAAATCTGCGTCAAGCAAAAGCACTTTTTTGCCGCAGCGTGAAAGTTGAAAGGCCAAATTAACCGCAACATTGGTTTTACCCACGCCGCCCTTGCCGCTCGCTACTGCAATGACCTTGATTTCACTCATGCTCGATGTCCTCTTATATTATGTGCGGTAGTTTTGTTACTGCGCTCTAGAGCGCTGGATCGTTGTCGCTTTTTAAATTCGCGCGCCAGTAAAAACGCGCGGTTAACCAAATCGGCGGCGCTCGCTGCTTTTAGATCACCGGGTACCTTGGCGCCATCGCTTAACCACACGCTGGGGAGTCGTCTTTTTATGAGCATTGATATTAGGCCGCCAATTCTCACGGCTTCGTCTAGGTGAGTCGCAATGACACCGGTAATGGGCAGCTGCGAATAGGCTTCAATGATTTCGTCGAGCACATAAGCTTCGCGATCAGCGGGCAAAGTAAGAAATACATCGAGGTCGGGTAAGCTGGCGATAAGCGAATCCAGATTATCGAGCCCCTCGTGATCGCGAAAACCAATACCTGCGGTGTCGAGCAGCACATACTGCTTGCTACCGAGTATCTCCAGTAAGCGCGCCGCTTCGTGGGCACTGTTTGCAGCGTGCACCGGAATTTGGAAAATGTCGCCATACACGCGCAACTGTTCCTGCGCTGCAATGCGAGTATTGTCAGTTGTAATCAGTGCAATATCGTCGCGTCGACCGGTTCGGATAAATTCGGCGGCAATTTTCGCGATTGTGCTGGTTTTACCTGCACCCGGAGGCCCTACCAGCGCAGTCACGCCTTCTCTGGGAGTGGGTAGTACCTTTAATTGTCGGCGCAACAGGCTGCGCAACATTTCCCGTTGAACCTCCGAGGGCTCCCCAGCGGGTATTTTGTTAGCCAGAGCAGCAGCTAGACGCGGATCGATATCCAGCGCATCACAAATTTGCAGTGCAATGCCCTGTGACGGATTTTTGGCGCTTTCGATAAGCCAATGTTGCTCTTTCATACCGCGCTCCAGGGTACTCCGGCTTTCATGGAGCCCCCGCTTTAACTGCAATAAGTCGTGACTTTGTGACGCAGCGGTCTCAAGTCTGGAAGCCCGCGGGGATACTTGGCTGGCAGGCTTTTGCCCCGGCACCGCTTTGAACGCTGCTGATGAGGTGTTCTGTGGACCATCGCCCTCTACCGATACGATTAACTCAACCCCACCCTCTACGCGACGGCAGGACAGAATACTGGCCTCGTCCCCCAGCTCCTCACTGACCCGGCGCATGGCCTGGCTGCTATCGGTACCGAAATAAGTCACGAATCTCATTGTCTATCCTCTAGGCCTCGGTCTCGCCGATCAGAGCTGGCGCGTGACTAACAGTTGAAATCAATCGCACCTGTTTGCTATCCGGAATCTCGTTGTACGACAGCACGTGCAGTGTAGGCAGGCTGCGGCGAATAAAGCGGGACAGCCAGGTTCTCAGCGGCGGCGATACCAGTACTACAGAGGCCTGACCTGAAACTTCCTGCATTCGTGTGTACTCCGAGAGCTCATCTTGTAGACGTTGCGCGAGGCCAGGCTCCAGTCCGCCGCCACCTGCGCTTCCTCGTACTACATCCAGCAATATCTGTTCCAACTCTGCATCCAGAGCAGCCACTGGAAGTTCGTTCTCCAAGCCATTGATTTCTTGGATAATCATCCGGCCAAGAGCGACGCGAACACCTTGCAAAAGTTCGTCAGGGTCCTTGGTTCTGGGTGCCTGTTCCGCCAAAGATTCGGCAATCATGCGAACGCTGCGAATTGAAACGCCTTCTTTCAGGAGGTTTTGCAGAACTTTTACTACCACACTCAGGGGCAATTGTTTGGGCACGAGGCTTTCGACGAGCTTGGGATCGGTGTTCGCAAGCCGGTCGAGCAGTTGTTGCACTTCTTCGTGGCCCAGTAGCTCGTAGGCGTGGTTTTTAACCAGCTGGCTTAAATGGGTGGCGATTACGGTGCTGCAATCCACTACGGTATAGCCCAGTGTTTGTGCCTGATCGCGGCTGGCAACATCAATCCACAGCGCTTCCATGCCGAAGGCGGGGTCTTTGGTGGGTGCTCCGCGCAAGCCGCCCTGCACACCGCCAGGATTGATAGCGAGCTCCATACCCGGTTGTACTTCGCCTTCGGCGATAGTGTCTCCCAATAAAGTAATACGATAACTGGAGGGTTTTAGTTCTAGGTTGTCGCGGATATGCACAGGCTGTATCAGAAAGCCCAGCTCTTTGGACAGTTTTTTTCGAACACCCGTGATGCGGGAGATCAGTTCACCGCCCTGCTGCTTGTCTACCAGTGGAATCAAGCGGTACCCAACTTCCAAACCAACGACGTCCAGGTGAGTGACATCTTCCCAGTTGAGATCCGCTGACGGCACCTTGGCTGCGGCTTTGTCGGATTGCTCCTGCTGCTCATCTACCAGTTCGACTTCTTGCTCTCGTTTGCTTTTCAATAGCCGTGCAATGACCAAACATGCACCGGCCAAAATTAGAAAAACCAGATTGGGCATGCCGGGAATTATGCCCAGAGTGCCAAGAATAAAAGCGGTTAAGGTCAGCACATGGGTATTGGCTAGCATCTGGCCTTTAAGTTGCTGGCCCAGATTCTGCGAACGCGATATACGCGTAACGATAACGGCAACTGCGGTGGACAGGAGCAGAGAAGGAATTTGTGCAACCAAACCGTCACCGATGGTGAGGAGCACGTAGTTCTCGGAAGCCTGGGCAAAACTCAAGTCGTGTTGGGCTACGCCTATGGCCAGCCCGCCGATTATGTTTATAAACAGTATTGCGATACCAGCAACAGCGTCACCGCGTACAAATTTACTGGCACCGTCCATGGCACCATAAAAATCTGCCTCGGTACGTACTTCTTCGCGACGCGCTCTCGCTTCGTCAGCGCTCAGCAAGCCGGCATTTAAGTCTGAGTCGATCGCCATTTGTTTGCCGGGCATGGCGTCAAGGGTGAATCGGGCTGTTACTTCGGACACCCGGCCAGCGCCTTTGGTAACAACCACAAAGTTAATGAGTACCAGTATCATGAAAACCACGATGCCGACGGCGTAGTTGCCACCGATAACAAAGTCACCGAAAGACTCGATAACCTTACCCGCCGCACCTGGGCCAGTATGGCCCTCCAGCAATACCACGCGAGTGGAGGCCACATTAAGCGCTAGTCTCAGCAGAGTTGCGAGTAATAAAACGGTAGGGAAAATACTGAAATCGACCGGTTTCTCTACGTAAATAACAGCCAGCAATATCACCAGCGACAAGGTGATGTTGAAGGTGAAAAACAGATCCAGTGCAAAGGGAGGCATTGGTAAAATCAGCATGGCGAACATCGACATCATGAGCACGAGAACGCCCATGCCGCTATCAAGGGCGTGCTGCACCCACGCTGGTGTCATTAACTTGCTCTGTGCTGCCATCAATTTCTCCGTGAGCCTAATCTCGGCCCAAATTTAGTCGCTACGTGCGATTCAAACCTTTCAGGTATTCGTCACCTACCGTAGGCTCGGGCTGGTCGGGATATTCACCACCTCGGGCCTGCCAATCACGCAGCTGGTAGACATAAGCCAGTATTTGAGCCACAGCCAGATAAAGGCCGCCGGGAATTTCAGCACCTATATCTGTGCTTGCGAATACGGCTCGCGCCAAACGGGGAGACTCGACAATGGGAACTTCAAATTCATTGGCCCGTTCACGTATTTTCGCCGCAATAATGTCAGCGCCTTTTGCCAAAACGATGGGGGCTCCGCCTCGCACTTCATCGTATTTCAAAGCCACTGAATAATGTGTGGGGTTGGTAATCACGACATCGGCCTTGGGCACATCGTCCATCATTCGCCGTTGCGCCGCGGCTTGCTGCATTTCGCGCATTTTGCTTTTGACTTCCGGACGACCGTCGGTGTCCTTCATCTCGTCGCGAACTTCCTGCTTGGTCATTTTCAGTTCTTTGGCGTGATTCCATTTCTGAAAAGGCACATCGATAGCGGCAATAACAACCAGCGGCAGACTGGTGAGCAAGAAGAAAAGCGCTAGCATGCTCGCGGCGCTGCCAATTGCTCGGTCAGCGCTCTGGCTCACCAGCGATTGAATATCGTCTTGCATATACAAAAGAGCGGCCAAAGCGGCACCGCCCACAAGCAGCAACTTGCCAAGGGATTTCAATAGCTCGACAAGACTTTTTAGGGCGAACAATTTGCCCAGGCCTGATATAGGATCCAGCCGCTCAGGCTTAAATGACAAGCTAAATGTCCAGCCGCCCAACGCTACGGCAGACAATGCAGCGGCAATCATGGTAACGGCCATGAGAGGCGCCATAAGTAGCAAGCCTTCGGTGAATACCTCAAAAAATACACCCGGCAATCTGCTCGGGTCTTTTATCGTTAAATAATCCGGGCTCAGGGTTTTAGTAAACATTTGCTGGAGTCCGTCGGCCAGAGGCTTCCCGAAGAACAACATCATGCAGGCACCTGAAATGGTTACCAACGTGGTCGCCAGCTCTTTTGAACGTGGTACCTGCCCCTTCTTTTTGGCCTCCTCCAGTTTTTTGGGGGTGGCCTGCTCCGTGCGTTCCTGACCGGGTTGCTCAGCCATTAGCGCCTCCCTGCAACAAGGCATTTGCCGCCGAAAATGCAGAATCTACCAGGCTGCTCAAAACCGGTGCCAAAGCAGGCATAAGCTGCGCCAGCATTAGGTAGCCCACCAGAATTGCGATCGGAAAGCCGACCGCAAATAGATTCAAGGTGGGGGCCGCGCGGCTGATAACGCCCACGCCTATTTGTACAACCAGGAGTGCAATGACGGCAGGCAAGGAAATCTGAAGGGCACCTTTGAATACTTCTGCACCCCACTCGATGACTAAGCCGAATGCATCCGGCCCAATGGCAGCAACGCCAACGGGCCAAATAGTAAAACTGTTTGCAACCAGTGCCAGAAACTCCAGATGCCCGCCCATTGCCATAAAAACAAGCAGGGCAATAATGAGAAGAAACTGGCTAAGGATCGGAACCGAGGTACCCCGCTGTGGATCTATCATCATTGCAAAGCCAAGCCCCATCCCCATGGATATAGTCTGACCCGCAAACACAACAGCTTCGAAAACAAGTTGTACTAGAAAGCCGAGACAAAGGCCTATCAGAATTTCATTTGCTGCATAGAGAATGGCTTCTATTCCAAGGGGATTGATCGCTGGTGCCTGCGGTAGTACAGGAATCAAAAGCCCCGCTGTTAATAGCGCTATGGCCAGTCTTACGCGCACAGGGACGTAAGAAGAACCGAACAGTGGAGCGGCTATAACGGCACCACCAATACGCAGGAACGGTAGCCAGGCGCTTGCCAGGAATGCGTTGATTTGGGTGTCTGTAAGCATCGCCGCACTTATCATAGGTTCAGCCCGACAGTGCCGGAACGGATTGAAATATCGCGATTGTGAAATCCATCATCAAGCGCAGCATCCAGGGGCCCGCGACGCCAAGCGCCACCACAAAAACCACCAATTTGGGGATAAAACTCAGTGTCATATCCTGAATTTGAGTTGCAGCCTGAAACATACCAATCAGCAGGCCTGCCGCTAGCGCTGACAGTAATAGGGGCGCTGCAAGCAGTACTGCCAGCGTCATGGCCTCATTACCCAGATGTATTACATCTTCAGGAGTCATTGAGCAGCCTCAGGTGTAAAAACTTGCGGCGAGTGAACCCATTAACAGCACCCAACCGTCAACCAACACAAACAACATGATTTTGAATGGCAGTGATACCAACATGGGCGACAGCATCATCATGCCCAGAGACATCAGTACGCTGGCGACAACCAGATCAATAACTACAAAGGGAATAAAGAGCAGAAAGCCGATTTGAAAGGCGGTTTTAAGTTCACTGGTTAGAAAGGAAGACATCAAGACAAAAAACGGTACGTCCTCCGGCCGCTGGAAATCGTCCAGACCGGCGATACCTGCAAACATGGCGATATCGGCTTCCCGGGTTTGTTGCAACATGAATTCACGGATTGGCGCAAAGCCTTTTTCAAGTGCAACGGTAAAGGTCAACTGACCTTCCAGATAGGGACCAACGGCCTGCTCGTAGGACACCTGAAGCACCGGATACATAATGAAAAGGGTAAGAAACAGGGCAACACTAAGCAGAACCTGATTGGACGGAGCCTGGCCCGTGCCCAAGGCCTGACGCAAAATACCCAGAACGATAATGATGCGCGTAAAGGCCGTCATGCCCAATAACATCGCGGGCAATAGGGTTAGCGCGGTCATTAAGGCCAGAAGCTGAATAGAAAGCGTGTACTCCTGCTGGCCTTCGGCATTGGTTTGCAACGATACCGCAGGCAAGCCAAGCGTTTCGGCAAAGCCCAAGCCCGGGATAAACAGAAGGCATAACAGAGCCAATCGCATCATAGTGTTGGCCCCTTCTCATCTTTTCCAGCGCTTTGCCCCGGTTGTTTTGGACGCAATTGCTGCTGCAACACACTCAGAAAATTATCGGCACCCTTGTGTTCGCTATCGATTAGATCCGGTAGTTCGCCCTGCCAGGTATGGAGAGAGCGCATGTTGCCGCTACTACAAGCGACCAGAATATTTTCCTCGCCCACTTTGAGCAGCAAAACCTTTTCTTTTACCCCCAGTGCAATGTGCGAAACGATCTGAATGTGCCCGGCTTTTGGTTTTATAAAGCCCTGCCCCCGTCGCATGACCCACGCCGCCGCAAACAAGAGGGCTAGAACCAACATCAAACTGCCAATGACATTCAGTGCATTGCCGTATGACAAGGGTTGCAGCGATTTCGGAGCGGTCTGCACCAGTGCCACGGCGGATTCTTCGGCAAGCGAATTTGCCGCTGCGATTGCTGTTAGCGTCGCGATTAGCGCATTCCCGGTGAATCGATTCATTCCCACTCCGCTCAGTTCAATCTGCGTACACGTTCTTCGGGGCTAACGACTTCTGTGAGCTGGACGCCGAACTTTTCTTTGACCACAACAATTTCGCCACGGGCAACCAGGGTACCGTTCACCAGAACATCCAGGGGTTCGCCCGCCATGCGATCGAGATCAACGACCGAGCCCTGATTAAGTTTGAGGAGGTCGCGAATATTGATTTGCGCCCTACCCAACTCGATGGCCAGTGTTACGTTGACGTCCAGCAACATATCGAGATTCATATTGCCGCCGCCGATGTTCGGGCTTTCGGTAACTTCATCTATTTCAGCGGCTTTTGCGGGCGCTGTATCTGTTGTGTCGCTCATAGTTTTTCGTCCTTTACTTGATACGCGGCAGAGAGGTGCGTGTGGTTTCAGTAATTTTTGCGGCCATTTGGCCCTCGTGCGTGCCAAAGCTGGCGCGCATAATCGGTATCCCGTCTATGTGCAGTGAAATATCGTTAGGGTCGTTAATGGCAATGACATCACCTTTCTTAAGCTGTAAGGCGCGTTTAAGTTTGACCCGAGACTGTGCCAGCACTGCAACAAGTTCGACCTCGGTTTCATCCAGGCCTTGCCGCAATTTAGCGCTCCACTGGGGATCGATTTCCCGCTTACTTTGTCGCACAGCGCCGTTAAATTTTTCGCGCACGGGCTCAATGGCATTCCACGGCAAGATCATCCAGATACCGCCTTCAGAATTCCCGAAGGAAACGGAAAAGCGGGTCACCAGAATCGTTTCGTCGTCTTCCAGATCGTCTATGAAGCGCAGATCGGTTTCCCAGCCCTTTATCTGAGCCTGAATATTGATCAGGCTATGCCAGGCGGGGCCTAGCTCAGAGACCAGTTCCTTACAAGCCAGATCAGACAGGCGCGTTTCAGTTACGGAAAATCGCTCGCCCGCGCGTGTCTTACGCAAACTGCTACTACCGCCGAAATAGCGGTTCACCATGTCGAATACCAGATCGGAATCGATCACGAGGAAAAGTGAATTTGCTAGCGGGCTTGCTGTGATGTTGGCGATGCGGCAAGGCGTTGAGAGTTGCGGGCTCAGTTCCGCCATACTGGTAACAAGAATCGGTTCTGCGCTTACCGACTCTATCCCGGTTGATATTTGCGCCAGCTTTGCCTTGATCGCGTCAGCGTATTGTGACTGAACCACCTCAAGTGCCGGTATCAAACGACGCAGCGCATAATGTTGCTTTGAAAAATCGAAATTATGCGTGGCAGCAATTTCTTCAGCTGCGGCTTCCGTATCCAGCTCGCCGGATGAAAGACCTCCCATCAGTGCATCGATTTCTTCCTGCTCCAGAACTCCTGCCATGCTAAGAGCTCCCTTACTGCATCACGAATTTGGCGAAATACACGGCTTCTACCGAGCCCTTACCGCTCTCCTCTTTGAGAACAGCGTTAACGGTCTCGAGAGCTCGCTTTTGAAGGTCTGTCTTGCCATTCGGTAGCATCAGTTCATCCCGTGTTAGCGAACCGAACAACATCAGCAGATCATTTCGTATTCTTGCGCTGTATTTCTCAACCTTCTCGAAGTCAGCCGGATTGCGTGACATCAGGTCGACCTGAGTTTGAAGAAAGCGCGATGAGCCCTCCCCCTGCAGGTTGACCACAAACGCCGGTTCCAATGAGTAATAGATCGGATCTTTTTTGGGTTCTTTTTGTGTCTTGGACTTTTTGTCGCCTTTAGAATTCTCGGCAAGCTCTTCAACCATTGCATCTGGCGCACTGTGCGTACTGAGAAATAACATCCAGGTGCCCGCAATGGTGGCAACAATGAGCACCGTTTGCGCCGCGACGATTATCAGGATGGTTTTTATGTTCATGCTGTAGGCTTCCTGCTGAGGGACTGCCAATTAGGGGCAATGCCAAAAAAGTGTAATCTCAGCAGTTCTTTTGCAAGCCTTATGCCAACAGGTAAGTCATTGTTATATAATGATATATTTCAATCTTGGAGAGGGTGTCCGGGAAAGCGCCAAACTATTGGCGATTTGAGCGTGAAGATAAGGCGTCAGGCATAGTAGTCGACACCGGCAGGGCTTGAGAGCGAGCTTTCCAGTGCCACGTCTTCTTCGCCACTATCCACACTGGCGGCTTCAGGCTCCGTGCTACCCTGCCCGGCATCGCTGTGCGCCTTACCTTCCTGTGCTAATTGCCTGGAAAATTCGCTACCGGTGTCTAGAGGTACCTGGCTGAACTTAACCTCGTCCATACGGATACCCTGACTTTCGAGCGACGTTTGTAGTTTGGGTAACATGGCTTCCATTAATTCTGCAGTGTTTTGATTGCGTGCGTGCACTTCAATCTGCGTACCACCCTGATTCATCGTAATGCGAAGCTGCAATTTACCCAGCTCCTCAGGGGCAAGTTGAATGGTGGCGCTCTGCTCACCTTTTCCGATTAACCAGCTTATTTTTTCCGAGAATGCGTTAGCCCAGGCTGAATCCGCTTGCATCGGTGTATTGATGTGCAGGGACTGTGCTTTTACCGCAGTGGAACTGTTGCTCAGCAGGCTTTGCAGGCCGGTCTGTTGGTCCGGCGAACGACCGTTGAGCATATCTGCAGAGCTACGCAGTTCGACGTCGACTTTACTCTCTGATGTAAGCCCGGATTTACTGACGGGTATGGAATTGCCAGCGTCCTGCTGACGAAATAAAACACCCTCATCGACCCTGTTTGAGCCAGCCAGCTGCGCCCGCTCGGCTTTTGAATCTAACGCAGTTGCAGATTCGTTTTGTCGGGCTAGTCCCTTATTCAAATCCAAGCCCTCAGGCGCGGTTTTGCTCTCACGACTAGTGGCCGGATCTGTAGCGTTCTGCCCAAGAACGGTGATTCTATTTTCCAGCGCAGCAGCTTGCTCCTGCCGGGCAATACCAGGCTCTTGCAAGGACGCCTCTGCAAAGCCCGGCACTCCCGCGACCACATTCTTCTCTTTCGCAATTGCGCTTGCTTCAGAATTTGTGCCCGACAGCGGCAAGGCGGCGATTTCAGCCGGCAAAGTCTTGCCGCTTTCGCTTTTTCCTGCATCCGGCGGGATATCTTCGAGGCCCGCTTGTAACGCGGAGTCAACAGGCTCAAGGTGGGCAGACCGAAATGCGGTGGTTGGCAAACTAGGGCCGGCGTCGGTGGATGCGGACGCCGCGTCAGCCGCTGATAGTTCACCTCTTAAAAGAACTGTAAATGATTGTTTATTAGAGTTATTAGCATTGGAATCAAGAAGATTGACGGCCTGAGCCCCCACTTTTCCTGGTGCCGAAAGTGCTAACAGTGATGTGTCTGGGGCGGCATCCATTATCTTGTTTTGACTCCAAATCAGCCTTTAGGTACGAACAGTTAGTCAGGCGGAATTCAGCGTGCTACTGCTGCAGATCCTGCTAATAATTAAATAGAGCAAGTACCGTGCCAGCGCCTATAGGCTTTCAACACCATGTCGTCTGAGCCAACTGTAACGCACCGAACTGAGCTCATCGCTACGGCGCTGCTCTAGGCGCTCCGCATATTGACGCTCTTCCGATTTATATTGATTGGATAGTTGGTCTAGCGACTGTGCCTGCTGCCGACAGGACAACCACTGCGCCTTCGCATTTTCCAATCGCTGCCCCTGCTGGTCGACGACACTGTTCTGGATGCGAATTATCTCGCTTAGTCGGCTCAAAAAGGCGCGGTTGTCCTGCATTTGCGCCGGTGAAACCGTCTGGCCCTTGCTGGCGTTCGCCCGTCTGTTGTAATCGGCAAAGTATTCCTTCAATTCATC
>JBFJTG010000096.1:0-12196 GCA_041625575.1 Litorivivens sp.
ACATTCTGACTGTTCCATACATTGCCGGAGTAGTCGTAACGCAGGGTCATTTTCTGCTGATCGAATCCGGAATCGTCTTTGTAGCCCCCGTCGTGAGCGCCGTTGGCGTAAAAGCCGACGCGGTGTGTGTCATTGCCCTGGCTGTGCTCCAGTTTGAGACGGCTGTAGTCGTGAGGGCCGCCTTCAGCCGCTATGCGAGTTTGGGTTTCTTCGGTCGGTGCCTTGGTAATGACGTTGATGACGCCGTTCATCGCATTGCCGCCGTGCACGGCAGTGCCGGGGCCGCGAATCACTTCCACACGCGCGGCCTGCTCGCTATTGGCGTCGAACAGCTGGTTAACGTTGCAAAAGCCGGGGGCGCGCAGCGGTATGCCGTCTTGCGCCATATAAAAGGCACCGCAGGAGCCGCCGCCAGTTAATACACCAGAGCGGATTGCGGTGAGGTGTTCTTGACCATTGCCACGGGAAATCCATACCCCGGGTGCCCGATTCAACAACTCATTGATGTGCGTGTGGGATACTCGCTCAATGGCGTCTTCGTTGATCGCGGAAACGCTGCCGAGTGGTGAATGTGTTTGTGCGATGCGGTTTGCCGAAACAATAACCTGTTCTACTTCGGCTGCTGCTGTCAGTGTGCTGGCCCCAGCCAGAAATGTGGCCAGAATGACCTTATTGTAGTTTTCCTGCATGTTACATCCTGTCTGATTATTGGAAGAGCTGAACGAAATGCATCAGTCCTGAGCGCGTGAGTGTACCATTACTAGACGAATGTGCAGTTAATGGCCGCGTATATAGACAGGCCGGATTTGAGGGCTGAGCGACTCGGTGTGAGAAAAAAACCGAAAAGGACTGAGGATGGTACCAGAGGCCGGACTCGAACCGGCACGCTTTTAAGGGCGGGGGATTTTGAATCCCCTGTGTCTACCAATTTCACCACTCTGGCACAGCATGAAACAGCGCGGGATTATAGCAACCTGTGCTTTAGGGTCAAAGGGTTTCGCCTTCAAACTGGAGGGAAGTTGTGTTTTCCGGTAATCTGCGCGCCTGTCTCGACTCCCACCACCCTTAATCTATGAACGAGTGCAGCAAAATTGCATGAAAACCAGCGATTTCCATTTTGATTTGCCGGATGAGCTGATCGCCCGCTACCCGGTAGCTCAGCGCGATCAGAGCCGCTTGCTCGTGCTTGACGGGCAGTCGGGTGAGGTAAGCCACAAAGGATTCAACGCTTTGCTCGACTATTTAGAGCCGGGCGACTTGATGGTGTTTAACGATACCCGCGTAATCGCCGGTAGGCTCTATGGAAATAAAGAGAGCGGCGGAAAAGTTGAATTGTTGATCGAGCGGGTAGTGGGCGAGTGCGATGCGCTCGTCCACATACGCTCCAGTAAATCTCCCAAACCCGGTAGTCGTTTGTTCCTCGTACGCGCGCCTGGCGATGAGCCGGTAGCAAGTTGCACCATGAAGGGGCGGCAGGGTGAATTGTTCGAATTGGAGTTTGATACGCCGATTTTGCCCCTGCTTGACGCGATCGGGCACATGCCGCTGCCCCCTTATATTGACCGCGCTGACGAAGAGCTCGATGAAGAGCGCTATCAGACGGTTTACGCAGACAAACCCGGCGCTGTGGCGGCGCCAACGGCCGGCCTGCATTTTACCCCCGAGTTGTTGAGTGCCTTGGCCGCCAAGGGTGTGAATTCTGCTTTTGTGACACTGCATGTCGGGGCGGGCACCTTTCAGCCGGTGCGTGTTGACGATATTCGTGACCATCACATGCATAGCGAATACCTAGAGGTGAGCGAAAGCGTATGCGAAGCAGTGCGCGCAACGCGGGCCAGCAGTGGGCGAGTATTGGCCGTCGGCACAACCTCGGTACGCAGTCTGGAAACTGCGTCCGGCAGTGGTGAAATCGAGCCCTACGCGGGTGAAAGTACAATCTTCATATATCCGGGTTACCGTTTTCGCAGTGTGGATATCCTGCTAACCAATTTTCACTTGCCTGAATCGACGCTGATTATGCTGGTCAGCGCCTTTGCGGGTCGGGACAAGGTTTTGGCCGCCTACGCTCAGGCTATTGCCGAACGCTATCGTTTTTTCAGTTACGGGGATGCCATGCTGGTATTGCCCCAATCACAGGAGTCTTAAGTGGTGTCTACACGCCAATGTGCCATGCAGTTCACGGTAGCCAGCACGGACGGAGAGGCCCGTCGCGGCGAGATGAGCTTTCCTCGAGGCAAGGTTCAGACGCCGGCCTTTATGCCCGTGGGCACCTATGGCACAGTCAAGGGCATGCTGCCGCGCGATATTCATGAAATTGGTGCGGAAATTATTCTCGGTAATACCTTCCACTTGATGCTGCGCCCGGGCACTGACGTTGTAAAAGCCCACGGCGATTTGCACGATTTTACTGGCTGGCAGGGGCCGATTCTCACCGATTCAGGCGGATTTCAGGTCTGGAGTCTGGGCAAGCTCAGAAAGATTACGGAAGAGGGTGTACGATTCCAGTCGCCTATCGATGGCAGTCAGGTTTACCTTGACCCGGAAACCTCGATTGGCGTGCAACACGATTTAGGTGCGGACATTGTCATGATCTTTGACGAGTGCACGCCTTACCCTGCTACTGAGCAGGAGGCTCGCGAATCCATGGAGTTGTCCCAGCGCTGGGCTGCGCGCAGCCGCGAGGCCCATGGCGAACACCCTTCGGCGCTTTTCGGCATAGTGCAAGGCGGCATGTTTCCGGCCTTGCGCGCAGACTCGCTGAACGCGCTTGTGGATATCGGTTTCGACGGCTACGCGATTGGCGGGCTATCAGTGGGCGAGCCAAAAGAGGATATGCTCAACGTGCTAGACCACCTTGCGAGCACCATGCCCGCGGAAAAGCCGCGTTATTTGATGGGTGTTGGTAAACCGGAGGATATTCTCGAGGCAGTTCGTCGGGGAGTGGATATGTTCGATTGTGTGATGCCGACGCGCAACGCGCGCAATGGTCATCTGTTCACTTCGGGGGGTGTTGTAAAAATTCGCAATGCGCGCCACCGTCACAACACGGCGGCACTGGACGAAAATTGCGATTGTTACACCTGTAAAAACTTTAGCCGCGCTTATTTGCATCATCTTGATCGCTGTAAGGAAATCCTCGGTTCGCAACTCAACACCATCCACAATTTGCGCTTTTATCAGAATCATATGGCGGCCATTCGCACCGCGATTGAAGCGGGTGAACTGGATAGCTTTGCGGAGCGTTTTTACGAAAGTCAGACGCGGGAAGATCAATGTACAAGCTAATTGTCTTTGTCCCGGAATCTCACACTGAAGCAGTGAAAGCGGCTTTGTTCGCCGCGGGCGCTGGCAGGCAAGGCGACTACGATTGTTGCGCGTGGCAGACCTTGGGCATGGGGCAGTTCCGGCCCTTGGCGGGTAGCAAGCCTATTATTGGTGACCTGGGTAAGGTGGAGTCGGTCGCCGAATACCGGATCGAAATGCTGTGTGATGCAGAGTGTCTGAAGCGGGCAGTTGCGGCGTTGCGAGCATCGCACCCCTACGAGGAGCCGGCATTTGAGCTAATTCAGTTGGTGGATATTGATGACTGACAGGCCACTCATCCAGCAAATACGTCATTGCATGAGCCGATATCAGGCGCAAACGATAGATGGAGAATATCCCGAAGCGGCTGTTGTTGTGGCAATAAGCGATGAAACTAATCCGAGAGTGTTACTGACTCAGCGCTCACCGCATTTAAGTTTACATGCCGGTGAGATTGCCTTTCCCGGAGGCAAACAAGACGAGGATGACGAAAGCTTGCTCCACACCGCTGTGCGCGAAATGGAAGAAGAAGTCGGTGTGCCATCACATCAGTTCGAGGCACTCGGGCCGCTGAATCAAAGAATTACACGTACCCGGATTCGGGTGACGCCTTATCTTGGCCTGCTAGCGCCGGATACAAGCCTTGCGATTAATCGCGGTGAGATCGACAGCGCATTTTATGTTCCGATTGATCAACTGTGCAGCGGCGAGCTCTTTTCAGTAGTCAACGTGCTCGACAACGGTGTCACCAGGCGTGTAGCGCGCTTCCAGTTTGGTGATTATGATATCTGGGGTGTAACCGCTATGATTCTGGCTGATGCCATGAATACGCTTTTGGGTGCCAAACTTCCCATCGACACACAGGTTTTGGAGAACGCATGATATTCAGTCTTGACGAGCTGCAGGTTAAACGAATCGGTAGCGATCAGTTTATTGCCCACAACGCGACCGTTATTGGTTCGGTGACATTGCACGAATTGGTAAGCGTATGGTTTAACGTGGTTATTCGCGGTGACGCAGAGAAAATTTCAATTGGTGCGCGCAGCAATATTCAGGATGGGTCGGTCTTGCACGCGGACCCGGGTTTTCCCTTGGAGATCGGCGAGGACGTAACCGTTGGGCACAAAGCCATGTTGCATGGTTGCACTATTGGTGACGGTAGTTTGATCGGCATTAACGCGGTTGTACTCAATGGCGCGAAAATTGGCAAAGGCTGTTTGATTGGTGCGAATGCACTCGTTACCGAGGGCACCGAAATTCCGGATGGTTCGATGGTTTTGGGAGCGCCGGCCAAGATTAAACGCGCTTTGTCTGAAGAAGACCAAGCGGCATTGAAATTGTCGGCGGCTCACTATGTCGAGAATGGCCAGCGTTTTCGCAAAGGATTAAAGGCGGAGCAATGACTGAGGTCGTCCAATCCCCCTGCATTTCAGTGTGCGCGCTGGACGACAATGATGTATGCACCGGTTGTTTTCGCACGCTGCGGGAGATTAGTGATTGGTCGGAATATTCCAATGATAAAAAGCGTGATGTGCTAAGCGAGGCCCGCCAACGCATGGTTGATTATTTCCAAATTACCTGAGGGGCAGTCTCGGCATTCAATCGTCTGGCAGGGTAAAGGATGCGCGACCACTTTTGGGTTTTTCGTCGGGCTTTTTGTTGCCTTCTCCCTCAATGGGGACGAGTTCCAGTTGAAGCTTGGAGCTACTTAGAATTGAATCGACGACAGGCGGAGGCTGCGCTTCGGCTTTTCGTTTAGTTTCAGGTCCGACTTTTTTCTCGTCGTCACCATCGTTTTTTCGCTCTTCGATCGGAACGAGTTCGAGGGCTGCATTTTTGATGCTCTTCAGATAATTAGATCTAACGAGAGGAGCTTCACTGGCTTTTTCTTCGGGCAGAAAGGCTTTGAAAAATCCTCGCATTTCAATTAACTGATCTTCCAGTAGTAGTGGAACCAATGTTGAATACATGTCCAATAGCGTAATTGCATTTTTAACCGAGTCGGATCGTGTTGCGCCTTGGAGTCGGCTGGCAATGGCTTTGTTCATAACGCCTAATTCGGCGTAGAGATCGATGAGCCCCTGAAATTCAATTCGTCCGCCTTTCGCGGTGTTGCTGCGAAAATATTGCCCTAATAGGTACATGCCAGTGACCCGGAAAATGTTTTCTTCCTCGGATGCCAGCGGTAAATGAAAACGCGCCAGCGGACGCATGTGATCCGTTTTTGGGCAACCGCTCGCGGGAAAAACCAACTCCAGCATTGACGCAATAGCGCGTTGCAGCGCTGTTTTTTGGATAACCCGCCTCTCGTCAGTCACGATTTCCATCTCGACAATATCGATAGACGTAGTGTTGTGAAAGCGCTCGACGATATCGTGCAGACGCAATGCGACAGGGCAGTAGGGGTGTTCCTCGCTATTGAGGGGGCAGTGCGAACACTTTTTGTGGTCCAGCTTGGCCCAGGCGGGCGGGTTTTTGGGTGCAGGATTCTGTAGTTCGAAGCTGTCGGCGTCGAGCTTGAAATCAAACTGCTCGGCTTTCTCCGGCAGTGCGATCTTGTAGGTGATGCTAACGGAATCCATGACGGTCACTCAGTGCCAGCCCGATCAATAAATAGTCGATATAGGCAGTTTACCCGCTCTTTTTGTCTTTGTAATGGCCCAACATCGCATTCTTGAGAACGAATACTTGTTTGAAGCTGGCGTTGTCAGCCCCGATTTTATTGCTTTTTTTTCTTTCGGGGCTTTTTGTGGGATGTGGCGCGAACGCTCTTAATGAGGTTGTCTTTAGTTTCTGTTATCTCGAAAAAGTATTTTCCCAGGTGTACACAGACGAAACCGTCCGGGAAGGATTCCAGATGTTCAAGTAATAATCCGTTGAGGGTTTTCGGACCATCGGTAGGCAGCTCCCAGCTCATGGCGCGGTTAATATCACGAATGGTTGTCGTACCATCGATAATATGGCTGCCGTCTTTTTGCGGGATGATGTCCTGATTGTTGTCTTCGATCAGATTGGATGTGAATTCGCCCACAATTTCTTCCAGTAAGTCTTCCAGAGTCACAATGCCCTGAACGACACCGTACTCATCAACAACAATGCCCTGACGGTGTTTATGCTTTTGGAAGTTAAATAATTGGGTGTGAAGTGGCGTACTCTCGGGCACAAAATAAGGGTCTTTTACTGCTTTCATTAACAGGTCGAGATTGACCTGTCCGCGCTCGTCAATACTGGATATAACATCACGCTGGTGAAGAATGCCTACAATATTATTGATGTCTTCCCGGTAAACCGGCAGGCGCGTGAATTCCGATTGCTGCAGTCGGCGCAATATGGTTTGCACGTCGTTATCGAGATCAATACCGTACACCTCATTGCGAGGAATCATAATGTCATCCACGGTAACCTGTTCCAGGTCGAGGATGTTCATCAGCATGCCCTGATGGCGTTTGGGGATCATATGACCCGCCTCGCCAACGATGGTGCGCAATTCGTCCATGCTCAGATGTTCGGTGTTGTTATTGGCTTCAAAGCCGGTAAAGCGAAGGAAAAAATGGATGACCCGGTTAACGACCCAAATTACCGGGAAAAGCACCGTTTTCAAGGGGAGTAAAACATAACTGACTTTAAAGGCTACGCCTTCGGAGTGGTAGGCAGCGACGGTTTTGGGAATGATTTCGGCGAAAATCAGAAAAATAAGCGTTAACAAAATGGACGCGGGAACAACGGCGCTGTCGCCGTAGAGGCGAATGGCCAAAATCGTCGCAGTCGCGGCAGCCAGATTGTTGACGAGGTTGTTGCCAATCAGAATGGTGCTAATCAGGCTTTCGGGCTCATCAAGCAGTTTTGTGGCTTTCACGGCGCCGCGGTGGCCGGATTTAGCCATATGACGCAGGCGATAGCGATTCAGTGCCATCATGCCCGTTTCAGAACCAGAGAAGAACCCGGAGAAAAGTATTAGACAGCCAATCAGGCCGAAGAGAAAACCCAGCGGTGCCTCGTTCAAGAAGCCTTAAACCCCTGCACTATTAAAAGAACGCGTATCTTGAAGAAAATTGTCTGCGCAGGCAAGCTTAACTGCGCTGTAGCAGCACTTCGAGAACAAATTTGGAGCCGAGGTAGCCAATAAGCAATAAGCCGAAGGCCACCAGTGTCCAGTTGATTGCGGTGCGGCTGCGCCAGCCGAGCTGGTGCCTGCCAATGAGTAGAATCCCGAAGCAGACCCAACCCAGGATAGAAAAAACACTTTTGTGGACAAGGTGTTGCGCAAAGAGGTCGTCAACGTAGTAGGCGCCGGTTCCGATAGAGAGGGTAAGTAGAACGAAGCCGACGAGCACGAGTTCAAACAGCATCGCCTCCATGGTGACCAGCGGCGGTAGCACCTTCAGTAAGCCTCTGAGCTGGTGGTGTTTAAGGCGGTATTCCTGAACGGCTAGGGTGACGGCCTGAATAGCGGCAATTGTCAGAACGCTATAGCTAAGCAACGACAGCACAATGTGACCCATCACACCGCCATGGGACTCGATCATTTTTGGTGGAGAGCCCGCCAGCATATTGATGAGTAACACGGCTGCGGTGAAGGGGAATATCGCCACCAGAATATTGAGCAGGGGGCGAATGGTGCCGCTGAGCAGGGTTAGTGTGACCACAAACCAGCTGATGAGAATACTTACCTGAGACAGGCTGATATTCATACCCCTGTCGGTAACCATGCCGGTGTAGCTGGCGAGCCCATGACAAAGCGCTGCAAGAATGCCCAGCCACAGTGCTAGCTTATAACGCGGTTGTCCCTGACGAATCTCCTGCCATAGCAAGCCGCTCGCCACTAAATACAGCGCTATCGCCAGCAGTGTGCTTGCAGTGTTCATCGTAACCGTGGTGTCCTTGTGCTTGTATTGTTGTTTTAGATCGTGTCGCGGCCACAGTGTAGGCGGGCTATGCGACGTTTTACGGTGGGGATGTTGGCATTAGTTCGCTATAATGCCGCCCAGAATATTTTAGCCACGTCGTATTGGCCATGATTGTAAGCGTGTTGATGATGCCCTGTCGACAACTCGCCATCGTGTGAAATAGAGAGTTTATTGCATGTTTGAGAATCTTACCGAACGTTTATCGTCGACCCTGCGCGCGGTTACAGGACAGGCGCGCCTGACGGACGACAATATCAAGGACACCATGCGCGAAGTGCGCAAAGCCTTACTTGAGGCGGATGTGGCGTTGCCAGTGGTAAAGGACTTTGTTGAAGTCGTCCGTGAGCGCGCCGTCGGCCAGGATGTAAGCAAAAGCCTTAAGCCCGGGCAGATGTTCGTCAAGATCGTTCAGCAAGAGCTGGAGCGCATTATGGGCTCGCAGTCGGAGGGGCTTAATTTTGCCACCCAGCCGCCGGCGATAATCCTGATGGCAGGCCTGCAGGGCGCAGGTAAAACCACCTCGGTGGCCAAGCTGGCCCGCTACCTGCAGGAGAAAGAAAAGAAGAAGGTCATGGTTGTCAGTGCCGACGTATACCGGCCGGCGGCGATCAAGCAGCTTGAAACCCTGGCGGCCGATGTTGGCGCTACTTTCTTCAGCAGCTCTATAGACCAGAAGCCGGTGGACATTGCCACGGCTGCATTGGCTGAGGCCAAGCTCAAATTTCATGACGTGCTGATTGTTGATACGGCTGGTCGCCTGGCTGTTGATGAGGCCATGATGGCTGAAATCCAGCAGCTACACGCCGCCATCAAACCCATCGAAACCCTGTTTGTGGTTGATGCCATGACCGGGCAGGATGCGGCCAACACCGCGAAAGCCTTCAATGAAGCACTGCCGCTGACGGGTGTGATTCTAACCAAGTCAGACGCTGATTCGCGCGGCGGTGCGGCCCTGTCGGTAAAACACATTACCGGTAAGCCGATTAAATTTTTGGGTGTGGGTGAGAAAACCGATGCTCTCGAAACCTTTCACCCTGATCGAATTGCCTCGCGCATTCTTGGTATGGGGGATGTGCTGTCTCTGATTGAAGAGGCGGAACAGAAGCTAGACAAGGGCAAGGCCGAGAAGCTTGCGGCCAAACTGAAAAAGGGCAAAAAGTTTGATCTGAGTGACCTCAAAGATCAGCTACAACAAATGCAGAATATGGGCGGCATTACCAGCATGCTCGATAAACTGCCGGGCATGGGGCAGATGGCGCAGGCGGCTCAGGCGCAAGTCGACACCAAAATGTTTAAGCGGATGGAGGCCATTATCGACTCCATGACGCCGGCCGAGCGTCGCAATCCCGATGTACTTAACGGCTCACGCAAGCGCCGCATTACAATGGGGTCGGGCACGGAGTTGCAGGATTTGAATCGTCTGCTCAAGCAGCACAAGCAGATGCAAAAAATGATGAAGAAGATGGGCAAGAAAGGCGGTATGGCTAATATGATGCGCGGCATGGGCGGGATGATGCCGCCCGGCGGTGGTCGCCCACCGGGGATGTAGGTCTCGCTGAACGCCGGCAGGATTTTTAAGTGATTGAAAAATAATAATTATTTTGTTTTTTTCAAAGTCCTGTGCAGCGCAGGGGCGCCAGGGCCGCAGCTTTGGCGCGAAATAGCGCTAATATCTTGAAAAAAGCCGGAAAACTGTTTCCATTTCGGGGCGCTTTCTCGTAGAATGTCGCGCCTTTAAAGCCCCGTATTATTGGTCTTTTTGATGGCTTGGGGCTTGTCCAGTTAGCGTAAAATCCGGCTTATTCGGCTGGGTTTTCTGAAAAATCGTAGGGATTTCAGGAATATGGTAATAATTCGTTTGTCGCGTGGCGGTTCCAAGAAGCGTCCTTTCTATCACCTGACTGTCACTGACAGCCGCAATTCGCGCGATGGCCGTTTTATCGAGCGTGTTGGCTTTTTTAACCCGGTTGCCCGTGGCCAGGAAGAGCGCTTGCGTGTTGATCAGGCTCGAATTGAGCATTGGGTTGGGCTGGGTGCTCAGCTGTCCGATCGCGTTGCCAAGCTGGTTTCTGAAGCGTCAGCAGCAGCTCCAGCAGCATAAATACGCCGACTCTGGTGACGCAAGCGTCCGAAGAGCTGATCGTCGTTGGCAAAGTGTCATCGGTGTACGGTGTAAAGGGTTGGGTGAAGCTGTATTCCTTCACCGAGCCAATGAGTAATTTGCTCGACTTCTCTCAGCTTTATATCAAGAGAGGCGGGCAGTGGCAGCCGACTTCGATTACCGAGGGGCGGCAGCACGGTAAGTCACTGGTTGCCGCACTTGAGGGTGTGGACGACCGGGAGCAAGCCAAAGCCCTGGCAGGTAGCGAGTTGGCGGTAAGCCAAAGCGAGTTGCCGGCACTGGCCGCCGAGGATTTTTATTGGCACCAGTTGGAAGGCTTGCAGGTGCTAACCGAGATTGGCGGTGTACGGCAATTGTTGGGAGTGGTTGACCATATGATGGCGACCGGTGCCAATGACGTAATGGTAGTGTACCCCTGCGAAGCGAGTATCGACCAGCAGGAACGTTTATTGCCCTACGTACCGGGAATTTACGTTAAATCGGTTGATCTCGAGGCGGGCACTATTTTGGTTGATTGGGATCCGACGTTTTAGAAACGGGTTCAGGAGGGGGCAGTGAAGATAGGCTTTATCACACTGTTTCCGGAGATGATTTCAGCGCTAACGGACTACGGTGTTAGCGGCAGAGCGATCAAGAACGGATTGCTTTCAGTAAGCTGCTGGAATCCAAGAGATTTTACCAGCGACCGACATCAAACGGTCGATGATCGTCCTTACGGGGGCGGCCCTGGCATGGTCATGAAGACCGAGCCACTGAGTTTGGCCATTGCATCGGCCAAAGCGCAGTTGCCCGAGGCGCGAGTTGCCTACCTGTCGCCACAAGGGCGCAGGCTGGATCAGGCAGCACTGGCCGAACTGGCCCAGCGCAGCTCGCTGATATTGCTCGCCGGACGCTACGAAGGCGTAGACGAGCGACTGCTGAAGCAGCAGGTGGATGAAGAATGGTCAATAGGCGATTACGTTCTCAGCGGCGGTGAGTTGGCGGGAATGGTGATCGCAGATGGAGTCGCGCGACTTCTGCCCGGAGTTCTCGGGCATGATAAATCGGCGCTTGAAGACTCTTTTGTGGACGGCTTGCTAGATTGCCCCCACTACACCCGCCCCGAGGAGTTTGAGGGCGAGCAGGTGCCTCCGGTGCTGCTCAGTGGTGATCATGAACGAATTCGACGCTGGCGTCTGAAACAGTCGCTGGCAAGAACCTGGGAGCGGCGTCCCGATCTTTTGGACGGGGTGGCGCTTAACGATGAACAAGAAGCCTTGTTGGCGGAATATCTACGCGAACGGGATTAGCCAGTAGCTGTGAAGCTATGAATTTATTGAGGAGCAGGCCATGAGCAACAAAATTATCGCCGAACTGGACGCAGAACAAACCGGTAAAGAAATACCGGATTTCAGCCCCGGTGACACCATTGTGGTTCAGGTTAAAGTTAAGGAAGGTACTCGCGAGCGTCTGCAGGCCTTTGAAGGCGTTGTGCTGGGTAAGCGCAACCGCGGCGTCAATTCTGCATTCACCGTGCGTAAAATTTCTCACGGTGTTGGTGTAGAGCGAACCTTCCAGACATACAGCCCCCTCGTTGACAGCATTACTGTCAAACGTCGCGGCGATGTCCGTCAAGCCAAGCTTTACTATCTGCGTGAGCTGAGTGGCCGTGCAGCACGTATCAAGGAAAAGCTCGCTACCAAGTAAGCTTTATTGGTGTTCTCGAAAAGGCAGCCTAGGCTGCCTTTTTGCGTTGTAGATTGAAAGTGCTGCTTTTCGGCTCTGGCTTCCTTCAGTTCGGCCCCTCGTTAAGGGGCGTGCTAAACTGCTTGCCATGAGCGACTTTTCAGCCCCCGTCATAGACCAGTTTCTGGATGCCATCTGG